>NZ_JBFAZJ010000020.1:0-164220 GCF_040681715.1 Streptomyces sp. NPDC051582
GCTGTGGGCGCGAGACGGTGCCGAGGTGCTGCGGGAGGTGATCGACCGCTACCGGGAGCACGTGGGCCGAGGAGCCGGCCCGCGGGGCGGGCCGGAGGCCGGCGGGCGGTCCGGCCGTGAATTCGGTTTCTCTTTCCTGTGGTTGGGGTTAAAGAATGGCTGGCTAGGTGGAGGGGGTTCCCTCGGTGGTCCTGGCGGGCCTTTTCTGTGGTTTCTCGACGGGTTTTCAGGTTGTCCCGGTGGTGTTTGTGTGCGGGTGGTCCTGATTTCCTGTGCTGCCAGATCATTCTAGGGGTTCGGGCCCCTGGAATTCAAGTTGTGCGGCGGGAATTGACGGGGTGTCCGCTTCCCGTGCCCGGGGGCTGCTCCGACGGGGCCGGGGTGCCTCTGTATGGGCTGTAGCAGCAGCCTACAGGGCTCTTGGCGGGTTGGGGAAGGGTTCCGGGTGTATGGCGTTCACGGGATTCTATGCGGCTTTCCGGGGCGCGTACGCGGTGGCGTTAGATTCGGGGGTTCGCTGTTTGACGGGTAGTTAGATTCGGTGGTCCGGGGTGTTAGATCCGGGGCCGCACCAATCGGCGCGTGCGGTGCGGGTGTTAGATTCGCGGGTTGGGCGGGGGCGGGTTTCCGGGGTGGCGTTAGATTCGCGTTGCGGACCCGTGGGGGGTGTTAGATCCGGGGTCGCGCGGGGGTGTGGTCGGGTGGTCGCCGGTAGCTCGGGTGGGGGCGGGGTGAGTCGATGGCGGGGGCGGGGGTGCGGGTGCGGTCGGTCACCGGGCGGGGGTGGCGGGGTGTGAGGTTCCTAGTTGGGGCTTGGTTTGGTTGAGCGTGTGGGGGTGGTCCCGTTCTGGTGTTGCGTATTCGCGCTTCGATGTGTACAGTAGTTATCACGAGGTCGGGGGAACGAAAAGCCGGCCGAGAAACCACCTACTGACTCCCTTGGAGGGATCTTCATGTCCGGTACCCAGACGTTCACCACCCCGGCCGGTCACACCTACTCCTACGCGGTCGAGACGGGCGAGAACGGCGAGGCGGTCTACGACCTGTCCCGCGTCCTCCAGGACGGCACCTTCCCGATCGGCACGGTCGTGGTCCACCCGAACTGGGAGCTGTTCCCGAAGACCGAGGGTCTGCTGAACGTCCAGTTCGGCAAGGGCAGCGGGACCGACCGCCACGAGCGGACCGACGCCCCGAAGCTCGGTGACATGGAGCTGCCGTACGTGGTCGGCAGTCACCTGGTCAACCCGGCCGACCTGACCGCCGAGACGGACAACGGGGCCGCGCCGCTGCTGAAGTTCCGCAAGCGGATGCTCGGGGCGGCCTTCGAGACCAGCGCCCCGGCCGAGAACGCCAGCTCGGACACCTTCGACAAGGTCCGCGACCTCGTCACCGCCCTGGTCACCACCTACCAGGCCGACAAGGCCACCCCGGCCCGTGAGGCCACCTACACCAAGTTCCTCAACGCCCAGCGCGCCGAAGCCATCCAGACCGAAATCAACAAGATCGACGACAAGGCCCAGGCCCTCGCCCTCATCCGCGCCGAGATGGTCGAAAAGCTCAACACCTACAAGACCGCCTAACCCCCCACGACAGGGCCGGGCGACCCCAACACCCCCCAAGGCCGCCCGGCCCGGCCCCCCAGGCCCCCCAGGGGCCCCGCCACCGCGGAGACGGCCCTCCGCCCAGGGCCGAGCAACCCCCAACCACAACGTCCCTCCGAGGAAGGTCAGGGGCACCGATGAAAGAGCCGCGTCCACACCGACGAAACTCCCGGCCTGTCCGTGCCCGGCCCTGGCCACCGGGTTCGCCGTGACACGGCTCCACACTGCGCCTCGGCGGCTGCCTTATGCGGCAGCAGCGATCAACGGCAATCGTTGGCCGGGGACCCATACCTTCACGGCCGGGGTACGCACGGCACGCTGGGCCACCAGGCAGTCGGTGATACGCCCCGCGTCCAGCTCGCCTTCGGCAAGCAGGAGATCGGCGAGAGCACTGAGGGCAGCGGCAGCGCACGGTTCACCGAGTACGTGCTGCGCATCGGTGATCGCCTGTTCTCGGTCGAGGACGAAGCCGGCGGCCGCATAGCCGTCCACGATCCTGTGGTCGCCGAGCGTGCCGTGCTCAAGCACGCAACGGCGCAGTTCAGGATGCGTGTACCCGTGTTCCGTCAGCCATCTGGCTTGGGCATGACCGGCGCTCAGCCACACGAGCGTGTAGTGCTGCGCATCCCCTCGCCCACCCACGGAGCAGCCGCCCCCCTCCAGCACGGACCGGTCTCTGGCAAGGGAAAGCCGCCTCACCTCAAACCCGAGGAGCCAAGCCATCAGCGCATGCGCCGCCTCATGAGTCGCGGCTGATCGCCACCATATGTCGTCAGGCAGCTTCGCTGCGCACCACACGTGAGCCGGCTCCGCAGGCTGCGATGAATCCATTAACTCAGGGTGGGCAGTGAGGTACGGCCTGTGAATCTCGATGTGCCAGGCCTCTGCCTCCTCACTCGTCAACGGCTGCTGGCCCTCCACACGTCCTCCCTCATCGCCCTCGCTTGCCCGAGGTCTTTGTAGCTCATTGTTCCCTGTGCAGGGTCGAGTTCGGCTGACAACGCGGGGTAGCCCCCACGGGGAACCTGTTGCGGCAGCGCGGGAGGCGGTCTTGACGGGACGCCTAGCGTCCCAGGCCAGAGCGTTTCGTCGGTGTGCCGGTCACAACGATGGGTGCTGAGAGTTTCATCGAGTTCCAGGAAGGCACTACTGCGGCCGAGGCATTCAGCGTCGCGCAAGTCACCGCGCTGCGGGACCTGGACGAGGGCTGCGATGGCTTTCTCGCCTCGAAAGACAGCTACAAGGTGGTCTCGGACACGGGCTTGACCATGACCGCCGCCGAAGCGCTCGCCGCGCAACTACTCGGAGGGCCCGAAGACGGATTCTGGAAGTGGGATCCGGCCGGAGCTATCGCCGTCACCGGCGAAGGGGCGTCGGCCACCTCGGGATGGCTCTTCTTCGGATGGGCCGATTGATCCTTCCCGCCCCCACCAGCACGGCCGCCCGCATCCACCCCGCCCCGCCCCGGGCCGGCGCGCCGGGGCCCCGCCCGGCCAGCACCCCCAAGGGCCGCCCGCGCCCACCCCTAACCCCACCAACCCGACTCCACCCCTGGGACCCCCAGGGGACGGGCAGAAAGGCCGCAGGAATGACATTCGACGAGTGGGCCGAGCGCCTGGACCGGGTCTACATGGCCGGGACCGAGCACAACTGGCGTGACGAGGACAAGACAGCGTGGGAGGAAGCCATCAGCGAGATGGCAGCCGAGTTCCCCCACATCACCATCACGCGGATGGATCCGAAGTGTGGCTGCTGCACCTTGGACGACCCGGCGCTGCTCGCCTTCGACGACCCGCGGGGCCCGGGTGGATTCGAGCTGCTCTACCCGACTTTTCGCCCGACACACACCTACTACCTGGGCTGACGACGCCCACCGCGAGGTCTGCTCGACCTCGATCAAGCTCTACGAGGGCGCGGCGGGGATTCGGCCGGCGAGGTGGTGCGGCGGGCGAAGGCTGTGACGCCGGGTAGGTCCGGCCGACGCGCGGCGATCTCGGCCGTCAGCGCGCGTACCGAGGGACGGCGGGCCTCCTGCGGCGCGGACCGCTCTACGAGTTGTAGCTGAAGGAACGCGGTCGGCGCGTCTCCGGCGGCCAGCAGGGCGCGGGCGGTGTCGGTCGCCGCGCGGGCCCGGCGCTCTGGCGTGGGCAGCACGGCCGGCTCCAAGCCCGCGGCATACGCCAGGGCGCGGTCGACGTCGCCGAGTTTCTGGTGGATGCCGATCCGGAACAGCATGCACTGCGCTGGCGACAGCTCCCCGCCCGCCGGTACCCGTCCGCGGTCGCGAAGGAGGCGGGCCGTGGTCTGTTCGGCCAGCGACGCGAACTGCTCGGCAGCGGACGGCATGCGGGCCTGGGCGGCGGTGTACGCGGCGGTCAGGGCCACCATGCCGGATGCGTCCAGGACGTCCGCGGACGGTCGGGGGCCGGCGTTCAGCTCTTCGTGTGCTTCCTGGAGCAGCTGCAGGGCGGTATCGGGGCGGCCCGTACGGCGCAGCGGCGTCGCCGCCGCGCGCGCGGCGGCCGCGAGGATGACCGGGTGGCCCGAGCGGCGGGCCGCCGTTCCGGCCCGGACTGCGAAGGCGGCCGCCGTGTCTACGTCGCCTTCCTTGACTGCCAGTTGAGAGGCGAGCACCCATACCCCTGCCGCCCGGCTGGCGTTGACCGGGCCCGTTCGTTCGCTCGCGCTCGCGCGGGTCACCATCCCAGGGAGCACCTGGTGCAGCCGGTCGTACCTGCCAGCGGCGAACAAACCGTGGGCGGCCGAAAGTTCCCCGTCCGCCAGGCGCTGGCCGAGTCCGCTGGCGAGTGCTGGTGTCGTGTCGCCCGCCCATAGTGCCGCCGCGCAAAGCCCGGCGCTCAGTGCTCTCCTGCGCTCCATCACGATGCCACCGTCCTCCTCGACCGCTGTTCCGGGCGTCATGCCGGGGTCTTCGGCCGTCCTTGCGACGGTACGGGCCTGGCCGGGCCTCGGGCAGGGCGCACGTCTGCCGGCTCTGCGCGCCCCTTCCTGCTCTGGCACTCCGGGGGTCTGGGAGGCGGATGTGGGGGCGCAGTGGCTTGGCGTGCCGCATGGGTAGCGGGCTTCCGCGCGGCGCGGCATCGGGGCGGCGGCGACCGGACGGTCGTTGAGGCCCTTGGCCTTCCGGTACATGCGCGGGGCCCGGGTCCCGAGGCGGACGGTCCCCGCTGCTGTTCAGGTTGAGGCTGGCCGTGTCTTGCAGGGGAGCTAAGAACCTTGGTCGTTGCGTATCAGCATTCTAATGTGTACTGTTGTTCTCGTGAGGGCGGGGGAAGCGCAAAGCCCGCCGACAAGCCACCCGACCAACAGGCCGCCTCCGCGGCCTCGTCGAGGAAGTCGACCCGACCTGGGTCACCGGCTGCATCTCCCCGTGACAGCCCCAAGTCACCGCAGGACAGCCCTCCCCTCAGGGGCAGTCCGCGCCCACCCACTCCGACGATCCTGAGAGCTCGCGTTGTTCTATTTGATGAGATGCCCCTGTTGCGGCCGCCCGACCATGTTTCACGAGCTGGAACGCCACACCGCCCCGAGCCTCTTGATCGACCCCGAGACGGGCTTGCCGCCCGGCGTCTCTCCTGACGGCCACCGTGTTCCCCCTTCACCGGCGGCCACAGCCAGAGCCCGCAAGCAGCCCCTGTGTCAGTCGTGTCTCGATGACATACGGGCCGGGCGAGAGGTGACCTTCTCCATACGGCTGAAGGGCGAGCAGACGGCGATGGTTCTCGCGCACGAGATGCCCCTCCTCGACGACGAGGGCCGGGTTATGGCCGTCCGCTGTCCGGCCGCCGGGTGCGGAGCGGTTGTCGACCTGATCAGCGGCCGGCTGGAGGGTCACAGCGTGCGCGGCCAGGAGTGCCGCATGTCGGGCGTGCGGGTGGTGGTCAGTGACGAATGAAGCGTGAGCTGAACAGCCTCAGTCGCTGACCTTCTAACCCTCTCGGGCCGTGCCCGAACCCCTGAACCGCTGTCCCGACGACTGCTCCGACTGCGACGAGAACGACCACGCGTAGGGCATCGGGGCGAATACGGAGTTGATCTCGACATGAGTACCCCTGTCCCGGGAACCGGGGCGAAGAAGCGTCCCGCGAGGCGTCGCAAGGTCAAGAACGCTCGGACCGGCTCCGTGGGAAGCAAGATCCTGCCGGGTCGGTACAGCGACGAGGGCGAAAAAGGGCCCTGGTTCCGGCGTCTGGTTCGCCGCGCTGAGACGCGCGCCTGGCAGCGTGAGACATCGCGGCTCTGACGGCCACCGTCAACCGGTCCTCCCCGTCGCGCCGGACGGCCGGAGAGCCGCCTCACGCCGCTGGTCTCCCGCAGGTGCGAGGGCTCCGGGCGAACAGCCGAAGGCCCTCTGCTTGGGCCTCTGCCGCTCCCACGAAAACGCGCGGCCCTGGCCCTCCCCCTCCCCCCTCTATGTGCGCGCCCGTCGTGGCGCTCGAACCTAGGAAGAAACGTGTCTGCTGATCTGCAGCTCCGTATCCATTCGGCACCCGCTGGCGAACTCGTTCCGCTTCTCGACCTCATGCGGGAGCACGGCCTCCGCGGCGAGTATGAGCGTGGCCCTGCCGAGGTCCTCA
Organism: Streptomyces sp. NPDC051582; assembly: GCF_040681715.1. Lineage (NCBI taxonomy): Bacteria > Bacillati > Actinomycetota > Actinomycetes > Kitasatosporales > Streptomycetaceae > Streptomyces > Streptomyces sp. NPDC051582. Next base: position 6,200 of record NZ_JBFAZJ010000020.1, read on the forward strand.
CGCTAGGGCAGGTCTACCGCTCCCCGGACGCCGCGCTGGGCCTCTGCGAAGAGGTCGCCGCGCGGCTGGAGGAAGACGCCCCGAACGCCGTGTTCGAGCTGTGGCAGGACCCTCACTGGAGCGCCGACGGGCACTACCACGCGCACGTCCCTCAGTTCGGACATTTCGAGGCTGGTTGCGATGCCGAGGGTGTTCCGCATGTCGGCGTGCACGACCTCATCCAACGGCTGAGCAACAGCCCGGGAACGACGCTCGGCGACTGGATGGCGGGCGAGGGAGCCGGCCTTCTCGGCATCGCGGTGCTCGCCGTGGTGGGCGAGTACCAGGCGCAGCAATCCGACTCCTGATCCGGGCTTTTCCCCCTTGCACCCTGTTGGGGCCGGTTGGCCGGTGATGCATGCGGCGGCGTGGCGCCGCCGCTCTTCGATCGCCCGGATCGGCGACGCGAGCAACGGCCAGCCGCTCCCCGGCCTCCCCACTCACGATTCACTGGAGAACTGATCATGGCGGACATCCGCATGCGCTTCCTCGGGCACCCCTGGGAGCGAACCACCGTTTCTGCCGATTCCGAGACCTCTGAGGAGGTGTTCATCGCCCTCTTCCTCCGGGCGATGGAGACCGTCCCCGAACTGCGCGCGTTGCCCGGCGACCTGGAGGCGTACACGGTGCGCTGGGACGGCGACGAGGCGTCGATCTACCACCCGGACGTGGAGCAGGTCGTCTTCCGCGCCCAGCCCGCGCCCGAGCGTTCCGTGCAGGGGGGTGCTCCGGTCAGGACACGGCCGCCGGAGGTGTGGCGCGAGCAGCGCGGCCACGACTTCTACCCGGCTCCGGCGGTGCTGGGCGAGATCCCGGGTCTGTGGTCAACGGTCTTGGAGCCGCATGAGCACAGGGTGGTCGGCCTCCGGTACTTCTCCGCCTGGGGCGAGTGGTACGTCGTGGAGGTCGACGACGCGAGCGGTGAGGCTTACGGGTGGTCGTGCCCGGGCGGTGACCTGTCGCAGGGGCGGTGGGGTCTGATCGATCTTCCGGCTCTGGAGTCGTTCCATCAGGAGGGCGACCTGTCCCAGCTGGTTGTTCGCGATCTGGATTTCACACCCGCTGTCGCGGCCAGTGTTTTGCCGGAGGGCCGACCTCACGATTCTTGCGGGGACGCGGATTGCCTTGTGTGTCTGCCCGACTTCATGACGGAGTACGTTGCTCGACTGCGCGAGATTATCGCGGAGCACGGGTTCGCCGTCCAGGCGGTTCTTGCTGATGAGGGTTCTGCCGCCTATTGCTACACCGTCGGTCTGCACGAGTCTCTGGGGCATGAGTTCGTGATGGCCGGCCTGGACGTCAGGGCGATGCAGGGCGTGCTCCATTCCGTCGTCGAGCGGTTCGCCGGATCGTCTGGTCCGGTTGCCGGTGAGGTCCTGGACGGGCTTCTCGCGAACGGATTCCGGCTGCTCATGCGCCCCGTGGAGTCCTTGGAGCCCTTCGCGATGCTGCGGGCGGTGTATGGCCGGGATACCGCTGTGCCGTACTGGCAGGCCGTGTGGCCCGATCGTGACGGGGTCTTCCCGACTGATGCTTCTTGCTCGCTTTCGCCCGGAACACAACCGCTTCTCTAGCCGGTTTCGGGGTTCTCGAATTCTTGCGTTGTCGTTTTAGGGGGTCTTTTCATGCGTCAGCCTGAACCACTGGATGCTATTGAGGAGCTGCGGCTCTTTCTGGATTTCGCCGTTCCGCTGTGCGGCGCTGATATCGCGTACAAGCTCAGGCAATGGGGCCATTCTCGCGAGCAGGCCAAGAACTGGCTACGTGGTGAAGCCGAGCGCGCTGGCGGCAGCTTGGGCGAGAACGGTGACGTGCTGCAGTTCAGCGATGGTCGTCCTCGGTCGGGACGCGCGCAGAACCGTGTGGTCCGGACGGCGAGTGAGCTTGCTCGCGGCGTGGCAGCGGCAGCGCTGCTCGCTCAGCTGGAGGGGAAGAGCGGGGTCGAGGCTTTCGGTGGCTTCTACGGTGTCGCCGCCGGGCCCACTGAGGCCGACACGGCCCGAGTCCAGGATGGGGAGGACGGTGCAGTCGGTGGCGCCACTCGCGGTACCTCTCCTCGGGGGCCAGCCGCGTGAACGCGCCAAAGAAGTCCCAGTGCCGTGCCCGTCCGCACTACCTCGTCCCGGTCGGCGGGTCGAGCCCCCGGGGAGCCTTATACAGGCTCTCGGCTCACCCATTAGGCTCGCCGAGGCCCGCGCCGGAATGGAGTGTGCGGGACAGGCCCCGGTCCCCGTGACGGGACGCAGTACGGCCGGGGCCGGACCACCCTGCTCACGGCTCGCGCGCCTGCCGACTGCTCAGTCCAGGCGAGTGAAGGCGAGTTCTACCAGGTGCTGACTCTCGCTTCGTTGTGCTGAGCGTTCTCACGAAGCGTCTCTGATCGTCTCGGCAGGTGCCGAGGAGTCGGCGCTCAGGACTGTCTCCCTGCACACCAGAACGAGAAGGGCTCGGGCAACCAAGTGAGAGTCAGCACCGTGCGTTGCGGGCTCATAGGTCTTCTCGGTCATAGTCCGGTTCCTCTTCCACGCTGATGATCCGATACGGGGTGCTCAGCTTGTCCAGGCGCTTCTTCTGGATCAGGCCGGCTGCTTCCCCCGGAGTGACGGCGTAGGCGTAATAGGTCCTGGTGATGAAGGCGTCCGTGTTGTCGTCAGCGCGCTCGGCCAGGACCTTGTAGTGCCGCTTGATGGGAGCAGGGCGCATGACCTTGGCACGGACCATGAACAGGGTGCCGGCTCGCTTCGCAGCATCCACGGTGGTCGGCTCCGCGTCGGCCAGCGCTCCGACCAGCACGAGGGCGCGCTCCTTGACCGCGGCCTGGAGCCACTCCGTCGGCGCTGCGGGAGTCTCAGGGGTGCGCTGCCACAGGGTGACGAGGGCCTGCGGGTAGTCGGGCCAGGGCAGTCCGGTAATGGCGGTGGGTGCGCCGGCGGCGTCGACGGTGACCGTCCAGTGGTCGTTGATGACCGGGGTGACGGTGCCGATTTGAGGTTGCCAGCCGCACTGACGCAGGTGGTCGCCCGGCAGTAGTTCGTTGCGGGTGGCGACAAACACTGCGGGTACGGGGCCGCGGCGGGAAGTGTGCCAGGTGGTGTAGGCGGTGACCTGGTAGCCGGTGCCGTCGTGGGCCGGGGACATGTCGGTGTCGCCGCGGGGCGGCCCGGCCTTGGACACGGCTGCCCACACGGTCATGCTGTCCTCCAGCAGGTCTGCGCGGTCCTCGCGGGTCATGGCGGTGACAGCGGCCAGGATCGGGGCGCCGTCAAGGGTCACCCGGGCGAGCTGGAACAGCGGATCCACGACGTGCGTCGCCGCGCTCATCCTCGGCCCGGCACCCGGGGCCATGCCCATCAGCCCGGCCACGGCGGCGATCACGACGGGGTCGCCGTCGACGATGACGGCGGTGGCCCGGACCTTGCACGGGGTGCACCAGTCGATAGTGGCCCCGAGCAGGTCGGTCGCGGCGTCCATGGGCACGGTGCGGTTCTGGCCGAAGCCGCGGGCGTCGACGGGGGTGAAGACGGTGCTGCGGTCGTGCTGATGGCCCAGGAGGGGAGAGGGGAGGCCAGCGTCGGCGGTGGTGTAGGCGGCGCCAGTGGCTGCCATCGTACGGCGGGCCCGGTTCTTACGGGCGTGATCTTTGGTCATGCTGCTCTCGGTTTCCGGCGCTTCGGCCCCATGACCCGATGCGCACCAAGCAGTCAGCGCAGAGAGAGGACTTTCGGGCTGGCGGTGGGCCGTCCCAAAGGTGATGCCTGCGCGTTGATGCAGCTTGGCCACCGTCAGTTTCGCGGTGGGCACCTTCGCCGTTGCGCACCCCGCTCATGGGACCGGGTACTGGCCTGGGCCGAAGCGCTCGGCCAACCCAACGGTAGCGCGCTGCCCTTCCCGCGCACCAGAGTTACCGAGAAGATGCACTCAATCTAGGGGACGCCCGGCCAGGCAGTGAGCGCCTCGCGTGCCTGCGGCGCAATGGTTCTCCTGTTCCCCCGAACCTGACCGGTTGGCAAAGGAGTTGCACTGACCGCGTTGGTGCCAGCGAACTTGGACAGCCGCGCGACGGGGAGGCGCCCTCGCTGGGCGACCGCGCCGCGTTGCAGCGATTCCGATACGCCGACCACCGGGACGGCGCGGAGCGCGGTCGGCAGGGACTGCACGGTGCGTATTCCTCACTACGAGGGACGTCGTGCACCATCGACGGCTCCGCACCTCATTCGGGGTGCGCACTCTTTGCATGGACGGCGCCTTGTACGCAGTCAGTTCACGAGCTTCCTCGAACTGCACCCGGAGACCACCCAGTTCGAGGTCGCCGAGCTCGTCCCCATGCGCGCCAGCGAGTTCTGAGCGCCGGCGTGCTCCCCTGGCCGCGCCGGGGCGAGCGGTCAGGAGGCTCCAGCCGTTGTCAGCCAGGCGATCCACGCGCCGTCTTGTGCCCGGCCCAGGTGAAGGTCCGGCGTGTGATCGGCCATGCGTGCGCAGACGCATCCGTAGGCGCCGTGGCGGGCGGGGCACAGCCGGGCCAACTCCTCGGGGGTGAGCGCCGCGAGGTCGTCGGGGAGGTTCTGGCCGGCCGCGGTCTCGCGTGCCTGAGCGCCTCGGCGGCGTTCGACGGCGTCCCGGTGCTCGGCGAGCAGACGGACCCAGCGCAGATCGCTGTCGTCCTGGTCGCCCGCGGGGGTGTAGAGGCACTGGCGCACTCCGTGCTCGTCGATCTCGTCGACGACGATCATGCCGATCGACTCCAGCATGCGGCACGAGGCCAGGTTGGCCTTCTGGGTGACCGCGACCAGCGGGCCACCGCCGGGGACGGTGTCCGTCCACCAGCTGACGGCCGCTGCGACGGCCTCCCTGCCCAGCCCTTCGCCCCAGGCGGAGGGGAGCAGCTGGTAGGAGATTTCGGCGCGGCCCTCGCACCTGTGGTCGGCGCCGATGGTCACCAGGCCGATCGGTTGCTGGTCGGCGACGCGGACGACGGTCCACGCGCCGGCCGTCGTCGGGTAGGCGGCCTGCCGGGCGGCGACGCGCTCCTGCGTGACCGGACCGCCGAGGTGCGCGCGGACCCGGTCGTCGGTCAGCAGCTCGTGCACGAGGAGTCCGTCTTCGTGGGTGACCGGCCGCAGGAGGAGATGGTCGGTGCGCAGCTCGGCGGGCCAGAGGCGGTCCAGTGCGGTGTCGACGGATTCCATGGGTGTCACCTTGGCAGCCAGCGGCTCGGAGCGCGCCGGCATCGTCGCAGACGCACCGCGGGTGACGGCAGTGGGCGGCTCCGGGACCCCGGCGGTGGAGCCGGCCCACCGCAGGGACCGCACGAATGCTCGTGCTTTCGGTTCGTGTTCGGTTACCGGCGGGGGCGTTGTCGGTGGCGGCTGGCAGTCTGACCGGGACAGAGGCAGGGCCGTTTCGGAGCAGCAGGAGAGGTCGCACCGTGGACCAGTTCAGGGGCTGGAAGAGGTACCCGCGCGTCATCGAGGGTGCTCTCGCGCGCGCCGGCTACGCGGATGCCGAATTCGCGCTGCGCCGCGGAGAGGTGCGGGGTACGGCGGAGGCCCGGTGGGCGTGGATCGGCGGCGCTGCGGAGCTGACCGCCGAGGAGTGGCCGGACGGGCTGGAGCTGGTGTGGAAGTCGTCCGCGGGCTGGGCGTACCAGGAGCGAGGCGGTGACAAGCTCGTCGCGTTGCCGGTGCCGGTGCTGGCGGCGCCGGAGGCGATCACCGCGCTGCTGCCGGCCCTCATGGACGGACGCCGCGACCAGCTTCCTGCATCCGAGGACCGGTGGGAGCACGCCGCGATCCTCGCGAGGTGGGCGGAGTCTGCCGCGGTCCTCGGCGACGACAAGTACGACGCGGCCTACCAGCGCGCCGAGGAGGAAGCCGCGACATTCGACCGGTGGCAGGACGAGCTGGGCGACGTTCTGCCCGTCACGGCGCCGTTTCCCGTGGAGGCCGACGGCACCGCCGGGGCCGCCGCCCTCGGGTCCGGTGACGCCCGCACGCCAGACGCGGCGGAGCGGGCCCGGCGCGCGCACGTGGACGTCATCCTGCAGTGGGCCCTCAAGGCACGCGACGAACGCAGCCACCACCCGGACCCGGAGCTGTTCGGGGCCCTGTGCGACTTCTTCAGCCGCGCCGTGGTCTTCCCCGGGCTGATGAACCCCGACGACGGGCAGCGCCACACCAGCGACCCCTCTCGCGCCCTGGCCCACCTGCTCATCCAGCACCTGGAGCGCTACGGCATGGACCTGGAGGACCTGCCCGAGCTGGTGTCACCCGATACCTCGGTCGCGCCCGTCGGGGACGCGGTGGCCGAGTGCATCGTCCAGGCGCTGCGCTCCAGCCGCTGGTTCAGTGACGCGGTCTGCGGAACCGGCCAAGCCGGCAGCGAGGTGATGTTCCGTACCGTATTCGGCAGCACGGGCGTTCTCCACCTCGCCGACGTGACCGGCCCGGAGAGCCGCCCGAAGGCGTAGGACCCGGAACTCGGTGATGCAACCACAACAACGGTGGCTGTGCCCGCGGGCGTTCACCCCGCCCGGACGACCCCGAGGCCCAGTCGCGGGGACGGAACTGCCAGAATTCGCCGACGTTGCCAACCACCGCCTTCGACTGGGGGAAGCCCTATGAGCGACAACATCGACGTGGAGGCGACCAGGCTCCCGGACGGCACCCTCGTCCTCCCCCTGCCCACGGTCACAGCGATCCTCCGGCAGATCGCGGACAGGGCCGAAGCCCGGCAGCAATCGCAGCGAGTCACGGACCCCGTCACGGAGATCCGCGCGATCGCCGACCAGATCGATGCCGCTGGTCTCATCGATCAGGTCGGGCCGTCCGCCTCGTAGCGACCGCACCATGCGGCGCGGCACCAGCCCCACTTTCCGTCAGTCGGATCAACGGATTCCGTACGTAGGCCCCTGGTGTCCGTGCGGTCCGGCCGTCCCCCCTCAGATGACCTGATCGGGCGTTCCGGGGAGACGGTGAACTTGTGAAACCAGGCGGCGGAGTGCCGAAGGGTCGGAGGATACTGCCGGGATGCCGACCGATCTGAAGAGCGCACTAGCCGCACTGGAGGCCCACCAGCCCGGCTCTCTGCTCGGACTGCGCGAGACACAGTGGCTCGATGCGAAGGCCGCCGCGTACCAGCTCGATGCCGACCCCCGCGCGCCCGAGGAACTCGCCAAGGATGTCGCCGCTTTCGCCAACGGGGGAGGCGGGGTCATCGTGATCGGCATCGCCACCCGCATGGACAGTGACGAGGAAGTCCTCGACCACATCAGAGGGCTCGCCCAGGATGCGGTGAACGTCGACCAGGTCCGCAAGGTGATCCGCGCCCGGATCACCCCCGCGCCCCGCGGGGTACGCATCGGCTGGTCCGGCGACGGTGAGGAGCGCGTGCTGTTCATCGACATTCCCGCGCAGCCCGCGGCCACGCTCTTCGTCGTGGCCGCGCCGACCGGGAAGCCGGGCACCCAGCGGACGGACACCGTCGCCGTGCCGGTGCGAGACGGCGACCAGACGCACTGGCTGCCGCGCGCCGAGATTCAGGCCTTGCTCTCCGCGGGTGTCCGAGCTTCCGGCATGCCAACCGCCGAGGCCCTCGCCGACCTCGTGCGCCAGGCCGTTTCCGGCAGCGGGTCGGGGGGAGGGCTGCGGGTCGGCCAGGGGCTCCCGGATCGCGAACGGGAGATGCAAGAGGCATACCGTCAGTTGGCCAGGGCCGAGCTGGGGGAACCGGCCGGGGAAGCATGGGCCCACGGGTCGACCGCCCTGCAGGATCTGCACCACGAGCGCGACGGCGAGCCGGGCTGGGTGCTGTGCCTGGTGGCCGGCCGCCCGCCGGTCGTGGTCGCCGCGCCCATCTGGCAGGCGATCGTCGAAGCCGGCCGGCACGCGCCAGGCCATGATCCGCTCGCAGCCATCGGCCTTCCCCGCCCGCCCCAGGACACGGACACCCCGTGGGTGATCGCGGCCGACTCCCGGAGTGTGGACGTCGACGGCGGATCGTGGGGCGCAGGCCGCCTGGCGTGTTCCGGGCGAGGCGTGTGGCGGTGGCAGCCGCTCCCCCGCTTCAGCATCAACCAGGGCCGGTCGGCCGAGAACTGGACCGCCGGGCAGACACCGGCGCTACGGCTGCGCGCCGTGGTGAACCTGCCCTGGGCCGAGGCGAGCGCGCTGGAGATCAGCAAACCCCGGCGCACTCTGCTCGAGCAGCAGCTTCCGCACAGCGCGGTGGCTGGGGCGTTGACGATGCTGTCCAGGCGCCGGGGCGCGGAACTTCCCGCCGCTCGCTGGGAACGGGGGCCCTTCGGCAACTCCGCCCGATCTGTCGGCTACTCGTGCACGATCGCCGGACCGGACGGCGGCCCGGCCCTGAAGGCGTCCGTCATGCTCGCCCTGCCCACCACGATGGAGTCCACCGTGGTCGCCTGCTCCGACGTTCTGATCGAGAACCCGCAGGCGTGGGCGGCGGCCATCGGCCCCGGCTGGGACACGCGCCTGGGCTTCGACGAGGTCCAGGCCGTGCTGCTGAGCACGTGGGAGACGGCCGCCGAGCTGCTGCCCGACGTCGTCGGTGACCCGGCCGGGCTGTCCTGGTCCGCCCCGCCCACCACCGAGCTGCGGATGACGTGCGAACAGCCCGCCGATAACGGCGTCCTGCCCGCCCTGGACTCCCTCGTCGACCTGGAGTCGCTCGGCGCCAACGACGGCGGGACCAGGCCGCGGATGACCGTCACCATCACGGCCGCGCCGGCGATGGGCCAGACGGAGCGCCAGAGCCTGCTGCGGGAGGCACTGGTGCACATGGCCCGCCAGTTCGGGTACGTCGACGCGGAAGTAGACCTGCTGTAAGAACCGGCCCGTGCACCAGCGTTGTACAGCATGGCCTGGTCTGGCGAGGCCTACTGGGCGTCCTTTCGGGGGCCGCAGGGTGTCATCCGGTGGCATCCCAGGTCTGGCCCTCGCCGGCACCGGTGAGCCGCTCGTGTTCGGATCGGGCTGCTTCGAGCAGGCGACGCCAGGACGTGACCAGCGGGCGCCGCCGCAGCAGAGCCCGCCGTTCACGCTCGGTCATCCCGCCCCAGATCCCGTGCTCGATGCGCTGATCGAGAGCATGGGCCAGGCACTCGGTGCGCACCGGGCAGCCGCTGCAGGCGGCCTTGGCCTTGTTCTGGGCCGCTCCTTCGACAAACAGCTCGTCGGGATCAGCGGTGCGGCAGGCCGCCCTCTCACCCCAGGTCTCATGTTCATCCCCGACCACCCCGATGCCGTCCTCTCCCCAGCCCGGCCGCCTGCCCTCCCCCGGGCACGTGCAGTCCGCAAACGGTACGGCACGCCCGTAGAGCGGGGAGATCGCATGGTGACGGCAATCCCTTTGGGTGAAGGGGACTTGACGACGGCTCGGGTGGCCCTTGACGTGTCAGCCGGTGGGCGAGCAGCCGGGAATCGCCGGGAACGGGGCCTCGCCCGTCAGGGCGCTGATCCGGCGCCGGATCGCCGCGAACATCTCGGCCCGCTCCGCCTTGACCGGGTAGTCGAAGCGGTCGTATCGCAGCTGGAGGGTGGCGGTAGCGTCCGGGGATTTCAGGAGGACCACACCGAGGCCCCCGTCGGCGGTCAGGTCGCGGTGCTCGCGCAATTCCAGCGGCAGACCGTGCTCGGGGTCGGTAAGGGCCTGTGCCAGCTCGGCCCGGCGCAGGCCGGTGTCGGAGTAGTGGTCCAGCTCCAGGATCCACCACTGCCCCAGGCGGGACTGGTGTCCGGTGACGACCTGGGGCACGGCGACCGTGTGCAGGAGGCCGAGGCGGCGCAGCAGCCCGCTGGGGAGCCAGGCCGCCTCGCGCCAGGTGGGTTCGTACGGGAGCGGCTGGCGCTCGTCTTCCCACCGGCGTTCGTAGACGGTCCAGGTGTCGCCGGCGAGCCAGCTGGCCTCGCCTTTGTGGTCGCGGATGCGTTCGGCGAGGGTGGCTTCGGCCTTGTGGAAGGCGCGTCGGGAGGGGCCGGTGAGCTGGATGCTGGTCGGCTGTCCGAGGCGGCGGAGTTCGATGCCGTGCTCGCTTCGTGCGGTGATCCGGCACCCGTTGAGGCCGTGGATCTCGTCGTCGCCGGTACCCACGGACACGCGGGCGGGCAGGAGGCCGGCCAGCAGGCTGTCGAGGCTCGCGTTGCTCTCCAGGTGGAGCCGGATGCCCTCCGCGGTGGGCTGTACGTACCGGATGCCGAAGGGGAACTCGAAGTAGTCACGCTGGGAGCTGAGGACCCAGTAGAACGCCTCGGACTCAAGCAGGAGTTGCGCGTGGTGGGCGGGGGCCGGGATGAGCGGGGCGTGCCGGGGCAGGCCGGCGACGATCTCACATGCGAGTTGGCGGGGAGCGCCGGTGTAGAGGGCGTAGGTCCGGGCCCGGCTGCTGGTCTGGGTGGCCGACATGGTTTCAGGCACCTTTCGCTCAGCTCCGTCGGCCCGCGGAGCGTGAGGAACAGGCACTGGTGTGCGGTATTGCGTCGGTGGGGTGCAGCTGATCGAAGCCGCGCTTCTTCGCCTCCGCCTTGAACCAGTGGGCCGAGGTTCGCGTGAGGAGCAGCAGACCGATGCCGCAGGGCGCCACTGTAGTTCTCGGTCTCAGCTCGAAGGGGGCGCCACGCCGTTCGCCGGTTCTGGGCGTGGGGTTACAGGGGGGAGGCGGCTGGCTGGGGATTGTTGTGCTCAGCGAGTTGGCCGCGGGCGAGGGCTTCTTGTCGAAGCGCGGTCCTCAGGTGCCACAACGAGATCGCCGGCAGGAGGCCGCCGAGCCGGGCCACGGCTCTCAGCGCCTCAGCCGCTTGGGCCAGGAGCTCGGCAGCCGATCGTGCCTGCTCGGCGCTCCGATCCCCGCTCAGGCGTTCTACGACCTCGTCCAGCAGCTGGGCCAGCTCACCCGCTCCCGGGTCTTCCGGCACATCGGCTCCCCACCACCGGCCGGCGGCGTCCAAGGCCGTGAAGCAGTCGGTGCGGTCGAGTGGCGGCGTGGTTCCTACGTCCCCGTGCATCACGATCCCCATCGTTCACCTTCAGGGCCCCCTCCGGGCGGGAACCGAGAATCGGCTGCTCCCGGGTCAGGCCCCGACGCGGGGTGCGAGGTGTTCCGGAGCCGGTGGAGCGGCGGCCGGCACGGGTATACCGCGGCGCAGGGCCTCCCGGGTGAGGGCGTCGAGCTGGGCACCGGCCGCGGTGTAGGCGTCGGCGGCGCGCGCGAGACGTTGTTCGGCAGCGGCCAGGTCTGCGGCGAGTTCTGCATCGGTTCGCGGTCGCGCGTGATAGCCAAGCCGTGCTGAATACTCCGTCTCACCAAGGTGGGGCGCGTCCTGCCGTGCGGAGCGGCGGACGAACACGCCCTTGCCCTTGACCGCGTAGACCAGGCCCTCGCGTTTGAGTACCCGCACCGCGTTCTGTGCGGTCGAGTTGGCGATCTCGAAGCGGTCTTGGAGTTCCCGCGCGGAGGGAAGCCGCCCGCCCGGTTCGAAGCTGCCGGACCGGATCTCCTCCCTGAGCAGATCTGCCGTGCGGACGTAAGGGGGCCTGGGGTCGTGTTCCTCGTCGATTACGTCGTTGGCGACGGGGGAGGGCTCCGCCCGGGCCGCCGGCGGGAGGCCGGGGTGTGTACTGCTGACGTAGCTGCCCCGCCCGAGCACGGAGTAGACCATGCCTTCCTGCTTCAAGACCCGCAGCGCGTTTTGCACTGTCGAGCTGGAGACTCCGAAGCGCGCCTGAAGTACCCGCGCCGACGGCAGTCGGCTCCCGGGCGCATACTCCCCGGTCTGGATCCCGGCGCGCAGCACCTCGGCCGCCTGGAGGTAGGGCGGCCTCGAATCGTCTTCCAGCGGCAATGTCATGGGCGTAACCGTACGCAGCGCGACTCGCTGCTCCGGTCTGTGGGCTGTCTCCTCGCGGCCGTCTGGCCAGCGAAAACAGTTCGAATACCTGTGCCCTTTCGCGGAATCTCGGGCTACGGTTCGTACCTGTAAGAGCACGAAGGGGGACATCATGGAGGCTACAACGTCTCGGTACGTCGGACGCCCGCCGGGCATCGTGACCCGGGAAGACGGGCTGACCGACCGGCAGCACAGGATCGTCAACGCCATTCGGGCCAGCATCAAGGACCGCGGATACCCGCCGTCGATGCGGGAGCTGGGCCAGGCCGCCGGGCTCTCCAGCACCTCGTCCGTCGCGCATCAGATCGGCGCTCTGGTGAAGAAGGGCGTCCTTCGGCAGGACCCGAAGCGCCCTCGCGCCTACGTCCCCACCACGACCGCCGCCCCCGAGGGCGAGCCCGCCGTGGAGCCGGGCCCCGAGGACGCGGTGTCCGACTCCTCGGTGGTCCACACCCCCCTCGTTGGCCGCATCGCCGCCGGCGTTCCCATCACCGCCGACGAGCAGGTCGAGGATGTGCTCGCGCTGCCGAGGCAACTCGTCGGCAGCGGCCAGGTGTTCGCGCTCACGGTCAGCGGCGAGTCGATGATCAAGGCACACATCATGGACGGCGACACGGTCGCCGTCAGGGTGCAGCCGGACGCCGAGAACGGCGAGATCGTCGCCGCCATGATCGACGGCGAGGCGACGGTCAAGCGACTCAAGCGGGAAGGCTCAACGGTATGGCTGATGCCGGAGAACGACGCCTTCGAGCCCATCTGCGGCGAGGCAGCGTCCATCCTCGGCAAGGTCGTGGCGGTCATGCGCAGCGTGTGAGCACGCCGGTCGGGGATTTCGGCAGGCCGGAAGCGGTGACTGCTGTGGGTGATTCATCTTGGGATGGGGGAGGCATGAGCGACGAAGCAACGCCGGACGTGACGTGGGAAGAGATCGCGGACAGCTGGCGGCTGGACGAACTTCTCGAAGGCCGCATGCGGCCCACCACGAGCGACGACGTGCTGACGCTGATGACGATCGGGGCGCTGCGCGGCCGGCGGCCACCGCTGAGTGAGGCCGCGCGGCGCAAGGCCCTCGACGTCATGATGGCGGCGGCTGACGGCGGCGCGGGCGCCGAAGAGGACCAGCCACCCCGGGATCCTGCCCGTATTGAGCAGACTCGTCAGGCCGCGCTGCGTGCCCTCGAAGAGGCCCAGCAGCAACGCGAGGAGTGACCAGGCGCAGGCGGCCCGCCGCAGAACCGCCGCGGGGCGGACAGGAGTGCCCTCGAACCGAGCGTTGTCGTTGACCAGGGCATGAGCGTTCGGAACCTCCTCGACGCGGCCCTCGCGCAGCCGGCCGCCCCGGCTAGGCGTGACAGCGGCCTCACCTTCACCGCCCTGAGCTCGGGCGCCTGGAAGGAGTTCCTTCTCGGTCCAGGCGCTGGGCCAGGCAGATCGGGATCCTGGGACGAGCAGCTGGCGGTGCTGTGGAAGCGGGTGGTCGCGGAGGGCGGAGCAGCACAGCGACTCGCGGACGAGCACGACATCGACTGGGAGCTGGCTCCTCACGAGTCGAAGGCGGTCCTCGCGCTGTGCGGGCCGGACGACGTCGTCATCGACGTCGCCGCGGCCGCACTGGCGACCCAGCGGGAGCAGTGGGAGCTCGAGCGGCGCTTCGCCCGGATCCATCGCCGCCTGCCCTCGGACCTATCCGGCCTGGTGCCCGCGGACGTCGGCGCGCTGCGGTCCGGTCTGCTGGACGAGCAGGATTTCCGCGCCAGCACCTACGCCGTGCAGCAGGACCGAGTTGTGCGGTGGCTGCGGGCCCTGACCGGCACTGCGGCCTACCTCTCCGCCGCGCACATGGTCCCCGCCCCGCTCGCCCTGGACGTGGTCACCACCGCCCCGCTGGACGAACCGACCCGGGACGCTCTGCGGCTGCCGGCCCCCTGGTCGCTCATCACGCACGACGCCGTCCCCCTGCGCGCGGCCCAAGCCGATGACGACGAGCTCGCCACGCTCGTCGAGGCCGGCGTGTGCGTGGGGCCGGAGCCGGTCATCCTCGGCGGCCTGCTCGCCTCCCAGCCCAATGGCCGGCTCGACACGACGTCCGGGTTCCTGCTCATCTCCTCCCTCGACGCGACAGGGAAGCGGTGCCAGGTGCTACAGCCGACCGCGTACGGCGACCACGGCGGCGGCCGCGTGCTGTACGGGTACGCCGCGCAGCTGGCGTTCGCCCGGTGGACGCCGCCACCCGTTCTCCCGGAACCCGGGCCGCGCCCCACGTCGCGCAGCGCCCTGGGCAGGATCGCCACGAGCGAGGCCGGGCAGGCCGGCGGCTTCCATGGGGTCCGTGTCCTGGACTTCACCCCTCCGCCCGAGGGACCGCCCGAGCAGCGCCCGGCGCCAGCCGGCTCCCGGGGGCCGCTCGTCGTCGGCACCTGGCGGCGCGCGCACTGGAAGCCCGGAATGCGGATCGGGATTCGCGACAACGACGGGCAGCTCGTCGGGCCGGTCTACAAGGACGGCGCGGTCGAGGGCCTCACGTTCACTCGTGAGCGCCGGTTCTTCCCCCGCGCGCGGGTCCGCCCCGACCTCCCGCTCGCGCCCACCACCGCGGTGTACCAAATCCCGAACCCCGGCGCTGCGAGCCGGTGACCTCCCCGTGAACGGAGAGAGCCGGTCGCGGCAGACCGTCGCGAGAGTGGGTTGCCGCAGTCGGGGGGGCGGGGCCGCTGATCACGCCGGGCCCGGCGGAGTACGCCCCCGGACGCAGCGCACGGGGGGACGCGGCGTCCAGGGGGACTGCCGTCAAAGTACCGCGCCAACCGGCCGCTTATCGCACATATCGGGGAATCCGATCGCGCGTCGGGGCGCAGCGCGGGCGCGGAGCCGGTCTGGCCGGGACGCGGTGGGCGAGGAGGCCGGATCAGCTGACAGCCGGCGTATGCAGTGGGTGCACGGCCAGCCCGCGTCCGTCGCGCAGCGGGACGTGCTCGGCGCACAGGATCCGCAGACGCAGTGGCGGATGCGTGCGCAGGCCCCGCACCGTCACCCAGATCCGGGGCAGCACGGCGCGGGCGCGTTCACGGTGGAGATCCTCGCGCCACATGTCGGCCACGGCGGTCCGGCCGCAGGCACGGACGGCCGCGAGGTCGCAGGCGAGTTCGCCCCACCAGAAGAACATGGTGTTCAGCGCCCAGGCGGCAGCTGCGGTCAGGGCGAAAGCGGGCACGGACAGCAGGCCCGCGGCCAGGCCGACCACCCCTACGGCGGCGGACTCGGCGGCGATGCGCTTGCCGGTGTCGCGGCGCTGGAGGTGGGCGAGTTCGTGCTCCAGGACCGCGGGGAGGTGGTTGGTGTGACGGGGGTGGAGCCACCGCATGCCGAGCCACACGTGGCCTCGGCGGCCGTGGCCGGTGGAGCGGGCGTCGGCCCAGCTGTCGGTCTCGCTGGAGGTGGCCAGGGTGATCTTCGTCAGTCCGCGCTCGGCGGTGGTGCGGCGTACGTGCTCGGTGGTCTGCCGCATCCTGGTGGCGATGTGGCGGTACGTGTCGCTGTCGGACGGGTCGGGCTTGCGGCCTGCGTGGATCTGCCAGGTCAACGCCTGGGCGGACGGGCCCATGGCGATCGCCGACTTCTGCCGGGCGCGGCCCTGCACCGCCCACACTCCGGCGGCCGCCGCCGTGACGCCGATGGCGATGCCGGCCGACGGTCCGCGCAGCTGTGTCATGACGGCCTCGCTGATGATCGCTGTCGCCACCACGGCCTGCCCGGCGTGGTGTTGCAGCATCTCCCCCAGTGTCATGGTGATCACCGTAGTCGGCGGCCACCGTGTTGCCGGCCGCGCCCTGGCGCTGGCGAGCTCACCCACCAGGCCAGATCATCGCGTTAGCTGCCAGGGCCGATTGGCGGAGGCGCGGCCGCCTACGGTGAGGGAGCCTGATGGGCGCCTGCCACGATGCCGGCCGGTCTCTCGTGGCTTCGGACCGTAGATCCAGCCTGGCCATTGGCGGGCTGGATCAGGTGCTTCCTCAACGCATGTTCGCAGCCTCGTCGATGCGCCAGACCGCCTCGCGGACCTTCGATTCGAGGGCCTCGAACGCATCCTCAAGAGCCGCAAGCTCGGCAAAGAGCGCGTGTTTGTCGTCCATGTCTCCCATCGCTGTGGCCCGCTCGATCCAGGACTTCACGTCCTTCATGGTGAGGGGATACTTCCGGCTACGTAGCACCTCATCGTCAAAGATCGCTTCGATGTCTCCATCGTCGGTCTGCATGATTCGAATCGCGTCGCCCGGGGCCGCGCCGTTGACGCTGTTCTCCTCGATGTAGGCAAGTCCCGACTCAAGATCGTCAAGTCGTCCAAGGAGATGGTCGACCAGCGCGGCCCTCACTGCTGCCAGGTCCAGGCCGACTTCCTCCCTCAGCTGCTTCGCCGCCCGATGGGACACCTCGAAGGGGTCGTGGTGACCGGGGAGGGTGTCCTGGAAGCGCGCCAGCTCAGGACCTAGGGATCCGTCACCGATCAGCACTCCAGGCTCATACAGGTCGAGGACGGTGCATGCCGCATCGAAGTAGATCAGGACGGCGGGACGGATGACTTCAACTCGGTGCTGGTCACGGTGGTAGGTCTCGTTCCGGTAGTCGTGCAGTTTCTTCAGCACCGGAGCGAGATCACCTGGAAGCCTTGTTCGCTCGACCAGGAAGTCGATCTTTCCTCCGAAGGTGTCGTTGACCTTCTTCCGCTTCCCCTTCGAGGTCACCATCTGCTCGAGCTCCTTGATCTCTGCTCGGAGCTGGTCGTCGCTGGGCCCGGTGGCGAACCGGCGGTGCAGGGGGTTGTCGCTCTTGCGCATCGCTTCAAGCCGGCGGAGGTTCTCCAGCCGATCGAAGTGGTAGCGCTCGCCGTCCAGCTCGGCTTCGGCCATCCGGTGCATGATCAGTTCGACGGCGCTGTCGAGCAGGATGTGAGCCAGCCGCAACTGGGGCACCCGTCCGATCTCGATGAGGCGCTTGACCTCTTCAAATTGCACGACCACCAGTTCGAGGCGTTTCATCGCCGTCTGCCTTCCGCGTTCCGCTCGGGCTCCCGCCGAGGAGTCATCACGGTAGTGAACGGGCTGCGTGGTCAGCACCTACGTTTCCGCCCGAAGTCGAAGCGCAGCAACAGATGCCGGCCCTCCTCCGATGACGTCACCTTCGGTTAAGCAGAGGTCAGGTCAGCGCCGACCACCGGGCCGTGGCGGCCCGCCGACGGAGCTCGGTACGCGACGTCGACGGCAGCACAGAGAGGGCTCGTGCGTCATCAGGAGCAGTGAGCCCGACAGGGCCTCCTGTCAGGCGGTGGGGGCCTCGGTCGATCCGATCCCGGAGGCGATGAGGTTGAAGAGCCGCTCATCTCCTCGAAGGTCTTCCAGAATCGGCGTCCACAGGCTCCTTCGCCCGTCGCCCAGGTGCCCCGTGAGGGTGTAGAGCTCGACAAGGTAGCCCGGCATGGCACGGCCCCAGCACTGGGAATTGTCGTTCCACTCCGTGAGGACTTGTTCGAGTTCGGGCCAGGACAGAAGGCCGGCGCAGGGAAGGACGGCCGTCTCGACGACGTCCTGGCCGCTGTCGTAAGAGGTCACGTCTTTCAGGAGCGTCGGGAGGAAGGACGTGAAGTACGGGTGGGGCCGTTGTCCGATGACCTGGGCGCGCGAGACGGCCCCGAGCTTGGGAAACGCCTCGCCGAGGGCTGGCAGGGTTGTGCGGAGCTCCGGAAGCGCGACCAAGGCCAGAGCCTTGGCCTCCGCGGTCGTGATCCCGTTGAACTGCAGGCGGCTTCCGATTCTCTCGATCTTCGAGTTCAAGAGGTTACGCACAGGCTCGGCGAGGGCGGCCCAGAAAGCGGGAAGGTCACCGAGCCGCCCAAGTGCTTTGAGTTGCACGGCGGGTTCAGCGGTTTCCAGGCGTGCCATCTGTTTGGCTACGGCCTTCTTGGCGAGGTCGGCGTCGCGGTCGGCGAAACTGCGCAGGCACTTGGCCATGCGGTCGGCGAACTTCTCCGGTTTGATCTTGATCGCGGGGTCTTCGACCGCCAGAACGGCGAACTTGGCGGCGGCCTCGACCACCTTGAACCTGGCACTGGGGCGGACCCGATCGAAGAAGGTGTGAGTGAGGTACTCGGTGTCGTAGACAAATCCGGGGTCCACCACGTGCTTGAGGAAGCTGTCTACGATCTTGCGGCCCTGGCTGGGGGGATGGATAAGCACGGCTTCCAGCGCTGCGGCGAGGTGGGCGCGCGCGTACTCCATCGTCGGCTCGTAGAGCTCACCGAGTGGCCGGAGGGAGGGGTGGGCACACAAGTGCCGGTCGTCGCGGATGCGCTCCAACTGTTTGCGCTGGGTGAAGTCGATCAGCTCGAGCTTCTCGGCAGTCTCGAGCAGGGTCCTCTCCAGGGCGAGCATGATCGGAATCGCTTCAGACTCCACGCTGCCTTGGGCTCGCTCGACGTCGGTGACCAGGTCCCGGGCTTGAGTCTCGCCCTCCTCGTGAAGGATCTGGGCCTTGGCGATGAGGTCGGCGCAGACGGCCGTCCACGTAAGGACGATCGCGCCGCGGGCGGATCCGGAGGCGTAGCAGCGGTACGCCTCCCGAACGAGGGGCCGCAGGTCCGGGTTGAACACGCGATTCACGCGCTCTTCAAGGTCGATCATGTTGCCCTCCCGGCTCGCCCGCCCCCCGTCGGCGGGGCCCGAGTTCATGATCTCACCCTGTCTAACTCTCACCCGTGTCAGGCCGTGGTGTCGGCCGCCGCGAAGGACCGCCGGCGGCGCCGCACGCGTATCCATCCATCGGTTTGCTAGCCGTGGATACCAGCACCTAGCTAAGGTGGTGCGTATGGCAAAGCAGACGAATATCCGATTGGACGAAGCCGTCAAGGCGGCAGCCGAGGACCGAGCCAAGCGCCGGGGTCTGACCCTGCAGGGGTACGTGGCTGACTTGATCGAGGCCGATGTGAATCAGGCACGGGCCGCCTTCATGGCCGGCGCCACGACATTCCTGGCCCAATATGCGGACGCGTTCGAGGCGGAGGTCGGTGAAGACCGGTACCCCGGCCTTCCGGAAGGGCTGGCCGAGAGCGCGCCGAGGGACGCCGCGTGAATCTCCGCATCGATCTCGCCTGGATCCTGGCCGTGGCGCAGCAGATCCCGGGGGATCCCCAGGTGGTCGACTACGGCGTGCCGGTAGCAGCCGAAGCACGCCATCGGGCGGAGGTCCTGGACCATGAGGTCTATCCCGAGCCCCATCACAAAGCCGCGGCGCTGCTGTGTGAACTGGCGAGGAACCCCAGCCTTGAGGTGCGCAACCTCTTGTTCGCGGCCACAGTGACGGCGGCCTACCTGTCGGCATGCGGCCTCCCGGTGAGCCCTGGGCTGGACACCGTGATTCCCTTGGCCCGCGCCGCCCGGGACGGGCTCCCGGTGCGGGAGGTCGCCGCTCAGATCAAGACCTGGACGAGCTGATCGGGCATGGCCGAGGGCGAGCGTCGCCCAGCCGTCAACAAGCATTTGGTCATGGACCGGCGTTTCTGCGGACGCATCGCGGTCACGCGCCAGAGGGCGCCTGGTCGGGCTGTGGTCTGCCGACGAAGTTCGTGACCAGCGCGCGGATCCGGGAGCGGAGCTCGGACCACTCCTCGGTGGATCGGTACTCCGCCTCCATCTGATCAAGCACCTTTTCGAAGGACAGCAAGGCCACACGGCCGCGGCGGCGGCCCAGCGCGATCCGGGCCTCCTGCAGAAGGGGCTCCCTGGCATCCGTGCCCTCGGCTCGGCGGTGCAGCGCGGTGATCCGGGTCAGGACGTTGAGGTTGCCCAAGATTCGGACGAGCTCTTGATCCGCCCATCGGCCGAGCACGGCTCGTCTGCCCTTCCAGACCGCGAACCCGACGCCGGCGATCCACGTCGGCAGCATCACGATGCGGACGGCCGGAGTCTCGGCCTGCGGGATCAACCCGCTGCCCAGGAGCACTCCGTACGGCCCCTGCGCCAGAGCGATGACCATGCACCACTGCAGCAGGCCTCTCGGATACCAACGTAGGCGGCCGTCCGCGAGGGTCACCATCGCACCGACCACCGCCAGGCCGGCCAGGAGAAGCCAGGCGGCCTCCGCACTCACAGCTGTCATGTCACGCACATGCGGACTGTAATGCCCGGCACCGACAGCCTGGCCGCGACCGGGAGGAGGGTTCAGGCTTCCGGGACGTCGTCGTGCTCGGGGCGGTCCGCATCGGGGGCGAGATGGTCCACGAGCATCAGCAGCATCTGCACGGCGAGGGCGCCGAGGAGGATGGCGACCCATCCCATGGTCCATGGCGTGCTGCGGGTGTCGAGCACGGTGGGCGTGAGCACCACCATGGCGGCGGTCATGCCGCACGGAAGGACCCACTGCCGCCTCATGTCCGGCTGCCCGGCAGAACTGTGTCGTCGGGCTGGTGCCCGCCCTCGGTGTCGTTGTCCGGGTGGTGCGGATGGTTTCGCCACTGAGCGGCCATGGTCATGAGCTCCTGGAGAAGGTGCTCGGCTGTGTCGGGATCCTGGGCGTGCACGGCCTCGGCGTAGGACTTCTCCAGAGCGTGGGCGGCTGTCCAGTCGTCCTCGTACGTCTCGCGGCCGTCGGGGTATTGCTCGCGGCGCCGGTCGTCGAGCCGGTCCACGATGAACTGGTAGGCGCGTACGCCGGTCTGCGGGTCCAAGAGCATGCGGTGGATCTTTCGGAGTGGGTGACCTGGTCGGCTGTGGGTCGGTCTATCGGCTGAGCGGTCGTGCGGCGCGGGCGCGCCGAGCGGCGCGGAATGCTTCGGCGGGATCGTCGCAGGCTCCGGGGGCGGGACGCCACTCATCGGCTCGCCCGAGAGTGAAGGGGTGCCACCGGCCGTCGAGACCGGGCCGGATCTGGACGCCGGCGGTCGAGTCGGTGATCGCTCCGTCGGCGATGTCGATGATGCCGAGGGTGACGGCACGGGAGGCGCGGAGGGCCTCTGCGGCCTGTTCCAGAGTGCTCGGCGGGACTGTGGCTGCAGCGAAGGTGGCATGGGCGCCGGCCGGGCCGCCGTGGCGGTAGCCGATCATCATGGCGCGCAGCGTGCTGTCGGTGAGGCCGGTGGCGTCGGCGGCGGCGGGTAGCCGGTCGATGCCGTGGGGGCTGGCGAGGATGCGCACGGTGTCGGCGAGGTCGTCGTGGGGTGGGTCCGAGATGGCGGTCAGGAGCGCTCGGGCGCGGTCGGCGGCGTCCTGGGTCATCCAGGCCAGGTCTTGGGCGCGGGGCCCGGGGATGGGCGGGTCGTCGAGGGTGGTGGTGACCGGGACGATGGGATCGAGGTCGATGTCGGGCGGGGAGTGCGGT
This sequence comes from Streptomyces sp. NPDC051582, assembly GCF_040681715.1. Classification (NCBI taxonomy): domain Bacteria; kingdom Bacillati; phylum Actinomycetota; class Actinomycetes; order Kitasatosporales; family Streptomycetaceae; genus Streptomyces; species Streptomyces sp. NPDC051582. The sequence goes on from NZ_JBFAZJ010000020.1 coordinate 27,502, forward strand.
GGCCGGTGGGCTGCCAGGGAGTAGAGCTGGTCGGCGCGGACGGTTCCGTCGGCGTCTGCCGGGAGGGTGCCGGGGTCGGTGTCGGCCATGAGGTCGCGGACGAGGGCGGCGAGGCTGCGGGCGGACATGCCGCGGGCGCCGAGCAGGATGGAGGCCGTGACGGCGAGGCGTTCGGTGACGGCGTGGCCGAGGGCGGCGCTGTGGTCGCACACGCGGCCCGCGTGGCCGGTGGGGCAGGAGCAGGAGAACGTGATCTCTTCTGCGTCCGGGACGATGGCGACGCCGCCTGCGTGTCCGGGGTCAGCGATCGCCGCGGGGACCCGGTTGGCGAGGAGGTCGGCGACGGCTTGGGGGTTGCCGGCCAGACGGCCGGCGAGAGTGTCCCACTGACTGCCGGTCAGTTCAGGCAGGAGGAGGACGGCTTGGTGGGTGGCCTTCTTCGCGGTGACGGCGGCGGCCAGGCGGCCGGGCTGTGCGTGGATCTGGGCGACGGCCCCGGTGCGGTGGAGGTTGAGGCCCTTGCCGTAGGAGCTGGAGCCGTCGCTCGCCAGGTGGAAGGCTTGCTTCCAGGCGGCGACGAGGGGTGCCATGTTGCGGGTGTTGCCGGAGCCGGTCATCGGGTTCCCAGGGCGACGAGCGCGTTGAGTTCGGTGTCGTCGAGGTCGGCGAAGGCGCTCTCGCCGGAGGTGAGGACCGCTTCGGTCAGGGCGCGTTTGCGGGCGAGTAGTTCGTTGATGTGGTCTTCCACGGTGCCCTCGGTGATCAGGTGGTGGACCTGGACGGTGCGGTGCTGGCCGATGCGGTGGGCGCGGTCGGTCGCCTGGTCTTCGACGGCCGGGTTCCAGGGCCGGTCGTAGTGAACGACGTGCTCGGCCCGGGTGAGGGTCAGTCCGGTGCCGGCGGCCTTGACGGACAGGATGAACACCGGCGCGGGGTCCGGGTCGTTCTGGAAGGCGTCGACGAGGTCCTGGCGGCGGGCTGGGGGTGTTCCGCCGTGGAGGAAGCGGACGGAGCGGCCGCGGGCGCGGAGGTGGTGCTCGAGGATCCGGCCCATCTGTACGTAGCCGGTGAAGATCAGGGAGGCTTCGCCGCGCTCGGCCAGGGTGGGCATGAGGTCGTCCAGGGCTGCCAGCTTGCCCGAGCGGCGGGCGAGGCCGGCCGGATCGGCGTCCTCCAGCGGCTCCTTGAGATACAGGCTGGGGGTGTTGCAGATCTGGCGCAAGGCCTGGAGCAGCTTGAGGACCAGGCCGCGGCGCTGGATTCCGGTGCTGGTGGCGATCTTGTCCATGGTGTCGCGGACGGATGCCTCGTACAGGCCGATCTGTTCTTCTGTGAGGGCGACGATGCGGTGGTGGTGCACCTTGCCCGGCAGTTCGGGGGCGATGCCGGGGTCCGTCTTGCGCCGTCGCAGCATGAACGGGCCGACGAGCCGCGCGAGTTGGGATGCGGCGGGTGAAGCGGAGTCCTTCTCGACGGCGCCGTAGCGGGTACGGAAGGCTTTGCGGGTGCCGAAGAGGGAGGGGTTGGTCCAGTCGAGGATGGCCCACAGCTCGGTGATGTTGTTCTCCACCGGGGTGCCGGTGACCGCGATCCGGCCGCGGGCGGGCACGGCGCGCAGCGCCTTGGCGGTGGCCGAGGTGGGGTTCTTGATGTGCTGGGCCTCGTCCGCGACGACCAGACCCCACTCGGCGGCGGCGAGGAAGGCGGTGTCACGGCGGACGGTGCCGTAGGTGGTGATGACGACCGTGTTGGGGTCGAGGGCGTCACGGTCGAGGGTCCGGCCGGCACCGTGGTAGCGCACGACCGTGGTGGAGGGCGCGAAGCGGGCGATCTCGCGCTCCCAGTTCGCGATCAGGGAGGCCGGGCAGACCACCAGCGTCAGGCCGGCGGCGCGGGTGGTCTCCACGCGGTTCAGGTGCAGCGCGATGGTCGTCAGGGTCTTACCGAGGCCCATGTCGTCGGCGAGCAACGCGCCGAAGCCCAGGTCGACCATGTTCGCGAGCCAGGTCAGGGCGCGCTGCTGGTAGTGGCGCAGCGTCGCTTTCAGGGCGGCCGGCGACGGCACGTCCCGGGGGTCGTCGGGGGCGCCGCGCAGCGTGCCGACCAGGGTGGCCAGGGCGCCGGCGGGCCGGGCTTCGAGGGCTTCGCCGTCGAGGGTGAGGGTGCCGGACAGGGCCGCGGTCAGCGCGTCGAGGGACGGCAGGGGCGCGAGGTCTCGGGCGCGGGCGCGGCGAACGGTGTCGGCGTCGACCAGGAGCCAGCGGCCTCGCAGTTGGATCAGCGGCCACGCGGCGTCGGCCAGCGCGGTCATCTCCTGCTCGGTCAGCGGGTCGCCGTCGAGGTTGATGTGCCAGCGGCAGTCCACCAGCCGCTCCAGAGCGAGGTATCCGCTACCCGTCGGGGAGTCTTCCTCGTCGTCGTGGGTGCCGATGACTGCGGTGGCGGTGAGGGCGCCGAGGAGGGTGGGGGGCCACTGCACGGTGATGCCAGCCTCAGTAAGCAGGGCGGTGGCGTGGTCGTGGAGGCGGGCCAGGTCCTGGGCGGTCAAGGAGATGCGGTGGGGGCGTTCCTGGGCGGCGAGGTTCGCCAGGGGCGGGTAGTGGCGGGCGGCCCGGCGCAGCGCGCGGCGTACAGCGGGCAAGGCGGCGGGGGTGAGCTCGGCTTGGGTGTGCCGTGCCCCGTCCCAGACAGTGATCGCTGCAACGGTGTCGTCCTGGTCGGGGGCGGCGAGGTGCAGGACAGCTGGTGCGGACGGGATGGTGCCCGCGGTGTCGGGGTCCTTGATGCGCAGCACCAGGCGCGGGGTGGGGTGGGGATCGACGGTGTCCTCGATCGCGTCCGCCCACCTCCACAACTCGGGTGTCGCTTCGGCGTCCTGGCCGGCGGGCCCGGTGTGGGGGCCGGATCCCAGGAGGGTGGGGGTGCCGGGGGTGCGGAGCATGGTGTCGGCGACGGCGTCGAGCAGGGGCCACACCGCGTGTTCGGGGGACGGGACGCGGATGGGGTTGGTGCCGGCGAGGAGGCAGTGTCCTTCGGGGGCCATCAGCGCGGCGACGTCGGTGACGGCGGTGTGCAGGGTTTCGGTGATCGGGCCGACGCGCCAGCAGCCCTGGCCTTGGTCGGTCAGGGCCGGGTGGACGCGCTGCTGGGCCACGCACGTCAGGGCCAGGCGCAGAGGGTGGCGCCAGCCGCTCACCGAGGCGTGCTCTCCCTCCCGGGGGTCAAGGATCAGGGGGAGGGCCAGGCGGAGCGGGACGGCCACGCCGGTCACGGTGGCGCGGCGCGGCATGATGCCGCCGGTCCCGGCCAGGACGAGGTCACGGGTGACCGGCTGAAGGGGCGCCGGCAGCAGTTCACGGTCGGGGAGCGGTGCGCCGTCGGGCCGGAAGATCATCCAGGTGCTGTGGGCGGGGTGGCGGGCGGGCAGCAGGGTGAGCGCCACGCCGTCGGCGAGGGCCTGCTCGAGGAGGTGGTGCGCGCGGAACAACTCGGCTGCGCCGGCGGGAAGGGCGGGGGGTGGCTCCTGTGTACGGGCGAGGCCGAGCGGCGCAAGCAGCGCCGGGGCGTCGGCCGGGGCGGGAGGCTCGGGCGGCGGAGCTGGGGGGAGGTCGGCGGCCAGTGCTTGCCGGAGCATTTCCAGGAGGCTGTTGGCCGCGGCCGCTCGGGCGCCCTGTTTGCTCGTTCCCTCACCGGTCGCGGCGAGCTTTTGCCCGCGGTGGACGACGGCGGTGACCGTGGCAGTGAAGGCGGAAGCGGCCCCCGTGACCCGGAAGTCCGGTGCCGTGGTGTGCCCGGCCTGGGCGAACTCGTGAAGGACCGAGATGGGGCTGCGGCCCGCAGCGGGTGTCGAGCCGGTGCGAGGCGTCGGGGCCGGCGACGGGACGGCGGGGCCGACTGGTGCGCCCCATGCCTCTACGGCACGGTCGGCGAGCGGGTCGGGCAGGCCGGCGATCGCCGCGACGAGCGTGGTCATGGCCTGCTGCCGGGCGCCCTTGCGGGTGCGGGAGCGCTGGATGCTGCCGCTGACCTGCTGGTCGTCGACCGTGAGCGTGGCCTGCGCGTGAAAGCCGTCCTGGCTCCCGGCGTCCTGGCCCTCGCGGACGGTCGCCGCCGGCAGCCGGAGCAGCTGGGCGTGCATGGAGATGATGCTCGGCGCCAGTTCCGGGCTGGCGGTGACCGTGGTGAGCGCTGCACGGCGAACCGCCGCCCAGACCTCCGAGCCGGGGGCCTCCAGGAGCAGCACCCGCAGGTCGGATACCTCCAAGCGGCCCTGAGCGAGCCGGCGCGCCGCCTCGGCGGCCGCCGCCGCGGCAACGGTCGGCGCGGCATCGCGCGCAATGCCGCGCTTCAGCGCTGCGCGGAAGGCCTCGGTACTCATCAAGGAGGTGCCGTCGGCACGGGGCGCGGTGCGTGAGGCGGGGATGCCGGGTCCGGAACTACGAGCGGCCAGCGCTGCGGGGCTGATGGGCTGCAGGCGGTCGATGGACAAAGAGCACTCCCCCAGTAACCGGACGCCGTCGAGACCGCCCCCATTGTCACCTGCGGGTGCGTCAGCCCGGCGCCATACACACGCCAGGCATGCCTCGTCCGCCACCATCCCGGGAGGGGGCCACCGCCTGCATGTTGCGTATTCGTATTTCAAGATGTACTTTGGTCGTATCGAGCCGGGCTCTCCGGCCTCTATCCCTTCTTCCTCACCGCATCAGCGCGGCCGTACTCGGCTACGGCTGCACGGAAAGGCGCGTTTGCCATGTCCCGGAAGCCCCGCGACTTCACCTTCTCCGCTCCCATCGTCTCGGCGGACGATCCCCACGCCAACACCATCGCCGCCGCCATCGTGGCGATCGAGGCCCAGTGCGGTGAACGGGAGGGGTGGAACCGTCCCTCCCGCCTCTTCACGCTGCGTCTGCTGTCCGACGATCGGGTGGAGACGGCTCTGTATCCGGAGGCCATCTGGAACCCACACGGCGTCAACCCCGCCGATGCCTTGAGTGGGCTGAGCAGCTCGCTGCCGCCCGTCCCGGACCTTCTCCTGCCCGCCGACGCCTCTCAGGCGCCCGTCTGCGCGGTCGGGTTCATGTTTGAGGGCTGGATGCGCAACACCACCGTCCCGCTGCCCCCGGCGGTGGAGGGGCTCCGGCAGATGGGCGTGCGGGTGAACCATCTGCTGCCCAACCGGCGGGAAGTCCGGCTCGTGCACGCCGTCGATCTCAACCAGCGCACCTTCCACGTGAAGCGCCAGCGGGGTGGAGAGGCGGACGTACGGGTCGCCGGTGGGCGGGACGACGCGGCGGGGCCGGAAGGAACCGTCTCCGTCGCTCTGGCCCGCATCATGCACGCCATGCGCAACGGCGAACAGGTCATTCCCGGTCAGCCCGCCTGATCATCACCCGTCCCGGCCGACGGGCAGTCCTCCCGGCGGCCGGACGCCACCCAAGGAGTGCCATGCACCCGTTCCCCATGCTGTTCCGCTTCATCGCGAGCGGCGCCACGCCCGAGAACGCCTTCGCCCTCTACGCCGCCGCAGACCGAGAACTCCCGGTCGACCTGTTCTCGCCCCGCGCGGACCTGTCGAAGGTGGACCGCGTCACCGTCGTACGTGAACGCGCCGCGCTCCACGCCGTCGCGGCGGGCTACTTCAACGCCTCCCATGTCCCGTCGTCGCCCGGTGACGGGGAGCCCCTGAGCGAAGACGACGCCGAGTGGCTGGCCGACCGCCTGATCGAGGATGACGCCCTGTGCGTCCGGCTGGGCGCCGGGGCGCTGCTGCTCGATGCCGCCGGACCCGAGCCGAGCTGGCTCTTCTTCGGCTGGAGCACCCGGGCCGAGTGACCCGGCATTCGTGGCCCGGTGTCGTGGAGATCCACGGCATCGGGCCACCCTCGCGGTCGGTCACTGCGAGTCGTCGTCGACGCCTTCCAGGGCGGGGGGCGCCTGCCATTTCAGGGTGTCCAACGGCCGCGGCAGGCGCTGGCCCGAGCCGGGCACGGGCGTCATCACGGCGGATGCCTCGTCGCTGAACAAGGCGACGGGCATGCCCGAAGTGTGGGCGGGCGCGGGTGCTGCCGCGCCTGATGTCTTCGTGGTGGTCATCTGCTCCCCCTGCTGCGTCGCGGGCCGTGCCCGCTTGAAGGCCGGCACACAGGCCGGCTGCGAAAGCGTACCCAGATTCGAAACTACGGTCCGAGAGGATTTCTCTGGGCCGCGCCCGCAGGTCAGGCTCTCTCCGCTGCTGATCGGCGGCAAGGCGGCGCTCCGACCAGCAGCGGCCCCGCAGGCTCCCCGTTCGCCGTCTCGGCCTTCCGGATCTGCCGCGCCCCCGGGCCGGTTGCTCTCACCACTCGACCGCCGCCGCGCGGGCAGCACCCGAATACGGCAAGTCCGGCCCCAGCGGCCGCCGCATCGCGTACAGCCAGCCTGTCCCGGCCTCGCCGGTGCCCGAGGCCGACCCGGCGCTCTCGCCAACGACGTGGGTCATCTCGTCCAAGAGCAGCACGGACGGCTTGAGCGGCGCCAAGACGACGTCCACGGCCGGTCCTCGCTCACGGACCGCTCGCGCCAGTTGTTGGAGCTCTTCGTGTCCGCGATGGTCGGCCCGAAGCTGGTCCTCGTCCATGAACACGGTCATCCGGCCTTCCGTGGTGTCCGCGAACGGTCCGAACGTCTGCTCGGCGGCTGGCCCGAGTGCGCGGCATTCGACGGTGTGCAGGGCGCGCCTCAGCACGGCCGCGAGCTCGCCGGCGTCGGCATCAGCCGGCAGCGGCGCCTTCCCGCGCCCCATGGGGCCTATGAACATGGCCGGGTCCGGCAGTTGCTCACTCATCGTGGGGCTCTCCTTCTTCCAAAGGGTCGACGGGGATCAGGCCCGGTCGAGGTGTCGTTCGTACCAGGCGTTCAGCTGGGCGGGGTCCTGGGGCATCGACTTGATCAGACGGCGGAGTCCTTCGCGGACGGGGCGGACCTCCGCGCAGGCCAGGGCGGAAAGGTCGGTGGTCCGCAGGGCTGCGAAGCCGGCTACGTGGCGCTCTTCGAAGGTGCGCGCGCCGGCGAGGCTGTCGGCTGCGGCGAGGTAGCGGGTGACGAACGGGTCGAGCGCTGCGCGGTGGGCGGCGAGGTGGCGGAGGTAGGCGGGGCTGTCGACCGCGGCGGTGTTGGCGGCTTCGCCGTGGTGGGGTGAGGGGAGCTCGAACCAGTCGCTGGTGAGAGCGGTGAGGGTGGCCGGGTGGTCGCGCGGGGTGTCGGAGTGAGGATCGGTTCGCCAGTGGCCGTCGGTTGTTCCCTGGGTGAGGCCGACGCGGTCGTGGAGGCGGCCGAGGAGGCTGGCGAGGGTGAAGAACCCCAGGACGTGATCGGCTTCGGCGATGACGGACCGGATCGTGGGCTCGGCCGCGGCCGACACCGTACTGGGCAGCAGGAGGCGCTGCTTGCGGTGCTCGCGCTGGAAGGGCAGGCAGACCGCCGCCTCGATCGCGGCGTGTTCGGCCAGCAGGACGGCGGCGCTCTGCGAGGGTGCGGCCTCGCGTTCCCATTCCACGGTGTCGTCCTCGTCGGCGAGGTCGCTCAGGCCGAGTGCTTCCAGGCTGACGCGGTAGACGCCGGTGGTGCTGGCGGTCAGGGTCAGGGTGCCGTCACGGTCGGGCAGCTGCTGCCGGTGCTGAAGCGTGCCGTCGGCCCCGTTGGGGTTCCAGTCCCGACGGCTGGTGGGGCGGGTCGCGGCGGCGAGCGCCCAGTCGAGCAGGTGGACGAGTTCTTCCTGGCCGGCGTTGACGAGGTCGGTGCGCGAGGTGTCGGAGGATCCGCTGGAGAAGTGCCTGCCGAGGCGCTGGAGTACGTCCTCGGGGAGGTCAATGACTTGCTCGGCGCCGGGCGGCAGGCAGGGGTCGGTGCCGTGGACGGTGCCTTGGGGATACGTGCGGCAGCTGCCTGCCCAGCCGCCACAGGCGTAGACGCTGGCGTGGGCGGGGTCGGCGAGGACGTGGGTGGCGACGTCGAGAACGTGCTCGGCGGCCTGGACAAGGACGGGGGCGGTGCTCAGGCCGGTCAGGTGGCACAGGGCGCGGGCGGCGCGGTGGTCGGCTGCGCTGGAAGGGGCATGGGCGGGTTCTATCTCGGTGAGGAGGTCGAGCACAGCAGTGCGCGGGTCTGTTGGGCCCGGGGCGGGGATCGAACTGGCGGGCCACAGCGCCAGGGGCAGGGACCGGGAGGTCCACAACGGCAGGACGGTGGGGGTGGCCTCGCACGCCTCGATCAGGTGGAGGCCGCCGTGGTCGCGGGTGGTGAACAGGTGGACGTGACCGCTCCCGCGGGTGAGGGCGTCCACGAGCCGGATCCGGCGCAGGGTGGCGCAGAGGTGGTCGCAGGCGCCGGCGAGTTCGGCGTCCTGGGTGACGGTGTGCTCGGCCTCGCCGGGGAGCTGCGGGATCCAGTGCGGCATGAGGCTGCTCTGGTCGGCGCTCCGGCATCCGAGCGCAGCACGCCAGTTGCTCTCGCTGATGTCGGCGAGAAGCACCTTCGTTCCGGGCAAGGTCAGGATGATCCCGTCCCGCCGGCCGGCCCAGCGCAGTCCTGCGACGCCGGTCCCGCCCTGCCGGTAGGCGAGGGCGTCGATCCACCGATCCACCTGGGAGGGCACGATCCTCACCACCAGCTCGTCGGTGCGGGGGGTGAGACTGCGGATGCCGAACGGGCCGCCGGTGAGTACGGGGCGGTGGCGGCCGTAGGCGGTGATGAGTGCCTGGAAGACCCGTGCCTCGCCTCGGGCCTGTCCGGGGGTGGGCGTCGAGATGAGGTGCTGGGCGTCCGTGAGCTCGGCTCGGGCGGTCTCCTCGGACTCGCCCGTGGCCATCTGGCGCAGGGCGACCGGGTCAATGACCGTGTCGGTCGTGCGAAGGCCCCACTGCCGTCGGGGCGTGTACGGGGTGAGGGTGTCAGTCACGTGCAACTCCCGCTGTGAGATCCGCTGTCACCTGCTACAGGTGTGCGGACGACGCGCGGTGTGACAGTCAGAGCAAACGAGTTTCCAAGCTCGTTCGGACGCGGGGCGACGTGTCCCGTCGCACCGAGCGGTGAGCGAGTCCCACCGGAGGCTGCCAGCTTGCCTTCGCCTTCTCTCCGACGGTTGCGTTCGCCGTCCAGGGGGTTGTCGCCTCTCGCTCCTTATCGCGGAAGAGGCCGGGCAGGGTCGGCCAGAACGCCGACCCTGTGTAGTTCTCCGCGCCCCTCACGGACCGCTGCCCATGCCGCGCAACTCCGGCTCTCAGCTGAAAATGTCGAGGACGTCCAGCCAGGAGCCGTCGTCGGGGGAGCGGGGCCGCATCGGGCGCGGCTCCGAGTAGGTGGCCGCTGCAGCTCGAGCGCGGACGACCCCCGACCCCCCGCACGCCTCGACCGCGAAGGCGCCGAAAACCTTGGCGAAGGCGGCCGGGTCGCGAAACTCCACGCCGAAGGCCCGGCCGTCTTGGAGCGGAACCCACACCACCCGGTCGAACCGTATCCACTCCAGCACCGGCTGGTCGTCCGCAGTCGACCGCCCTTCCAGCCACATCCGCGCCACGTGCAGCAGGTTCACCTGCTCCATCGCCAGCCGCTTGCGCCGCACACGCAGTTCACGCGTCGTCAGCGTGATCCGCTGGTCCTTCTTCGGATACCAGACGACGCCGATCCCGAACGGCACCCACAGCAGGATCCCGATCATCGGCCAGACCAGAGCGTCGCCCCACGATCGGAACAGCCCCCCGTCCGCCAGGTACAGGGCCACGAAGACCACAACCCACTTCGCCGTCATCCGCCAGAACCCAGTGCCCTGCCGGTACAGGACCCGCCGCTTCCCCGTCATCGTCATGCCCGCACGCTATCCGCCACCCTGCGGCTCCCGACAAAGCCGGCTGTCCACCGAAAGGCACTCGGACTTCGGCGCGAGCGCTCAGCCTTCACCGCGACAGGCCCCCGAAGGCGGTGACGTCCCCCGTTAGGTTCAGCCTGGCTGGACGCTCAGGATGCGGGAGGGGCGAGGGTTCGATGTCCGTGCGCGTAGCTGAGCAAGTACAGCGCCGCCTGGAGGACGAGCGCGACGCGGTGCTTGGGCGGGGTGTCGATCAGGCCGTGGCAGACCTCGTTGCGCAGGTTCATCCCGCGGTCGGGGTCGACGAGGAGCAACTCCAGGGCGCGGCTCCAGTCCGCGGGATACCCGGCGGCCGGCATGCTGCGGATGAGTCCTCCCAACTGGTCGACGGTCCCGGGGGACTCGCCCTTGGCCACGGACAACATCGAGACTTGCCATCGCAGGAGCTGTCTGAGGATCTGCTCCATCTGAGGCAGGGCGATGCACACCGCTGCGTCGAACTCCCCCAGCCAGAAGTACCGGAAGGCGTAGGCCAGCGTTCGGGCGCGCGCCTCCGGCAAGACGACGTCATGGACGAGGGCGCCGATCAGCTCGGCCTCGTCCGGATCGAAGCGCTCGTGGATACGGTCGAGCTGATGGGCGGCGAGGTGCCCGAGGAAGTCCATCGCGAGGACCTGCAGTCCGACAAGGTGGTCGTCGGCGGTGTAGACGGGCGGAGCGACCTGGACGGGTCCGGCGGTGTTGATGCGCGTGCGCGGGAGCCGGAGCAGACCGTCCAGAAGATCCACGTCGTCGGTGTGCTCGCGCATCGCCGGATGGGCGTCTTGCGCGGTTCGCCACAGTGCCTCTCGCAGGCTGAGGGCGGCGTCGACGTACGCCCGGGCCCCGGCGAAAAGTCCCGGCGGGGGGATGAGCGGGCGACGGATCCGAGTCCATCCCAGGGAGTCCGGATCGGTCTGTTGCAGGGCCATCTCGGCACGCACCCTCAGCTCGGGCAGACCTCGATCCCGCGCGATGGTCGCGGCCTGGGTCAGCAGGTTGTGGCGACGAAACCCCGTCTCGGCATCGGCGGCGTCGAGGAAGGCGCTGACGATCTCGGTGTCGATGCCGACACGGCGGAACGCGGACGCCTCTTCCCGCAGCAGCTTGAGGAAGCCGACACGGGCGTGCACATCGCCGTCATACCGACGGGCGGCGCGTTCCGCGAAGTCGGTGATGTCGTAGCGCTGGACGCGCAGCCCCTCCAGGAGATCGGCCATGATCCCCGGCTCGTCCTCGGGAGCGGCAAGGACGCGCTCGGCCAAGGCGACCGTGCCGTCGGTGACGCGCTTGCACAGCTCGGTCTGGTTATAGGTCCGGGCGATGTCTCCGGCCCAGCGCAGACACTCGGTCGCACCCACCAGGCCGGGGAAGCGCTTGCGGGCGTCGAGCAGAAGCGGCACCGCGTCCAGGTACCCGGCGGCCGCGCCCCGGATGTGGTCGACCTTGGGACCGTGTCCTGCGACCAGCAGAAGGTGATGGAGGCGACCCCGGACAAAAGAGTTGGTCACGTCCTCGGCGTACGCGCTCCAGATCTCCATCTGGTCGGCGGCGACGTCGGACAGGCTCGCAGGCCACGCCCTGAGCGGCTGGCCACGGACGATCCCGGTGAAGTCCTGCGCCCTGCCGGTCCCGGCGGGTCGAAGTCGCAGCGCGGCGAGTAGCGCATCGCGCTGCTGCTCGGCGGCCGCGTTCGTGCTGGTGTCCGCGGCCGCGAGCACGGCGGCGATGTCCTCGCAGGAAGCGGCGTTCGTCGCCGCTTCCGTGAGCACGTCGAGCACACACGGTTCGACTTGCGGCATGGGTGCCTCACTTCCTCCGTCGCCAGTATCGGTACGACTTCGGACCGGGCCCACTGCTTTTCCGGAGTTCGTCAACGCGCACGCCGTCGGCGCAGCATGCGGAGGGTGTCTGCCCATCGGCGTTGCCGGGGCTTGGGGGGCAGCTGTGGGGGCGGAGGGATCGTGGGCGGGACCGCAGGCGGGGGCGGGAAGGCCGGCGCGAGGTTCGCGCCCGAGGCGACGGACGGGATCACGTTCCCGTGAGGGGGTGCCTCGGCATCGTGCTGGTCGGCTGGCTGCGGACGTTGGGGGGCGGCGTGCTGCTCTGTCTCAGCCTCGGGGGCGGGGGCTTCGGCCGTCGGGATCGGGGCGACGGGCTGAGGAGTGGGCGGGGCGTGCCGCTCGGCGTACACCTCGTGGGCTCGTCGGTCGCGCCAGCGGTGCCGGCCCTCCTGGGCGGCATACAGCTCGTCCATGACCTTGTGCGCGTCGGCGGGCTGGAAGACCGCCCGGGTGCGGGTCAATGAGGACAGGGCGATCGGGACCAGGCCCCAGCAGTCCGCGGTGGGGGCGGGACGGGGCTTGCTGATCCGCCAGTCGTCCCGGGGGTCCTTGTGGCGCGGCCACTTCGGCCAGGCCGTCCAGTCCTGCTCGGGGCGGGCGGGGTGCCGGAAGGCGTGGTAGCCGTAGGGCACCAGTACGAGCTTCCCGTCGAGCCAGTACACATGGCCGCCGGCGTCGAGGATGGCCAGTTGCTGCTCGGTGGGGGCGACACGCTGGTGATCGACGTCCCGTCCGCACAGGCGGACCTTGTGGCTGGGGAGTTGGCCGAATTGGCCAGGGTCGCGGCGCAGGAACCAGACGTGTGCGGATCCGGCGTGGTGCTCGCGTACCGCGAGGATGCGTCGGCGGACGGCCTTAGGGCTGGGCAGCGTGCCGGGTCGTTCGATGACCACGGCGGTGTCGCCGCACTGTGCGATGACGACCGGCGGCAGCCCGATCGGGTCGCGAGGGTCGTCTCCGGGGGAGGCGAGGGTGCAGCCGGTGATGCCGGGCAGGGCGCGAATCTGGTGGCTTAGCTGGATGACGACCTGGTCGTCCACGTCGATCTGCGCTTCCCGTTCTGCCAGTCGGCACGGACCTCCCCCCTGGTGGGAGAAGTGCGGCGTGACCTTTGCTTCGGGCCGGGCGCCCCTGAGGATCAGCGGATCCGCGCAGGCTCTGCACAGGTACCGTCCGCCCGCCAGGCCGATCGGCATCCCCTCCACGCCCAGATCGACATAGATCGGCCGCTTGGTCTCGGTGTCCCACGCGCTTGCACCCATGCCGTGATCATGACGGGCGCTACGGCGGTCCGGCCAGACCTTCTCCCGCCACACGGGTGCCCGGCGCCCCCACGACCAGCACGATGGGAAACAGCTTGCTCCCGTGGCCTGCCTGGCGGGAGCCTCGCCGACGAGAGCCGGTCAGGCTGCGACAGGCCGGCGTCTGTCCGCGCCGGGGCCGCGGCCGACGTGGGGGCACCCGGCCGGCTGACCGACGAGGCGGCCGTCGTCCGCCCCCGAGGTCGGCTCGTTCCCCCGGCCAGGTGGGCCTAGAACAGGGTCAACGGCTGAGGAGGGGCCGGTGCAGTCTGGTGTTGTCGGATCGCGTCCCGAAGCTCGGCGGCGCTCACGCGGGCAGCATCGAACGTCTCGGTCCAGCCGTTGGGCAACTGGACGGCGGTGAGGAAGACGCCGTGCCCGGCAGCGCGCAGGCGTCGCAGGATCGTCTGTTCGACGGTCAGGGCGTCGTCGCCGGTGGGCACGTGGTGCTCGTAGTACAGGGTCCAACCGAGGCGGCGGTGCTGGCCGATGCGGTCGTTGCGCTGAAGAGCGCCGGCGACGCCGATCTTGACGGCGCCGTGCTGTGCGTGGGTGACGACGTAGACGCGGGCCGGCGCGGCACGGTCGAAGCCGAAGCGGGCGCAGTACTTGCATCCGCGGCCACTGCGGATCTTGGACAGGGTGGGAGTCGAGGTACGGCCGCAGGTGGTGCAGCGGCAGCGCCAGGGCGTCATGGACGTGGTGTAGGGCTCCAGGGGCTCAAGGCCGGCATCGCGCATAGAGGCGGCGGCGCGCTCGGGGTCTTCCCGTCGTGCGGCGGCGGAGCGGAGGTCGGCGCAGCGCCGGCATCCGCTCTGTCCGGCGAGGATGGACCCGAAGGTCGGTGAGGTGATGGTGCCGCAGCCGTGGCACAAACACCGCCAGGGGTACTTGACCCCGCGGTACGGCTCCTGGGGTTCGAATCCGTGCTCGCGCATCTCGGCGACGGCCAGGTCCTCATCGTGGCGCTGCGCTGCACCGTGGGCCCGGTCGGCGCACCGCTTGCAGCCCGGACGCCCGCTCCGGCCGGTCAGGGAACCCAGGCGCGGGGAGACGATGGACCCGCACCTGATGCAGCGACTCTTCCACGCGAACTCCGTGCCGGGGTACGGTCCCAGCGGCTCCAGGCCCGCCGCCCGCATCACCGCGGCCGCGGTCTCGGCGTCGTGGCGCATCGAGTCGTTGGCCTTGCGCCGGCCACAGGGGTAGCAGCCGCCCTGCCCCTGCCGGATGGACCCCAGCGTGGGGGCCCCTGGCGCTCCGCACGCCCGGCAGCGGACCGGCCAGGGGGTGTCCACTCCCGGGTACGGGCCGAGGGGGTCCAGGCCCGCGGCCCGCATGTCGGCCGCCGCGACGTCCGGATCGACCGGCGCGTTCGGTGCGCACCACCGGCAGGGCCCGACACCGGAGTTGATCCGGACATAGGTGGGTGTGACCTCGCGTCCGCATGCGAGGTGACGGCACCGCCACTTTCGGTCGCTGCCGCCGGGGTACGGATCGAGCGGCTCCAGCCCGGCCGCCCGCATCACCGCGGCTGCGGCCTCGGGTTCAATCCGGGCGTGTCCGGAGCAGTAGACGCAGCCGCGCTGTCCCTTGGTGATGTTGCTCAGGCGGGGGGTGACCTCCCGCCCGCACGCCGTATGGCGGCACCGCCAAGGGGCGGAACTGCCGGGGTACGGATCGAGCGGCTCCAGCCCGGCCGCCCGCATGATCTCTTCCGGCTGTCGCGGATCCTTCCGCGGTCGGCCGCTGCCTGCCAAGTCCAACTCCCCGCTCTCCAGGGCGAGCGGGGTCATGCCTCGCTGTTCGGCGCAGCATAGGAGCGGCCACTGACATCGGCTCTGATCGTCGCCTTGTTGCTGGTGGATTGCAGTGTCCGTCTTCCGCTGGGTGGCCCGGCGACTTCATTCAGAGCGCGGCCGAGCAGCACGGTGCGGGTCCGGGGCGCCGGGGAGCTGTTGAGGGCCCCCGCCGGTGGGCGGCGCGTTCGACGGGGTCATCAGACAGGGGGAGGTCCGGCACGACGGTGGTCCCGCCTGGACTGAACCACTGGGTGCGCAACATCTCACAGCGGTCAAGGAGTGCTCAGCAGGACGAGGAGAACCGTCAATGTGCCGGTTGTGAGCACCGTGCCCACCACGGTGAACACCATGTACAACGAAGTCGAGTCCCAACCCCGGATCTCGAAGCGGCGGGGATTGTTCTCGTCGTAGAGGACGAAGACCGAGTTGCCGACGCCGTAGCCGTGGAGGACCGTGCCCCGGCCGAACGTGGAGGAGTACGTGCACTCACTGCCGTCCCGGGTCGTCCAGGCTACGACCGGGTGGTGGTACTTGGCTCCGTCGTCGTCTCGCCTGGTGTCGTGGCGGACGACCCGCCCTACGGCGGTGATGCCCGTGCGGCGAAGCGCGCTGGCGCGGCGGAGTCCGTACACGCCGGAACAGAGAAAGCTCACGCCGATCACCAGCGGTATGAGCGTGAAGAGCCATTCGCGGTTCATGTTGTATCCGACGCGTGCGTGGCGGCATCGGTTGCCCGGGGCACGAGTGCCGTCCCCCCGGTGACCTGCGGACCCGTACGTATCGACGGTCGTGGCGCCGTTTTCGGGCGGCAGGGCGGCGCTGAGAGGTGCACGCCGCTGGCGGCACGGTCTGACCGCCTCGTCGGGGGGCTAGGGCATCCGGGGCTGGACAGGGTGGGGTTGGGGGCGGTGTCGGCGCGTGACCTGGCCGGTGGGAGTCGGCCGAGCAAGGCTGGAGGCGGAGCGGCCCGGGGTGAGTATCGCCGTGAGCAGCGCCGCGGCCGGCCACAGCCCGACGCCGACAGCGGTGAGGGTGAGCCCCGGCAGGCCGGCGTGGTGGCCGGTGAGCAGGACGGCGGCGGTGTGGAGGATGCCGGCGGTCGTGGCGAGATCGGCGTGCCAGGCACTCCGGTGAAGGCTGTGCTCGACCAGGCGGCGCACGCCGCTGGCGAAGGCGAGCAGGGCGGGGCCACCGAGGACTGCGATGGCCAGCGCGCTCGCCCACAGGCCGGGGGCGTTGACCAGGACGGCGAGCGCCATGCCGCCGGTCAGGAGCAGGGTGGTCAGCAGGCAGGCCGTGGTGATCCTCAGCTGCTCGGGGTGCGGCGACTGGGGCGGGTCGAGAAGGTAGAGGACGGCGAGGAGCAGCCCAGCGAGACTGCCGAGGCCGGCCGTCCAGGCCGTCGGCAGTGTGGTGGTGAGCGAGAGTTCGCCGGCGATGGCGGCGGCGGTGACGGCGCCCGCGACCACGGCGGCGAGCCGGGTGCCGGGTTCGCGGCCTCCGGTAGCCCGGTCGATGGTGGTGGCGACCACCGTGGGCGGCTGTGGGTTCGGGACTGCGGTGGATGCGTTGGCGAAGGCGGCCAGTGCGGAGTGCATCTGGGTGAGCCTTGCGCGGGTGTCGGCCGCGGTCGGCCGGCAGTCGGGGTTCTTGTCGAGGAGCTCCAGGACCAGCTGCTCGAGCTCGCGGGGAACGCCGGGGCGCAGGGCGGACAGCGGGGCCGGCGCGTCGTTCAGGTGCTGGTTGAGGACCTGCCATCCCGTGCCGGTGAAGGGGACGCTGCCGGCGAGCAGTTCGTGGAGGAGGCAGCCGAGCGAGTAGAGGTCACTGGGCGCGCCCAGGGTGGTGTCCCCGCGGGCCTGCTCGGGCGACATGTAGGCGGGGGTTCCGATGGCGACGCCGGTCACGGTCAGGGTGTGATGGGTGGCTTCGGCCAGGCGCGCGATGCCGAAGTCGCACAGGTACGCGGTGTCCGACCGGTCGATGAGGATGTTGGACGGCTTGAGGTCGCGGTGGACGATGCCGGCCTTGTGGGCGGCCTCCAGGGCCTGGCTGATCTGGATCGCCCAGGTCAGGGCATCAGCTAGGGAGAGTGGACTGCCGGTCAGTGTGTTCAGCGGGCGGCCGTCGACAAGGTCCATGGTCAGAAAGAGGATGCGGCGGCCGTCGAGGTAGGCGGCGCCGTGGTCGTGGACGGCGACGACGTGCGGGTGGGACAGGCGCGCGGCTACGTGAGCCTCCCGGCGAAAGGCCGCCTCACGTACCGGGTCCCCCTCCCCCACCGGGATGATCTTGAGGGCGACGTCGTGAGGCTGGTGGAGGTCCTCGGCTCGCCAGACCGTGCCCATGCCTCCGCTGCCGATGGCCTCCTTCAGCCTGTACCGGCCGGCGACCGTCGTGCCGCGCATCATTCCTCCAGCCCTGCATGCTCCTGCGCCGGGCCGGCCGGCCCAGCGCACCGCCGGTCGCGGGGCGCGCCCGACGGTGCGGCGGAGCATACGCACACGACTTGCCGGAGGGCGGCGAGGCGTGTGTGAGGTGCCGGCTGTTAGTCCTTGAGCTCGTACTTACAAGGCTCGGCCGACTTGCCGCCCTGGTTGTCAGCGACCTGCTTGCCGTCGACCTTGATCGTGCACGGGGCGGGCTTGAGCATCCTGTCCGGGCCCTCGACCGAGGCGGGTACCACCGACACCGTGACGCCGACGTTCAGCTCGGCCCCCTCCAGTTGGACGGATTCCGTCTTCGTCCAGGGCAACGTCACCTGCTCGAAGTGGTTGGTGTTCCCGATCCACATGACCTTGCCCGTGCCTGTGCCCCCGACCTCGAAGACCACCTGATGGGCAACACCCTTCTTCCCCGACGACGAGCCCTTCGCGCCGCCGCTCGCCGAGACGCTCGGCGAGGCCTCGCTCGCCTTGGCCGGGCCGGTGTCCTTCTTCTCGCTGCCGCACCCGGTCAGCAGCACGGCCGCTGCGAGCAGGGTGGTGGTGAGCGTTGTTGTCTTGCGCATGTACGTACTTCCCCGTTGCTGAACTGATCGTTTCGGTGCCGTAGGAGACCGTAGATCATCGCGCCGCGCGGAGAGACATGGCCCGAGTGGCAGCAGGCGATGCCCACACCGGCCTGTTCTGGTCAGAGCCAGGGACAGCCGCTCGTGCTCCCACGTGGGTGTTCGGATACGACGAAGGGCCCGGCTGCATGCCGGGCCCTTCGGTCAGTAGCGGGGACAGGATTTGAACCTGCGACCTCTGGGTTATGAGCCCAGCGAGCTACCGAGCTGCTCCACCCCGCGTCGGTGACGCCACTCTACACAGTGGGCTGAGGGGGATGGCGCGTTTTTTCGGGTGTCAGCCGCGGCGGACGATGTTCTCGGCCTGGGGGCCCTTCTGGCCCTGGGTCACGTCGAAGGTGACCTGCTCGCCTTCGTTGAGCTCGCGGAAGCCGTTGCCGGAGATGTTGGAGTAGTGCGCGAAGACGTCCGGTCCGCCCTCGTCCTGAGAGATGAAGCCGAAGCCCTTCTCGGCGTTGAACCACTTCACGGTGCCGCTGGCCATGCTGCTTGTCCTTCGATGTCGCCGGGTGCATCCCGGTTGGTCTGGAGGTGGAGCCGTCCGTCACCGGAAGGCGTCCGCCGTCCGTTCTACCCCGTGGGCGGCACGTCTATCCTGCTCCGCGTGGTCGCGGCATGCCGCTGTGCTGTGAGTCCGGGGCACAAGGCCTCCCGGTGATGAGCCGCTGCCCGTGCGTCGCGGGCTACTTGCCCTTGGCGGCTTCCTTGAGCTTGGAGCCCGCGGAGACCTTCACGCTGTAGCCGGCCGGAATGTCGATCGGATCGCCGGTCTGCGGGTTGCGGGCGGTGCGAGCGGCACGGTGGGTGCGCTCGAACGTCAGGAAACCGGGGATGCTGACCTTCTCGTCGCCCTTGGCGACGACGTCGCCGACAGTCTCGGCGAGCGCGGCCAGGACGGCGTCGGCGTCCTTGCGGGTGACCTCGGCGCGCTCGGCGAGGGCTTCGATCAGCTCACTGCGGTTCATGTGCGGTACTCCGTGCTGTTCGGGTTGCCGCGCCTGCTGGGCGGACGCGACGCTTGTGCCGCCATCCTGTCACCGGGGTCTGACAGCGAGGCCGCACGGGGCGTGGCCCACCCTCACTTTGACCGGACACCGACCCCGCTACCGCATGGCGCGCCGAAGGCATCCACTCGTCGTCAACGCGGGGATGACCGTCGCGGTCAGCGCGCCTGCTCTGTCGTGCAGCGGGGACCCTGCGTGCGGGAGTGCGAAGGGGTCAGTCCGGTTCCGGCGCGGTCGTGGGAGTGGCGGGCGGGTGGGAGGGGTGCTGACGCGGCAGGTGCGTGGCGAGCGAGCCGGCCGATGCCCGTGCAAGGAGGTCAAGAGCGTCGTCGTTGAGCCGTTGCGCTTCGGGGACGGCTGCCGCGCGCTGCGCCGCCTCGGCGTCGGCGAGGTCCAAGGCCCGGGCGGTCTGCAGAGCGTCCTCGATATGGGTTATGCGGTCTTCGACCGCCTTCAGTGCTGCTGTGAGGCGGTCGCGGAAGACGTGGTCGGCCGCGGGGTCGGCGGGGGCCGGTGTGCTGGCGTTGAGGGTGTGGCTGCGCTCGGACAGCTCTGCGTGCCGGGCGAGGAGTTGGGTGAGTGCGCGCGCTTCGGCGGCAAGGGTGAGCCGTGTCTCCTCGTCGCGCAGGGAGGTTCCGGCCTCGGTGACCGCGGCGATCCTGGCCTGGAGGGGCTTGAGGTCGTCCGGCAGTTCGCGCACTTCCTCCACCTTGTACCGGCCGCGATATGTGACGGCTGCGGCGTAGCCCTCTCGGTAGCACAACCAGCGGTAGGACTCGCCGCGGTCGAACAGGCCTGGCCGCTTGCCGGCCCACGCGGGGCGGGCGGGGACGTCTCCGTGCGCGGGAGGCAGGAGCTCGGGCGGGACCCCGGCGATGAGGGCGGCCTGGCTCGCCGGTACGGACGGGTCGATGGTCACGCGGTATTGAGGTGCGGGCATGGAGGGTTCCTGGGTGGGTGGGGAGAGTCGTCCGCCCGCCTGCGGTAGCTGTCTGCCGAATCGGGCACGGGTTGGGTTCGAGGAGCTTGGTTCAGGTGCCGGGGGTGGCTGTGAGGGTGGCGGGCGGCTGCGGGTGGCGGGTGATGCCGGCGGCGGTGACGGCCTGGAGATGCTCGGGGGGCAGGGCGTCCCAGCGTTTGCGGAGGTTCTTGAGCCACTGGCCGACCTTGAACTCCTCACCGCCGACGGTGACGGTGTCGCGCTGGCGGATGTCGAGGTTGCCTTCACGGTCATGGAAGGCGGCGACGGCCGCCAGGCCCTGGTCGAGCTGCCGCTGTTGTCGGGCGGCGCGGCCGGTGGGCTGGGGCAGTTCGTCGTCGGCTTCGATCAGGGTGATGCCGAGTTCGCTCACGAGTTGGAGCTGCTCGGGATGGAGTGTGCTGTATTCGGTGCTCTGCGTGGTGACCCATTCACCGAGGGGCTCGTCGTCGTCGGTGACGAAGTCGGCGGGGAGGTCGTCGAGGGTGATGCTGGCTTCGGCGTAGGTGCGGGCGGTGTAGTAGAGGCGCTGCCAGGTGATCGGCCAGGCGGGGTTCCAGTACGGGTCGATCTCGGCGAGCGCGGTGTCGGTGGGGTCGGGTTCGAGTCCGTTGTCCGCGCGGGTACGGGCGGCGGCTCGGCGGTTGGTGAGCCAGCGGCCGAAGGCGTAGTCGCCGATCATCTCGTCGCTGGGAACGGCGAGATGGCCGCGGTGAGCGGCCCAGCTGCGGGCGTGGAGGAGTCCGCGTTCGGCGGCCTGAGTCTGGAGGTTCCAGATCATGCCGAGGTGTTCCAGGGACTTGATCTGGGCGGGCTTGAGGGTGCCGGCCGCGTACGCCTTGCGTGCCCGGTTGATCCAGCGCCCCAGCGAGAAGCCGTCTGCGTCGTCGTAGAGGCGGGGGACGTCGAGGTGCCCGTGGGTCTGCTGGTAGGCGGTGGCGGCTTCCAGACCGCGTCGGAAGGACGCCTCGCGCGGGTGGAGGACGCGCAGCCTGAACGCCTGGGCGATGGTGTCGGCGGGGAAGGGCCGGTCGAAGACGACGTCGACGGGCACGCTCGCTTCCTCCTGCTCGTCCTCCGGCTGCGGGTAGGAGGGCTGTTGGGGGACGGCGAGTCGGTCGGCGATGCGGTCGTCGTGTGCGCGCAGGGCCTGGAGGACGCGCCAGAGCGGCCGGTACAGGTTGGAGCCCATGAGGTCGTCGGCGTCCTCGCCGGGGGCGACGTAGACGGGGACGATGAGGGTGGCCTTCTTGCCCTGGCCCGGCTTCTGGCGAAGGGCGCGGCCGACGGCCTGGACCGTGTCGACGATCGACTCCTTGGGGTCGGCGAAGACCACGGTGTCGATGCTGGGGATGTTGACGCCTTCGCCGAGAAGGCGTGCGTTCGCGATCACGGTGCGGTGGGCCGGTTCGAGGAACGCACCGGGCCGGCCGTCGAAGCGGTCCAGCAGCTCACGGCGGTAGGCAGGGTGCTGGTTGCCGTCGAGGCCGGCCGCCCACAGTTCGCCAGGGTCGGGGCAGCTGGTTCCGGTCTCGTCCAGCGCGTAAAGGAGGGCGGCGGTCTCGCGGAGGGTGCCGGCGAACGCGTGGGCGTCGGCCACGCGGTGGTGGAAGCTCACGACGCGGCGCAGGTCGAGTTCGGCCATGGCGCGCAGGACCGCGATCTGTAGCGCGGCCTGGCGCAGTTCGGCTTCGGTGGCCTTGTCGGAGATGCCCAGGCGGGTGCGGATGGTGGCCTCGTTCACTTCCATGACGACGATCCGGTAGTCGGCCAGAAGGTCAATGTCGATGGCCTCGGCGAGCGGGAGACGAAAGCAGATTTCGCCGTAGAGGTCCGGATTATCCATGGATGCGACGAGCGAGTCGTCCTCGTCGTCATCAGGCTCCCCGGCCGACCAGATCCTCGGGGTGGCAGTGAGGTAGAGCCGCTTGTGCGCGGGGATCAGTTCGTCGTCGTGGACAGCGGCCCAGCGTTTTCCCAGGTCACCGCTGGTGCGGTGGGCTTCGTCGACTGCCACCAGCGACCAGGTGGGGAGGTCGAAGTGGGTGTGGGCGTACTGGACCCGGTGCAGGGAGTGGTAGGTGGCGAAGACCGTCAGGCCGGGGTTCTGGTGCACGGTGGCGGCCAGGACGGCCGGGTCGGTGGTGAACGCGACCGGCTCGCCCGCGGTGGGTGGGCGCTTGGAGCACAGGGCGAGGACCGGGCCGCTCATGCCGGCGGTGCGCCAGTCGTCGACGGTCTGGGCGAGGAGCTCCAGGGTGGGCAGCAGCACCAGCCGGGTGCCCTGGGGGGCGACGCGGGCGGCGGTGCGCGCGGCGACGTACGTCTTGCCAGTGCCGCAGGCCATCACGACGGAGGTCCGGGCGGTCAGGCGCAGCGCGGTGTGCGCGTCGTGGACGGCTTTGGACTGGTGCGGGCGCAGCCTGATCCTGGGCGGTGGGGCGGTGGTGGTCGCGGTCACGGGGTGGCCGGTCCTTTCAGCCGGGTGCGGGCGGCGGGTCAGATGCTGAACTTGATGTGGTCGATGCCGGTCAGTGCGACCGATTGAAGAGAGGTGGCCCGCGAGCCGCCGTCGGTGAAGTAGTCGTCCCTCAGTCCGTCGGCGACGATCTGGGCGAGGTCTTCCTCCGAGGCGCCGGCCTCTTTGGCTTCGAAGAGGGCTGCGGCGGTGGCGGCGTCCAGGCGGCGGGTGAGGCGGCGGTAGCGGGGGTCGTTGGTGGTGCCCTTGGGGGACTTGAACCCGAATTTCCCTCGTACGTCCACTTTGATACCGCCGGTGGTGACGGCGGCCTGGAGCTTCTTCGCCTTGACGATCGGTTGCCAGAGCTGCTTGACCGTGGCTTCGATGAGGGCGGCGGTCTCGGGCTTCGCGGCCTTGATCTCGTCGTCGCGGTAGCGCTCGACGGTGCGCTGGGATTTGCCGATCTTCTCGGCGACCGCGCGGGCGGCCTCGGCGCGGCTGACGCCCTTCTCCTGCTTGAGCAGGAAGCGGATCCGCGCGCCGAGCGTCTTGGGGATCGGCTGGGAGTAGGCGGTCTCGGCGGCCTCTTCCAGTCGGTCTTCGATCAGTCCCACGGTCAGTCAGCTTCCCTACGGTTCAGGCCACGCGGACGAGCGAGGCGTCCTTGATTTCGTTGGCGATGTTCACTCCGTCGGCGAGCAGGTCCAGCGCCCAGCCGATGGTCTGGCTCCCCTGGTGCTTGACGGAGCCCGGGTTGACGCCGAGGCGGAAGCCGCCGCGGATCGGCTCGCCGTCGGGGCCGAGCAGGATCGGCAGCGGCGACAGGCCGTCGATCGCGTAGACGACGCAGTCGTTGTTGACGGCGAGCGGGTACCGGCCCGCGGTGGTGAGGCTCTGCATCTTGCGGTGCATGTTGGTGCGCGCCTTCGACAGGATCATGGCGCGGATGTCGGGTCGCCACGTCAGCCGCTTCAGGGCCGGCCACGGATCGCCGAAGACGTGGTCGAGGCCGAGGTTGGGGCGCTGGCGCAGCTTGCCGATCCCGGACTTGGCGGTGGCCTTGATGGCGTTCGCCAGCGTCACCAGGAGCGGGTCGCCGTCCTTGTAGTGGGCCATCGCCGCAAGGAAGGCTTCGTCGTCAAGGTCCGTGGTGACGCCGAGGTCAGCCATCACGGTCAGGTAGGCGTCGCGGAGGGTGTCGTACCAGGGCTGGAGGTAGGGGCTGTGGGTTTCACGGACCCATGCCTCCATCGGGCGGACGTCGGCGCCGAGTTCGACGGCGTAGGCGACAGTGGGGGTGGCGTACCAGCCGGGTCCCTCGGGGCGTTCGCCGCTTGAGGTGAAGGGGCTGGGCAGGCGCGGGTCGGTCTCGATGTGGGAGAGGTCGAGGAACCAGGAGCCGGGCAGGTCGGGGTCGAAGGACGGGTTGCGGGGGTAGTGGATGGCCGGGCCGGTGCCGACGTGGAGGCGCCGGCAGGCGGCGAGGAAGGCCACCTGCACGTCGAGGGCGGCGACGTGGGTGCGGGCCCGTTCGTCGTCGGTGATGAGGTCGGCGGGGCGGACCCAGATGCAGGCTTCCTCGTCGAGGGCCTCGCTGGCGGGCCGGGAGCCTTCCTCGGGGTAGTCAGCGACGACGACGGGGTGTTCGTCGGGGGCTTCGCACGGGGCGGGGTCGACGACGGTGTGAAGGGTGTGGGGCACCTTCGCCGAGACGTACTTGTTCTCCTTCTCGCTCCACTCGGCCTTGGTGGGCGGGCGCAGCGAGGTCATGAGCTGTTCGCCGGTGACGGCGAGGGTGCCGCGGGGGGTGATGACCAGGCGGGCGTACGTGCCGAGCATCCTGGCGAGTTCGGCGGCGGGCAGGTCGCCGGCCTTGCCCCAGGCGCGGGTCTCCAGCGCGCCCCAGGGCACGAGGGCGAGCTGGACGCAGTGGCGCTTTCCGTCGAGGCGCTTGAAGATCCTGGTCCAGGGGCCGAAGCCGGACTTGGTGAGCTCCCAGCCTGCCTTCGTGATGTTCTTGACGATCTTGTCGTCGGCTGGCAGGCGCAGGTCCTCCTGGTCCGCGAGGTTGGTGGGCAGGCCGAAGTGGGCCACGGCCCCTTCGGTGAGGATGATCAGCGGGTCCTGGTGGAACCCGTTGTCGTGGAGCTTGGCTGCCCCCAGGCGGATCTTCTTCTTGTCCAGCGCCCATGCGGCCAGAGCCTGGAGCGTTTTCGCCGGGCACAGAATGGTGCGACCGTCGACAAGGTGCGCGGTCAGGGCGCCGTCGGTGATGTCGAGGACGGCCAGCGGACCGTCGGCGTGCTCGGGGGCCACCGCCTTCACGGCCGGCTTCTTCGCCGTGCGGCGGGAGGTCGAACTGGTGGCGGCGCCCGGGCGGCGCGGCACGGCCGGCGGACGAACGGGAGACGCGGGAACAGCAGCCAGGAGCGCGACTGCTGGTGCGGCGGCCGATGGTGCGGCGACCGCCGGAGGCTGGGGAGCCGGTGCGACGGCAGCGGGCACGGGGGCGGCCGTCTCGGCTGCGGTCGGCAGGACGGGCGCGGCCGGGACAGTGGGCTGCGTGCCGCAGCGGGGCACGCCCATGGCAGCCATGGCCTGGAGGTAGAGGTGGCGGGGCTGGCCTGCGACGAGGCATGACGTCGGCTTGCCGCAGCGGACACAGGGACGGGTGACGTCCTCGGGCAGGTACGTCCCGGAGCCGGGCGCGTCGTACTCGGGGTACTCGGCCTGCGCCGCCGTGTTGTCGAGGGCGGGGCTCTGATCGGTGTCCGGCCAGGCGAGTTCGGGCGGGTCCTCGATGTCGTAGTCGAAAAGGGGTGCCTGCTCTTCCTCCGCGGCGGCCGCTGGCTGCGGCTCAGGTCCGGCGTCGGGCACGGGCACCGGAGCGGTGGCGCTGCTCGTCACTGCGGCGCGTGCGAGCTCGTGGGCGAAGTAGGCGAGGAGCCGGGCGTAGAGCTGCCCCTTCTCACCACGCGGGGTGCGGGGTGGATCCGATTCCCAGGTCCACACCGTCTCGCGGCGCACGTTGGTCGCCTTGCCCATCTGCGTCACGGTCCAGCCGAACTCCTCGCGGAGCCTGACGCGTGCGGCCGGGTCCGGCAGCGGCGGCACCGGGCCGTCGACCGGGATCCGTGCGAGCACCGCCGATACCGGGTCGGTTGCCGGGTCCACTTCCACCTCCACCCCAAGAAACAGAATCTAACGCGAATCTAACGTACTCGCACCGACCGCCGAATGCAAGTTCTGTTCACATTTCAATGTGCATTATGGTTGTTGCTTGTTCTTGTTTCAAGATGTAAGTTGGTTACTTGTTGAGAGGGGTCGCCGCCGGATGGCGGGCGCTCCCCCCACACCGGGCCGGTACACACCGAGCCCGCCCCCGGCCGAGCTGGGAGCCCCGTTCCTGTCCGGCATGACACTTGAGGAGTACGACAGCCATGGCCTTTGCCTCTCGGCCCGTCCTGTCCCCCGAACCCGGGGAGCCTGCCGCGCCCGGGTCGCGGATCACCGTGGAAACCGGCGACATCCTGATGCGACGAGGTCTGAGCGATCACGCCCGCTCGGCCCAGGTGAACGTGATCGAGGCCGCCAAGGCGCTGGAGGACTTCCGCCTGGGCCGCGGCGCCGCGCTGGAGCGCGCGGAGACTCTCGCCGGCCGTGCCGTCACGACGTTCCAGGAACGCACCGGCGAGCACGACGAGGCAGCTTGGCAGGCCGCGGTGGTCTACATGGTGGAGCTGTGGGCGATCCGCTACACCGCGGGCCGTCCGGCCGCCTTCGACCCGGTCCCGGCCCCGCCGTCCCTGTTCACCCCGGTGCACCCGCTGCGGCTGGAGGCGGTCAGTCGCGATGCCCACGACCACGTCCTCGGCGCCGGCCGGTCGCTGGAGCGGGCGGCGCGGGGCGCGGACACGATGGACATCGGTCGCGCGCAGCACGGCATGCACGAAGCCGCCCGGCTGCTCCATGACCAGCTCGACGGTCTGTCCATGCCGCTGTGGGTGCTCATCAGCCGGTTCTGCGCCGAGATCCACGCGGAGAACCTCCGCATTCTCAAGGCGGCCGCCCCCGGTGCCTCGGCCTGATCCTCTTCTCCCCTTCGCCGGGCGCACGTCCGCTGCCCGGAACCAACCCTTCGTCACCAGCCAGGAGTTCACCATGAGCATCACCGAGTCCGTCTTGTCCGCCGTCGGCCCCGTCCGGGCCGGGCAGCTGTGGCAGGACATGGCCCCCGACATGGTTGACCGCGAGCGGATGCTGCGCGTGGTCAGCGTGGGCGCGACGCACGCCGACTGCGTGGTCGAGCGCGACAACAGGCCGGGCGCGGCCGGCCGCAAGGCGCGGCCGCTGGCGCTGAGGCGCTTCGCGACGAGCGCCTTCACGCTGATCGAGGACGTCGTCGACGACGCCGACCAGATCGTCTACGCCCGATTCCTGGCGGCGATGACGGGCGTGCAGGGCGGCAACCCGTCGCCCGTGGAGTACGCGACCGCGGCGCTGCGCGTGCACAAGGAGCTCGCCGCCGAGGCAGCGAAGGGCCAGGACTGACCCGGCCCTTGGCACCCGCCTGTCCACCGGGCGGCGGCCGCCCGACGGTGGCCGCCGGTCCCGCACCCCGCTGGCCCACGGCCTGGTGGCCGTTTCGTGTGATCACTGATGGAAGGAAGCAGAGAAGAGATGGTGTTGTCGGCGAAGACCGAGGCCGCCCAGGCCCCGGACACCGCGTCCGGAGACGAGGTGTTGCGGTCCGGTGAGATCGTGGCCGTGGAAGGCTGGCCGGGCGAGTGGGAGCTGATGGAGCCCGGGCCCGGTCCGGGTGTGTGGACCGTAGAGTCCGCGCGGCTCGAGGACCGGGTGAGCGCGCAGGCCGCGGTGAGCGCGCTGCAGCGTCTGGCTGATGCTCCCCACGTGCGGCGGGGCGACCTGGTGATGCAGTCCTACCCCGAGCAGGAGCGTGCCGCAGTGGTCGGTGCCGTGTTCCGGCTCGGTCAGTGGGTGGCGGTGAAGTCCTACACGCTGCCCGACGGCAGGGTCTGGCGCACGATGGACGCGGTCGACCGGCTGGAGGTGGTCACGCCGGAGCAGCTGGCCGCGGCCGTCCGGCTGGAGGTCGCCCACGGCGCGCACCGGGGCCGGATCGTGCAGGCGGTCGTGTCCTCGCGCGCCGGGCAGTTCCGCGTGGTGTGCACCTGTGCGCCGGGTGCCGGCGAGATCTGCCGCGACGGCCGCAAGGTCACCTGGTGCCCCAGCCTGACCAGCGCCCGAGACCTGTGGGATTGGCACGTCCGCCAGTCCTCCCCTGTCGACAGCGCTGCTTAGAAGCTCTGTCGCCGGGCGGGTGCCGGACGAAGACATCGACCTGCCGCCCCAGACGAGGATGCGATCGCTGTGGGCTGCTGCCCGAGTAGAGGTCTGTATATGGAAAGTGACGAGTACTACGAGAATCTGCGCCGGGAGATGCGCGCTTCTGGCCTGTATACGCCTGACGACGTGGACAAGGTCGTTCAGGCGTACCGCAATCGTGACGAGGACTTTTCCGCCAAGGAAGCGGAGGTGGGGCGCCCGCCACTCGTTCACCGCATGAGGCGCACGAACACGACCGGCATCACCGACTGCTGCAAGCGGAGTCTCGACGAGACGGAGTTCAAGCATGACTACGTCACGCACCTGGTCGCAAGGGTGACATGTGCGGGTAGACGTTGACGAGAGAGCCTGTCGCGTGCGCCGACCGGTTGGCCACGAAGGTCTTCGACGACCACCGCAAGCAGCCGGTGATGGTGAGCGCGTACTCAGCCGGCGGTCAGGCGGGAATGGTTGACGCTTTCGCGATGGCGTGGGCGTAGGCCATCTCGATGAGCTCGTGCCGCGCGGGTGCCTGCTCGGTGAGCTCGCGCAGCCGATGGGGGTGGGGGCGGGGGTAGCGGACGTGGGTGCTGAGGGTGCCGTGGCGGGTGATCCACTCAGGGCTCGGCGACGCGCCTTCGTGCAGGGGGAGGAGTCCGAACTCCCATCCGATCAACTCGTCGTCCGCGTCGCTGAGGACCTCCGTCCAGCCCACGATGATCGTCCCGGCGGGGCCGGAAGCGGCCACCTTCTCCCGGGCAGCGGAGCCGGTCAGAAGGGTCATCTCCGGTTGCAGCGGGCGGGGTTCAGAGCTCTCGGTGCGGGCCTGGGCGAGGTCGTCGGCCAGGGCGGCGCGCAGGACCGTCTCCGCGTCCTGCCGGGAAACTTCCGGGCGGATGTGGCGGGAGCGGTAGGCGGTGACCCACCCGTACCCGTGCGCCATGCCCGTGCCGACCCGTGCGAGGTAGCCCAGCAGCTGCCCGTGATCGGCGACCGGGTACAGGTCGGCGGTGCGGTCCGGCTCGTCGAGGGCGGCGCGAGCCTGCTCCTCGTCGAGGTGGGGCAGCGGCTCCTGGACGGCGGCCGCGGCGGCCCGCTCCCGGGTGGCGGCGTGGTGGGCGTCGCACAGCGCCTCGTGCGCGTTGGACCAGTAGTCGTGGCCGAGGTGGTCGACGGTGCGGCCGTCGGCCGTCACCCACGCGTCGGGGGCGGCGAGGGGTCCCGTGCGGAAGAGGTAGCCGATCGTCTCGCCGTTCTCCTTGACGGGCCGGAAGCCGACCGCGGCCGGCCAGACGCGGCGTGCGGCTGTCTTCGCCGCTGCGGCCACCTCGCGGTGAGCGGCGTACGCGGCGCGGACCGCGTGCTGCGCGCCGGCCGGGTCGTAGTGGGGGAAGGGCCACTTCGCCGCATTCCAGTCGGCGACCTCCTGGTCGGTGATGTCGTTCGGGGAAACTTCCGCGTCTGCGGTCACCCAGTGCGCGCGGTGGTAGTGCTTCCACGTCCAGCCCGCCAGCTCGCCGGAGTCCGTCCGGACCGGCTCGTAGGAGAAGTGGCGGGTCTGCTCCCCAAAGACCTCGCGGACCGCTTCCTCCACGGCGCGCAGGGCGGCCCGCTCAAAGTCCTTCTCCCGTGTGCCGTCGAGGAACTGGGCGCCCAGGACGCCGAGGTGAACCGCCGGTGCCCTGCTGGGTGAGGACGGCTCGCGCAGGGCCGGCACGAGGTCGGCGACCCAGCCGTCCCGGCCGAGCGTGTGGACGGTGAGCAGCCCCTCTTCCTCCCACTGGCGGGCCAGGGTCAACAGGCGGCGCCCGTTGGCCCCGTCACGTCGGACGGAGCCACGGAAGACGCCCCGCGACAGCCCGTTCCACAGCCTGACGTGGAGGGGAGTGGGCAGGGGCGGGCGGATGGAGTCGGTCAGGGCGGCGGGCCGGATGGCAGTCACGGGCTCTTCCCTTCAGCGGGACGGGTGGCGGATGGCAGCGGTGCTCAGGCGGCGGACGTGCGAAGACGGGCCAGCCGGCCGCCGAGGCGGTGGATGTGCCCGAGGTACGTCCGGGCCCCGGTGGGGTGCTCGGTGGGGTCCTCGCCTGCTCTGAGGAGGGGGACGTTGAGGGCCGCGAGCAGTAGGGGGCTGCCGGCTGGGGCGAGGCTTCGCAGCAGGCCCTGCGGTCCGGCGGGGCGCGCGTCGACGCGACCACGGTTGAGCCGCAGGTCCAGGTCGGTGAGCGGGCGGGGGCCGCCGGCGACGAAGTGCGCGAGCCAGGTGGCCTGGTCCTGGCCGGGCTCGGGCTCGTAGTCGGGCGCCGGGCACGCCAGGAGGAACTCGCCCAGCTCGGCGGCCGGATGGCGGCCGATGGATCCGGTGTGCACGTGCTGGTCGCGGACGAGCCGGGTGTCCGGCTCGGACAGCCAGATGCCGACGCCGGCGGACATGTCGGCGAGGATTAGGCGGGCGCGCGGCGAGGCGGCGTTCAGCGCGATGGTGAGGGTACGCAACGGCGGCTGCTCCAGGGGCGGCGGGAGCCCTTGGCGGGCATGACGACCGGCCCGCACCGGAGCGGGCCGCGTCCCCGCGCTCGCGGGGAGAATCCCGCCAGGTCCGGCTCTCCTGGCCAGGTCATGCTATCCGCACGGATCCGTCTGGCTCCTGAGTTGTCCGAATCCTGGTGGCCGCCGCACAGATGGAGCCACCCTTTGGCCGGACGCAGGACTCCTCGGCCTCACCGGGGCGAGAATGGCGGCCATGTCACTCTCCCTGGCCCGCTGTGTGGAAGCGGTTGCCCGCTTGCTGGATGCTTGCGGCCCGCTGGAACCGGTCCGGCTGTGCATGAGCGAGGCGGACGTGCAGGCGGAAGTGTGCGCGAGCGGGCCGGCCGCCTCGGCGAGCATGGCGCGGCTGGCAGCAGCGTGCGGCGAGGCGGCCGGTACCCCGGCCCGTCGTGACGAGGGTGTGCTGACGGTGGACCTGGAGGAAGAGCTGGTCCTGGTGGCCGCCGTGGACACACCGCTGCGCGGCGCCGCGCCGGGAGGACGGCTGACGTCGACGGCGGCAGCGGCCGAACTGCTGCGCACCCTGGTCCCGTGGACGGCCGTACTGGACCAGGAACGGTTGCCGGGGGCGCAGTTGTGGGTGGAGGACGACGGCCGGGGCTTCACGGTCCGGCTGCTGGCGACAGCCGCAAGCGGTGACGACGTGGAGAGGGTCGCCGCTGCCGCCGGCGCAGGGCTGGAGCGGATCCGGACCCGGCGCACCGACAGCGGACTGGACGGTCAGGGATGCCTCCCGTGCGGCCGGACCGTCCACCTCGGCGTCGTCCCTCTCTCCTGACCCCCGGAGCCGGCTGATGCACCCGCCCGGTGTCCGGTGCGCAGCGGGCGGCATCGGCTGAGGATCCGCTCCATCGGCCGAACCGCCCTCTCCCGCGCGGGATGAGCACGCCGAGGCCCCGGCCCACGGCGCGCATGAGGCGTATGGAGCGGCGGCCTGCCGTGGCGGTGGCCTGCTTCCCCTGAGATTGAGGCTGCACGAACTCCCCGCCCTTGCTGTTGCTTGTTCGTGTTTCACTATGTAATGTTGTTCGTGTTGAGGGCGTCGCTTCCCTCCGACCCACACCCCTTGGAGCTGCACCGCCGCTCCCCCGTGCCCCCTTCCGGAGAACTCCCATGTCCGAAGCCGAGATTGTCCGCACCGTCATAGCCCGGCTCGTCGCCGAGGCCGACGAGACCCAGACGCAGCTCATCCACGAACTCGCCCGCCAGGCCGGCTACCTGTGGCGCTGCGGCAACCCGGCCTGCCCCACCTACAACGACCGGGGCCGGCGCTACTGCCAGGGCTGCGGCTGGGGCTGCAAGGGCAAGCCGGTCGGCGACGTCCACCCGTGCATGTACACCGAAGGCCGGTGGACCAGGCTGCGCCGCGCGCTCCTCAAGCACTACGCCACCGACGCCCCGATGCCCGACGCCGTGGTCTTCGACTACTGGGGCGGGCCCGGCTGGCGCGGCGCCGAGGTCACCGAGATGTACGGCGGCATGACCGAAGAGATCACCGACGGCTTCCGCGACCGGGACCGCTTCGAGGACATCGCCGCCGCTCTCGACTCCCTCACCAAGTGGTCGAAGCCGAGCTACGGCGAACACATCCGCGTCGTCCTGGCCCCCTGAACCCCGCCGCCCCCTCGGGGCCCGGCGAGCAACCGCCGGGCCCCGGGGGCCGCAGAGAGCGAACCCGCCGTGTCCACTCTGCTGATCGGCTGCTGGTCCAAGGACCGCGCCACCCTCAGCATCACCGCTTCCCACCAGGTCGCCGACGGGGACCAGGCCGCCATCGACGCCCTCACCCGGCCCGCGTTCGCCCAGGGCGCGAACTGGGCGTGCGAGTTCGACGTCGACGCCCATCGTCGCGCCGTGCAGCGCGCGTACGAGGAGTTCGCGCGCGACGACGACGCCTGGGTCGACGACACCGTCGAGCACGTCGAGCCCGACGCCTCCTGAACCTCCCCACCACCGGGCGGCCTTGCACCCCCGGGCCGCCCGGCTCCCCTCCCCCAGCATCCGCATCCGAAGGGCTCCCTCATGCTCGACAACACCGAATTCGAATGGGTCTGCGCCGACGGCCAGCCGGTGCCGGTCTTGCTCTACCCCGGCTTCACCTCCGACGACGCGCTCGTCGAACCCGGCGAGATCAGCGCCGCCGTCTACAACGGCTCCGACGGCATCGCCCTCCACGGCAACCGCGACAAGGTGCTCGCCCTCCTCCTCCGGCTCGCCGACGCCGTCCGCAACGCCCCGCCCGTCCCCACCACGGAGGCGTGCATCGCGGCCACGACCGACCCCTCCACCTGGAAACCGGGGCCCCTCACCGAAGCCCTGGCCCCGACCACCAGGGCCTGGCCCCTGTGCGACTCCGAGACCCCCCAGCCCATCGCGGCCGACCCCCGCCTGGCCACCTGTTCCGACTGCGTCGACGCCTTCAACGAGCGCGGGCCGATGATCCCCCTCCGCCTCGTCCGCTTCCTCCCCGACCAGCCCTGACGCACAACGAAGGGGACTTCCGTGAACGACTCCAAGCCCGCCCGCCGTCCCAAGCCCCTGCCCGAGATCGGCACCACCTACGCCGAGCGCGGCGACCTGTGGCGCCACCACATCCTCGGCGCACGCCCCGTGCACGTCTGGACCGTCACCAGCCACATCGGCGGCCGCGTCGCCTTCAACGGCCACACCGAGCCGACGTTCTCCGCCTACTGGATCGGCAAGCACCTGATGCGCTGCGAGCCCGACGGCTCCCCCACGGACCCCACGTACGTGGAGCGCGAACGCGCCCGACTCCAGGACGTGGAGAGGCAGCACGCCGCCCTACCGCCGCTCGACCAGGTCATCAATGAACTGATCGCCGAGAAGCTCCGGCCCTGACCACCCCCCTTCCGATGCCGGGCCCCGCAGGGTCCCGGCACCCCCGACCCGAGGCACCCATGAACACTGCCCAGGACGCAGCCGGCTCCCTCTACGAAGCCCTCCTCGCCGAAGCCCAGCAGTGGGCGTGCGACGACGCCGAGGACCAGGAGGTGCTCGACGCGATCGACCAGGCGGCCACCCCGCACGACACGCTCGCGCTGCTGCAGAACTCCAACCTCGTCCCCTCCCACCTGTCCTCGGCCATCGCCGACGCCCTCCTCGCCCTCGACCCCGCCACCTACTCGCCCACGCCGACACCCCCGGGAACCCCGATGCCTGACCCCGAACTCCACCGCATCCGCGACGCGTCGATCACCGTGGTCGACGCCTCCCCCGAGGACAACACCCCCAGCGACGTCTACGAGATCCAGGTCTTCGGCGTCAGCATCCTCATCCGCCAGCGCGCCCAGTGGGGCTCCGCCACCGACGTCCCCTACATCCACATCGAGGACCAGCGCGACGAGGCCGGCCTGCTGCTCGTCGAGGTGAACAACAGCGGTGAACACGAGCACCGCACCGGCGCCGAGGGAGCCGCAGTATGACCGCCGACCGCGCCTACGCCACCGCACGCCAGCTGATCGACCCCGACGCCGACTACACCGTCCACGTCCGCATCGAAACCGGCTGGACCCAACCCGCCGACCCAGACCACCGGGAACTGCCCGGCCTGGACGTCCTCCTGGCCGCCCGCCGCCTCCTGCGCTCCCGGCCCGCCGGCCACATCGGCAACCCCCACCCCGACACCCTGGACATGCACACCGGCGACGGCCGGCTCTGGCTGCGCTTCACCGCCACCACCCTCAACGACAACGACCCCGGCCCGGCCCAGCCGGCCACCAACGACCGCGCACCGGAGGGGCTGTGGCGGATGCTCGGTCTCTCCGGATCCTCGCTCGTGCCGGTCGCCCGCTGCGATCTCACCGACTCCGACCTGAGGACACTGGCCCGCACCTGCCTCACCCTCAGCCACGCCCACCCGCTTCCCCAGCCAGTCGTGCCGCCAGAAGCCGCACTGCTGCTGGAGCGCCTCGCGAGCACAGCGGAGGCCCTCGACACCGGCCTTCCCCGCGCCCCGGACATCGACGACGACCTCTCCCGCACCGAGATGCTCACCCTCGCCGAAGCAGCACTCGCCCTGTACCGAACCCACGGAAACCCCGACGACCTCCTCGGCCGCCCCGAGGTTCTCCTCCTGGCCCACCTCGCCTACGACGACACCCCGCCCTAACCTCCACCAGGTGTCCGCCCCTTCACTGACGCAAGAGCCCGGTCCGCGCTGTTCAGCGCGGACCGGGCTCTCTGCCGTTCAGACACCGAGCGAAAGTCCCGTCCGGAGGCGGTGAGGAGATTCTTCTGCCGGCTAGCCACTTCGAGTCGGTCACGGACCTGCGCCGCCCTGCCACCGGCCGCGCCGCGGACCCCACGATCGCCACCGTAACGACGAACGCCGAGACGACGGTGCACAACCCGAAGTCGGCCACCGCCCAGCTCAGCGTCGAGGTCCGCATCCAGACCAGGGACCGAAGGCGTCAACCCCGAAGTCCCCGCCCACAGGACCGCAAACACAGCTGCCCGGCAGGCAACCAGAAGGGCCGCAGCCTGAACGCGTACGGCAGCACAAGGTGGACGGCGGCCACGACCGGCCGACGCATGTGAGTGGCTGCCAGCCCCTGGGATCTGCAAGTCGCAAATTCCTAGGCGCAGTCATCAACGAATCGCTCCCCCGGCAGTGAAGAAAATCGAGGTGACCGGCGAAGCTCACCCAACAGCATCGGCGAGTTTGGCGCCGCGTCGCCGCTTGACCGTTCCTCACTCACAGAATTTCTCGGCTCACCTGCCAGAGTGGCGCCCAAACAAGACGTCACGTCTCGCCTGAGCTCATCCTCCGGCCATCCATCCAACCTTCAAGGAACGGCAAAGTGGGCTCTGACCTGCACGTTTCACAAATTCACATACATCACTCACTTACTCACTCCGATACTCACCTAGGTAGGTCCAAGGCTCCACTATCACCCGCATTCGAAATACTCTGCGTGCACAAATAGAGTTTGGGTCAATAATTTGCTGGCATTTCCACGCTGATAGGGGTGAGAAATGCGGAAGGTAAAGAATGATCTTGTGGGTCGCAACACGCCGTAAGCCACGTCGATGTGACGTGACGTGACACGAGCTTGCTGCCCCGTGTATGGTCACGCCCGAGCATGAAGGGACACGCGGGCCGATTGCGGATCTGAGCATCCACTGTGGGCTAGCCAGCGCGTGGTTCTCGTGACCATCTCGCGACGGCGGAGAAGCCTTGGAACTTTACGAGTACAACGAACTGCAGAGTCGCCTCGACGCGATCGCCGAGTTCGACGACATGTCAGATGACGCCATGCTCGCGGCGCTCGTCGAGCAACTGCGCCCATACCTGCGGAACGTCATCGGCTCCACCATCGGCAAGGGCGGCGAGGGAAAGACGACCTTGGCCACCAACCTGGCCTACATGTTGGCTGAGGAACAAGCCAACCGTCACAGCCAAGGGAAGTCCGCCCTACCTGTCCTCTACATGGAGATCGACGCCAACGGGGACGGAAGGACCGACCTGGGGCTGGACGCAACGGTCTTCAATGATCACGGGAAGGCCCTCCGTGATGCAATCACCCACGACGGCCCCCTGAAGGTCATCAAGAACGTTCGGCCGTTCTTGGATGCCACGATCTCGGGTAAGCACTGCGCCGACATCGCCGGTCGCATCAACAAGCTCGCCGACACTCACGCCATCGCCGCATACCTCCTGCTGGCTCTCCTTCTGGCACAGATCTCCCACCTATACCGCTGGATCGTGCTCGACTTCTCACCGGGCGACAAGGCCATCCAGCGGGCCGGCCTGGCAGCATCCACTCATCTCGTGTCGCCCATTCACAACACGGACAATGCTGCTCTGCGAGGCCTGTCCACCGTCACCCGGCTTATTCGCGCCAACCGTCGTCTCAACCCTGAGGCGCAGCTCACCGCGATCGCCTTCCTGGGTTTCCGAAAGGTCAAGGGCGAGGCAACCACGGAGCTGACCAACGTTCGTGCCAAGATCGAGAAGTTGCTTACAGACGCTGGCATGGACCCTGGACTGATTCTGGACGAGTACGTACGCGATGCCCGCTCCATCGCTACCTTGTGCCGCAACCACGGTCGCCCCGCCCGCGAGTTCGCGCTGGCGGCTACTGGCCAACTTCGAGACGAGAACGGCGAGTTGGTTCCCCGGCCTCGGGACGAGAACGGGCGCTACGTGGATGCACAGTCGTCCGTCAATCTCGCGGACGACTACTCGAACCTGGCACGAGGAGTGATCACCCGGGTGCGCCAGCGCAACGCCGAACTCCGTGAGAAGCAGATGCAGGGAGCGTCATGAGTAAGTCCACCGCCGGCACGACGGGCAATGGAACCGGACCCAAGGCGAACGCCAAACGGGGCGAGGCAGCGGACAAGAAGGAGCATCTCATCGTTCCCGACCTGAACCTCGGGGGCGACGACGATGACGAAGACGAGGACGACTTCCGTCCGATCCGGGCTTTCGTGCCGCCAACCGCGGCGAAGCCGACCGCTGCTAAGGCTGTTGTCCCTCCGCAGCAGGGCGAAGAGACGGAGCGCGGCCCTATTGCCGACGGGCCTGAGCCTTCGTCCATTACTAGCCGTGTCACCGTGCCTTCGGCTTCGGTACCCGGTCCCGTCGCTCTCCGCGGTGAGCCTGAGCACCCCGTCGGGGATTCCGCTGAGAATGGGCGGGTGGCGGTGCACGGGTCGGGGGAGTCGAGCGCCGGATCAGTAAGTGACCCCCTGTCGTTGGAGGGCATCCCCAGTCGGCCCGCAGCCGAGGCTCAGGAAGCTCCCACCGAGCGATTGGCAGAGCTGGCCAGGGTTGACCGGCATGCGGCACCTGCCTTGCGCGCTTCAGCTTCCTTGTCCGGGCTTCCCGCCCGGCGGCCTGGCCGACGGAGGCCCGCCGAGCCGTTCAACCCGGACGAACCGCGCCAGCGCAATGAGCAAGCGATGGCCGAGTTGTCACAGCAAGCACCGGGCTACGCCTCGCTGTTGACCGTGTACAGCGCATCTCAGCTGAACGCCGTTCCGTTCGAGAACCGCAACATCAACCTCTACGGCCTCACTGCAGACCAGGTTGGTACCCAGCGCACCGCCGACATGGCTCTCTTGAAGATGTTGACGCTCCAGCGTCCGAAGCTCACTCCGGCGCACTACGTCGATGCCGCGCTGGAGCCGGTGCTGCGGCCACTCGATCCGGATGGCATCGACATGGACGCCATGGAAGACGAGCGGGACTACGTGTGGCAGCTCGCCCAGAAGGGTCTTGCCTACCGCAGGTACATCCTCAGCGATCCCGACAGCGCCAACATGGACAACTACCGGCCC
Organism: Streptomyces sp. NPDC051582; assembly: GCF_040681715.1. NCBI lineage: Bacteria > Bacillati > Actinomycetota > Actinomycetes > Kitasatosporales > Streptomycetaceae > Streptomyces > Streptomyces sp. NPDC051582. The sequence continues at coordinate 65,044 of NZ_JBFAZJ010000020.1, forward strand.
GTGTGCTCCCTGCGAAAGGATGTCAACGCTCGCCTCACCCGCATGATGGACCTCATGGACTCGATCCAGGGCATCCAGGCGAAGCCCTTCGAGATCGTCAGTGCCTGTCTTGCTGAGTACGTAGCCGGCCTGCCTGGTGAGCGTACGCACCTGTCGGAGTTCTTCCAGAAGCACCTGGTCACGACGATTCAGTAAGCCTCGGTCGAAGTCCGCCTGCTTCTATCTCGGCCCCCGCCCCCAATCTGTGGGGCGGGGGCCGAGTGCCTACCGGTGCACTGCCCGGGCGCGCCGGGAGCACCATCGGGCAATCTCATCGCTACCGAGAGTCACTTTTCCCTTTAACCGGGGCCGCATCGGATTAAAGGAAACTGTCACACCCACGCGTCGAGCTCGGGAAGATCCCACTTCGTGTACGTCAGTCGGCGCTCGGCGCCGTTGATCAAGTCGAGCACGTCGGTGGCCAAGTAGGCACGCGTCCCGCGCTCCACCTCCTTTACCTGCACGACCCCGGCCCCAGCCAACTCCTCCAAGGCGTTCGAGGCCGAGACAAAGGAGATGCCGAGCAACGACTGCGTAGCCCTCGCGGTCACAATCGGCACGCCAGGGAGCTGCTCCATCAACCGCACGACTGCAGCCCCCTTTCGGGGCTGGCCACGGAGTCCTTGGCCCTCCCTGTAGTGGGCAAGTTTCGCGTACCAGGCCCTCCGCATCTGGCTTAGCTCGTCGGTGAAGCGCCGAGCTTCTGCGACGGCATCGCGAGTAGCGGCCAGGAACACACGAATCCACGCATCGACGCCGACGGCCGCGGCGGAACTGTCGGGCTCACCCACGTATCGGAACGCGTTGAGGCCGGCGATGTACTCGCGAGCATGAGCCAAGAGAGACATGGAGATCGGCAGGACATGTCCAACCGCGAGGCCTTGCCTAGCGAGTGCCGTGTGAATCAGGGCCCGCCCGGTGCGACCGTTGCCATCGTGGTAGGGGTGGATCGTCTCGAACTGCGCGTGGACTAGCGCGGCCTGGACGAGAGGCAGCGGGTGATCTTCAGAGATGAAGGCGGCGAGATCGTCCATGAGAGGACCTACCGCTTCAGGGGTGGGTGGCACGTACTCCGCTCCGTGCGGCCCGTACGCGTTGCCTCCGACCCAGTTCTGAACGGTCCTGAGGAAGCCCGATGACTCGTCTTGCTCTGTTTCCACCATCAGGGCGGCTTGCAGGCCGTTGATGTCGTCAACCGTTACCGCCTCGGTCTCTGACAGTGCAGTGACAGCGCGGCGTAGAGCCAGAACGTTGTTAACCACCTCGCGTGCACTGTCGCTGATGCCGCGGTGGGTGCGCTGATCATCGCCGGCCTTGGTTGCAAGCATCAACTCGAGGTGGGCGATTGCTCGGGCGGAAGCCACCACGCCTTCGATGCGCGAGGACGCCACCGCCTCCGATCGGAGAAGGAAACGGGCCAGAGACTCCAAATGGGGGCTGGTCGGCGCGGCGTCGTTGAAGGCACGAACCAGCCGGTCCACTTCGGCAACCTCTGCAGCAAGTTCGGCTGACAGGCGGAGCTGGCGCCCCCGAAGTAGATCCGGCTCGTACGCGGCGAACGTCCGGAGGTCCTGCTCCTCCACACCGGGCATCGCGCCAGGCTGTGACGGCCAGGGCCGTTCCGAAAACCTTGCCACTAGACACGCTCCAAAGGTTCAGCCTCAAGCAGATCCATTTAAGGATAGTGTGTGCCCCGTGATGTTTGGTGTGATGCATGGGGTGGTTCCGGAGAGTGGGGCTCGCGCTCTTCTCGCCGGATGCCGGCCTGTGAGGACTCTGAACTCACGCGCTTCGGGCCGGTTCGAGGCACGCCATGCCTCGGCAGGGTCAACGCTGGGACCGTCGCCGCGGTCACACTGCAGTGGCCTTCAGGCTCGGGGCGAAAGCGAAAAGGCGACCCAACGGGTCGCCTCACCGGGTGACTTCGCCAAGTCACCCATCACCACCACTCGGGGTCGCCACCTCGAGCATTTCCGTGTCTGCCACATCGAGCCGACTTCGTCGGCGTCACTTGCAGCCTGCGGTGCCACCCGCATGCCGCAAGGGGAGGAGAAGCCAACGGCAACCTGACCTGACCCTTCCGCCCTCAAGCGGAACTCAACTTCACCCCCGCTGACCAGGAATTTTCCGTCCATCGGTCGAGCGGTCGGTCGCGTTGTGCCTTCATCCCTATGCAGTTCTGGAGCAGATCATAGCCGCCAGCCATAGGGCTAGTCCCGTATTGCCAAAAAGAGCCTCGCACGAGTCTCCTCTGGACGATGCCCAAATCAGAACAAAGAGGTCAACCGAGAGTGGTCGATGGACATCGACTCATCCTCGGTGGCAAAACAAACCCCGCTCCTCCGCCAAGGAAGGACTTTCCGAGCCGCTGGTACTGCGCCAAGCGATGCGACAGCGGCTCTCAAGCGCTCTCGATGCTCTGCTGTCAGACCGGGCGCTCTACCAGCGCCCACTCGCCGAAGTACTGGGGGCCACAGTCCTGCTGGCGAAGTCGCCGACGGGGGAGTCGCGGTTGGAGCTACGCGCGGGCGAGCTTGCCCGGTGGTTGGGGGTGTCAAAGTCTTACGTCGATCATCGGGTGCTGCCAGGGCTAAGGGACTCTGGTGCGGTGGCGACGGAGGTCGTCACGAAGACGGTGGACGGGGTGCGTCGGGTTGACGGCCTTCGCTGGGAGCTACTTCCACTGACGGCTGCTCAGGCCCGGTGTCGCCCGCAGGCTCTTGTGCTGGAGAAGCGTGAACTGGCAGTTCTGTTGTCGTTGTGCGAGGCGCTGTTCGCGCCTGGGTGGGCGCCGGTGGGCAAGCCAGAGACGCCCGCGGGTCTGCTTGGTGCTCGGCGGGGCCGAGGGGCTGCCGCGGAGCGGCTGGCGTTGCTGCGGCTGGTGCTGACTGCCCGGCCTGACGGTCGAGTGCGGCTTGTGGGCGGGGCGGTGGCGGCTGGCTGCGACCGTGCGGATGCGACGGTTGCGCGCCTGTTGGGGTGTTCCGTGGCAGAGGCGGCCCGGGTGGTGGACGGGCTGATCCAGCAGGGGGCATTGGAGGTGCGGGGCCGAGGTGTGCCCGGTGCCCGGATTCGAATGGTGGTGCCGGCGGTGGCGGCCGCCCACGGGCGGGGTGCCGGGCCCGAGCTGCGGGTCGTGCCCGATCCGCCCGAGGACGAGCGGGCTCCGGATGTCGCACCGGAGGAACAGCGGCTCTGCGCGCACTGCGCTTCGGGATTGGACGAAGCGGGACCGGAGGAGCCGGGGGAGGGGTGGGTTCAGGAGGGGTTCTTCGAGGTCGTTAACGATGACCTGGATGACGGGGGTGATCGTGCACTCAGGGATCAGGAGGCTGCCGAGAATCTCTGGGTCAGGCAGGAAAGTGCTTCTGACCTGGGGGAACGCCAGGAACAGGATGGGATCGAGGCGCCCAGTGCAGAGGCTGTTGGTGCGCTGCTCCACGCCCACCACGCTCCGGTGGTTACTCAAAGTGGTTCTGGTGCTGCTTCGTCTTGCTTTTCCGGCGAAGCCGCGTCGGGGTTCCCACCGTTGCCGGAGCGCGCGGACGAGCGCGAGACCGAGTCCGGGCCGAGCAGAATCGGCGCAGCCGACGAGCCGGGTGGGCAAGGTGGCCCGCTTCGCGGGGAACAGCAGCCGGATCGAGCGAGGGAAGGGCGGACGTGTTCTGAGCCGGTAGTCGCGAAGACGGTGCCGTTGCGGTGGTCGCTGCCGCGGGGACTGGAGCGGGTGTTGGCCCCGGTGCGGTTGGAGTGGGCCCGTATCGGCCATGCCGGGGGGCGCTCCCGGGTGCGGGTCGCACTCAAGGCCGAGCTGCGGCGGCTAGCCGGGATCGTCGGTTTCGAGCAGGCTCCGGTGGTGCTCGCCGAGCGTCTTGAGCGGCGGCTGGCTGCTCAGCAAGGTGAGCGGGTGCGCGAACCGGTCGGCTGGCTGCTGTCGCGGGGTCTGCCGCAGCGGGCGGAGTGCTACGCGACGGCGTGCGACGACCAGGTGCGGATGGACACCGGGCTGGTGTGTCCCAGCTGCGAACTGCTGATCGGTGACAGGCGGGCGCTGCGGCACCAGGTCGTCCAGGCCGTCGCCGCCGAGCTGCCCCGCCTGGCGCCGGCCGAGGCCCAGGCAGAGGTCGAGCGGCGGCTGAGCCGGGAGGTCGCCCTGCGGGCTGCGCGGGACGCCCTCCGACGCGAACGCGCCGTGGCGGAGCGGGCGCGCCGCGAAGTGGCCTGGGCACAGCAGCGTAAGGAACTCGCGGCGTCGAAGGCCGAGTTGGCTGCGCGGGCGTGCGAGGAGTGCGGGATGCCGGAGGCGGGTGGTCTGTGCCTGGTGTGCTCACAGACCCGCACGGCCCGCGAGACCGTGGAGCAGGCGGCCCAGGTCGCGGCCGCGGTGAGCGGAGCGGTCCAGGACTTGGGTGAGGTGGCGGGCCGGCTGGCCGGTTGCCGTGTCCGGCTGGAGCGCGAAGTCGGCCGGGCGACCGAGCGGTTGCGGCGCGAGGGGATGCCGGAGGCCGTGGTGGCCTGGGAGTCGCGGTCCCTGGCCGAGCAACTGCTGCGGGCGGAGCGGACCCACGCGATGGACGCTCTGCTCGACTCGGCGGAGGCCAATGCGGAGGCCGAGCGGGTCTTCGCCATCGAGCAAGCGCGGCGCGGCGGGCAGCTGAAGGCTCGTGCGGCTGCCGAGCAGGCGCGGCAGCGCAGCGCGGAGTTCCTTCTCGCCCAGCGGCTCGGCCTGGTCCGTGCCGCGACTCGGCCGCCCGCTTCCGAGGGTGTCGACGGCTGGCGCAAGCGACTGGCCGCTCTGGCGGCGCGTCCCCTCGACGACGAGATCCGCGTGCCGCAGCCGGCGGCGGGCGAGCGCCGGGAGGCGGTGAGCGCGGCGTGAACGGGGGACTGGAGTTGGCGCTGCGGTGCGCTGAGCGGCGGGGGTGGTGGGTGCATCCGCTGCTGCCCGGGTCGAAGCGTCCGGCGGGCAACTGCCGCCGGTGCCGGCCGCCGACGCCCGGAGCGCGCCCGGCGTGTGGCTTCCCCGATGCGGCCGGGTGTGCGTGTCTCACGGCCGGGCGGTACTGCCACGGGGTGCGTGCGGCGACGCGGGAGCGGGAGTTGATCCACCGCTGGTGGCGCGGTCGGGACTTTGGCGTCGGCGTGGCCACGGGGCCGTCCGGCTTGGTGGTGCTCGACCTGGACGACCACGACCGTCCGCCGCCGGAGGAAGCGCTGTTGCTGCCGGGCGTCGACCTGACGCAGCACCGGGACGCGGACCTGGGCCGGATACGGACAGGGGTGGACGTGCTGGAGTTGCTGTGCCGGGTGCGTCGAGCGGGCAGCTTGCTGGAGGCCCCGGCGACGTTGACCGTGCAGACCCCGTCCGGCGGGATCCACCTGTGGTACCGGGCGCAGGACACGAGCCGGTACGTGCAGGGCGCGGGCCGGCTGGGCTGGCAGGTCGACGTGCGGGCCGGGTGGTCCACTGCGGTTGCGCCCGGCACCGTCACCGCGGCCGGCCGCTACCGGACGGTCGGGCACCAGGACCGGCCGGCACGGTTGCCGCGCTGGGTCGCACTGGAGCTGGACCGTGTCGGGCTGCGCCACCGCGACGCGGACGCCGGTCCGCCCCGCCGGGTCCGGCTGCCCCGCCTCGCCCGGGAGCGCGGGCCGCAGGATGCCTCCGCGTACGCCGCCGCGGCACTGCGGGGCGAACTCGAGGCGGTGGCATTGGCCCGCGCCGGCCGCAACGACACGATCAACCGCGCCGGGTTCCGGCTCGGCCAGCTCGTCGGGGCCGGGCTTTTGGAACACGACCAGGTCCACCAGGCGCTCACCGACGCCGCCGCGCAGGCCGGAGTCGACCCCGGCGAGGCCAAAGCCCAGTCCACCCTCCGCCGCGCACTTCAGGCGGGCATGCGCTCGCCGCGCCCCATCCCGAGCCCGGGAGCACGGTCATGAACCACCCCCGCACCTCCCGCGCCACGCTGCCCTCGCCCGCCCGAGAACCCCAGCCCGCCGAACCGGCCCGCGCGGGCGGGCCGCAGGATCCCCGGCCCGCCGAACGGGAGCCGAAGCTGTCGCAGGCCGACATCCTGCTGCACCTGGGCATGGACCAGTACCACCTGGTGAGCCACGACCAGACCGCGTACGCCGTCCCCGTCGACGGGCCGCCCATCGCCCGCCCACTGCGCGCCAAGGGTGGCTTCGGCGGCACCGGCTCCCTGCGTCAACTCCTCAACCGTGCCTACGTCCTGCGCACCGGCCGCTCCCCGTCCCAGGGCTGCCTGACCGACGCGATCGCCTCCATGGACGCCCTCGCCCTGGACGCCGAAGAACAGCCGGTCTGCCTGCGAATCGCCCCCGACCCGGCCGACGACCAGGCGACCTGGCTCGACCTGGGCCGCTCCGACGGACTCAGCGTGCTGATCGAGCCGGGCACCTGGTCGGTGACCACCCCGCCCATCGGCGAGGGACCGCTGTGGCGACGCACCCGGCTGACCGGCGAACTACCGATGCCCGAACGCGACGCGGGCGGCTGGCAGGCCGGACTCGGGCTGCTGCGCGAGCTGTCCGCGCTGGCCGAGCCGTCTTGGCGGCTGGCGGTCGCGTGGCTGCTGGCCGGCCTGAGACCCGATATGCCTCGCCCGATCGCCTACTTCAACGGGGAGCGCGGCACCGCCAAGACGACCAGCGCCCGGCAGCTGCTGCGCGTGCTCGACGGGATCCGCGCCGAGGTCCGCAATGTGCCCCGTAGCGAGGATGACGGCGCGGTGGCCGCGTCCGCCGGGTGGACCATGGGCCTGGACAACCTCGCCGGCATCCCCCAGTGGCTGTCGGACTTCCTGTGCCGGGCGGTCACCGGGGCCTCCGTCGCCAAACGCGAGGTCTACACCGACGACGACGTCACCTCCTGGGCCTACCAGCGCCCGGTCCTGCTGACCGGCATCGACGTCGGCGCCCTCCAACCCGACCTCGCCGAACGCCTGCTCCCCTTCACCCTGGAGGCCATCGACCCCAAGGCCCGGCGCAGCGAGCACGACCTGTGGCGCAGCTACCGCGCCGCCCACGGCCGCATCCTCGGCGGCCTGCTCGACCTGGCGGCCGCAGTGTGGGCGAAGCTGCCCGACGCCGCCGACCAGCTCGACCAGAAGCCGCGGATGGCCGACTGGGCCGAACTGCTGTGGGCTCTGGACCAGGTCACCGGCTGGGACACCCTGAGCACCTACACCGGCTCCCAGGACGCAGTGACCGACGACGTCATCGACGCCGACCCGGTCGCCACCGCCCTCACTCGTTGGTCCGCCACCGCCGGCAGCACCGAGTGGCGGGCCACCACCGGCCAGATCGACGAGGTTCTGCGGCCGCCCGGGCCCATCCCGGACACCTGGCCCAAGACCACCGCGCTGCTCTCCGCCCGCCTCACCTCCCTCGCACCGGCACTACGTCAACGCGGCATCGACATTCGCAAGTTGCCTCGCACCAGCGCCACCCGAGGCTTCCTCATCACCCTTCGTCCGGACTCCGGACCGCCGACCTGACCCCAGGCTCCCGCCCGGCCGCGAAGCAGCCCCCATACCGTCACGAACCCGCCGCCATCCGAGACGCGCGGGCCTCCAGCACGTCCCGGACCCCCGGGAGAGCGGCCCGCACAGACCGAAGGCGCTCCCTGGGCTTTTACCGCCTACCTACCCTGACGGCCGCGAACCGGGCCGGTCCCGCGACGACGGCCTACGAGGCGTCGGTGGCCGGCCGCGCGCGTGAAGGGATGACGCCGCGCTGACGCTGCCCATGACGTATCCGGCACTCGGCCCACACCAGCCACGACCTGGGATGTTCCCCTCCGACCAGCAACCCCATGACGCTGTGACGCTCTCCTACCCCATCTCTCTGAACGAAAGAGGGGGAGGGAGGAAGTAGAGACATGGCGCGCCCGAGCGTCATCAGCGTCCACCGACCGGCCCCCGGGCGGTAGAAGCCCAGGTCAACCTCCCCGTGGGAGAGAACGGTGCAGCGTCATCCGGCTGCGTCACCGCTTCGGTGCGCGTGTCACGTGACACTGGCCCTTGTCCGTTTGCCGCTGAGCTTGACCGATGGCCTGCAAGTGCAGATTCGGCGGAACGTCCGGTGCACGAACGAGGCCAGGATGAAGCTATGGAGAACGAAGTGCCTTTGTCCGGCGGACGTATCACCCTCGGCGTGGTCAGGATCGGCCGTACCGTCCGGCGGCCGGCCACCGCGTCGGCATCGTTCGTCGCCGAACTGCTCGGTGACCTGCAGCGTGAGGGCTTCACTGGCGCTCCCCGCCACCTCGGGTTCGACGCAACCGGCCGCGAAATCCTCAGTTACCTCCCCGGCTGGGTGCCCGCCCGATTCCGGCGCTGGACCGACCCCCAGGTGGCCGCGGCCGGCGCCCTGCTCCGCTCCTTCCACAACGCCACCCGGGGCAGTCGCCTGACCGGACCGCATCCCGTGGTCTGCCACCATGACCCGGGGCCGAACAACACGGTCTTCACCGACGACATCCCAACCGCCTTCATCGACTTCGACACCGCCGCCCCCGGCGATCCCCTCGAAGACCTTGGCTACATGGCGTGGACCTGGTGCATCTCCTCCAAACCCAGCGCTCCGCCCGCCACCGTCCAGGCCGCCCAGGTGCGCGTTCTTGCCGACGCGTACGGGCTCGACGCCACCTCCCGCTCCCGCCTCGTCGATGCCGCACTCGACCGCCAGGCCCGCAACGCCAGGTGGTGGCACAGCCACCTCGCGCGCCCGTCCCCGCGCGTCGCCGACGACTCCACGATCACCGGGCGCATCCGGTGGTCCGAGCAAGAGCACGCCTACACAGCGGCCAACCGCAAGACCTTCGACACAGCCCTGCGCTGACCAAGGCTGGACGCTGACCACCCACTTCAGACGGTTACGCCCCAGGACGCACTTTGCAGTCCTAGCGTGGGGAGGCATGACGGTACTGATCGTGGGCGGCAGCGGATTCCTGGGCGTAGAGCTGGCCCGCCAGGGACGTTCAGCGGGCGTGGAGACGGCCGCCACCTTCCACTCGCACCCCGGCGAGGCCGTCGGCGCGTGGCACCGCCTCGACCTGCGCAACTCGGCGAACCTCCAAGAGGTCCTGGATGCCGTCAGCCCCACGGCGGTCATCAATGCGAGCAGCGGCGGAGCCGAGTGGGCGGTCACAGCCGAGGGAGGGATGCGCCTGGCCCAAGTTGCCGCGCAACGGGGCATCAAGTTGGTCCACGTGTCGAGCGACGCCGTGTTCTCCGGCCGCGACAACCTATACGACGAGACGTTTCTACCCGACCCAGTAACACCGTACGGGGCCGCGAAGGCAGCGGCTGAAACGGCCGTGCGGCTCCTGAGCGCGGGCGCCGTCGTCGCCCGGACCTCGCTGATCATCGGCCATGGCCGGTCCGAGCACGAACGCATGGTGCACGCCCTGGCCGCCGGCACACGCGACGGGGCCCTGTTCACGGACGATGTCCGATGCCCAGTCCACGTCGGCGACCTGGCCGCCGCACTGTGGGAGCTCACCATGTCCGATGCAGCCGGCGTCTTTCACCTCGCCGGCCCGGACGCCGTCACCCGCCACGAACTCGGCACCCTCATTGCGCAACGGGACGGCCTTAACGCATCGCTGTTGCCCACCGGGCGTCGCGCAGACAGCGGCCTCCCCGGCGGACTTTGTGTACATCTCGACAGCCGCGTCACCCAGAAGTCCCTGGCCGTGCGCCTTCGCGGAGCCCGGGAGTTCCTCCGGCACCAAAGCCCCGACCGCTGAATCCGTCCGCGCAGGGCCAGCGGGCCGGAGCCGGCTGCGCGATCTCGGCGTGCTAGGCCGCCATCCGGGAGATCGGTAGCGTCAGCAGGTTCAAAGAGGAGCTGGCACACTGACGAGCTCAACTTTGCCAACCTGCAAGGGAGATGAACTGATGAACGCCACCCCGGACCTCGTCGCTGCAGCCCAGGAGCGCTCTGGCGGTTGCCTGTGCGGAAGGATTCGCTTCGCCGTCAGGGGGGCGGCGGTCTATCCCCACACCTGCAGCTGTCCGCACTGCCAGAAGCTCGGCGGCGCGCCGCTGATGTGGTGGGCCGGCTTCGCTCCGACCGATCTCACCTGGACCGGCGAGGGCGGGGAGCCAACCTGGTTTGAGACGTTTGAAGGCGAGACCAAGCGGGGCTTCTGTCCTCACTGCGGCAGTCGAATCGCGGCGATCGACAGTGGCGTTCCAGAGCTCGGCATCAACGTCACGGCGCTGGACGACACCAGCGGCCCTGATCTCATTCCGGTCAACCAGTCCTTTCGTGGCAACGCTGTGCACTGGCTTCCACAGGTTGCAGATACTCAGAACAGCGCTGTCCGCTGAAGTACGCAAAAAGTCAAGGGACGGTCACAGGCGCCCGCGCACTCACCGCAGTTGTCGGCCCATTATCGGCTTCATGAACATGCCCACCGGCCCTGGCTCCCAGGGCGCGATACGCCTGAGGCCTTCCGTGAGTTCCGCGCCCTACGACCACCCGGACGCGCGCCGCCTGACCCAGGCACTCCACGCCGAACAGCACACGTTGTACGGCTTCGCCGACGACCCGGACGCTACCCCCGAGGCGGACTTCGACTCGCCCGCCGGCCTGTTCCTCATCGCGCGCGTCGGCGACGAGGCGGTCGGGTGCGGAGGCGTACGCCTTCTCGGCGAGCACACCGCGGAGATCAAACGCATGTATGTCTCCGGCGTCGCCCGCGGCCACGGAATCGGCCGGTACCTCCTCGAACACCTCGAGCAGCACGCGGCCAGCCGTGGAGCAACGCGGATCATGCTGGAGACCGGACGGCGCAACACCGCCGCCCTTGCCCTCTACCATCGCGCCGGTTACCTGCTCTGCCCCTCCTACGTCGCCGGGCGCGACCCGCGAGTCAACCGGGCCCTGACCAAGGTTTTCGGCGGCAGTTCACCGCGATAGCCGGAGGACCGCCCCGTCCGGCGCTGGCCTCCTGCCAAGGAGGGTGAAGTACTCCGTCGCGATGATCGACTCCCGCTCGGCTGCGGGAAGCCGGGACAGGATTCCGGGAAGGGGCCGCTCCCGCGCCGCTTCACTGCGGTGCGCCAGGATCGCGGCCAACTTCCGGTCCGTGCAGTCGCTCACGTCGACCGTCTCGGTGACGTGCTCGTCCGGCACGCTGAGCACCTTCTTGCCGACCCGGGTCAACAGCACACCCAGTTCGCCCACCCCCGAATCCGGGTGCGTCGCGGCGTACAGCACATCGGGTTGCCACGGAGCCCCGGCCTGCGGGTAGAGGTGCTCCAGGCCCGCGGCGTGGAACGCCAGCAGGGTCGCCTGGTGGGTGCGGAGGTGGTCCGGATGCCCGGTCAGCTGGCCGTAGGCGTCGTGGGTGACAACGACGCGTGGTCGTACGGCGCGGATGTGTTCGACGATCAGCCCTGCCACCTCCTCCAGCGGGGTGTCGCAGAGCCGGGGCCGGTTGGGCGCGGAGTCGGGGATGCGGGCGTCGGCGAATCCCAGCATGCGCGGCGTGCCCGCTCCCAGAATGTCCAGGGCGTCGGCGAGTTCACCGGCCCGGTGGCTGTCGGGCGCCCAGGTGGCGGTGACAACGGCGGTCGCGGCGCCTGCGGCGGCCTGCTGCGCGAGGACGCCGCCAGCCAGGAGGGACTCGTCGTCCGGATGGCCGAAGACGCCCAGCAGGGAACGCCGGGGCGCGGAAGAGAACGCTGGCACGGATAAGGCCCTTTCGTCGAACGCGGTCGCGGGCGTGGTCGGTGCCGGCCTACCGGTTGGGGGAGGCGTACGGCTGGAAGTGGGCGGGCGGGTGATCGAGCGGGAGGCCGGGGTTCCAGGCGGTCAGGCACTGGGCGCTGGGCACGAACAGCGGCTGGGGCAGCGCGGTAAGGGGCCAGAATCGCCAGGATCCGATGGCCTCTTCGCGTTGTTGGGGGGTGCCGGACCAGCGGGTGATCAGGACGGGCACCGTCAGCCGGACGACGTCGCCCACCTGGTCCAGGAGCGTGCCCAGTACCTGTACGTCGTCGGGCTCTGCCACGAGGCCGGCTTCCTCGCGGAGCTCGCGGACAGCTGCCTCGGCGAAGGTCTCGCCCGGTTCGACGGTCCCGCCGGCGAGCTCCCAGGTACGGCGCCGGTGTTGGCCGAGCAGGATGCCGTCCGGGCCGTGCACGATCACGCCGACTCCGAGGGCGGTGTTCGGCGGAGGAGGTGCGCTGGTGCGGGGGCGGCTGGGCACGCGTTCCGGACGGCGGGCCACATACAGCCGGTAGGAGACCGCGTTGTCCGCCGTCGGGGAGTCGATCGCCGTGACCGATTCCAGGGTGAGGCCGTGCTGGACCAGGAGGTCCTCCCAGAGCTGGACGCTGAGGACCCACATGTTCACCGGGTGGTCCTCGGTCGTGCCGGGTAGCCGCAGGATCTCGGGGCGCGGGGTCACCTCATTCGAGGGCCCGGCACCGCCGGAGTTGGTGTGCAGCGCGGAGAAGACCAGGCGTCCGCCCGGTTTGAGCCCGTTGGCCAGGGCGGGCACCAGCCGGCCCGGGTCCAGGTACGGCACGGAGCCGACGGAGTAGATCAGGTCGTACGGGTCGGCAGCGCGCAGGTGGGTCACCGCGTCGGCGCACACCAGGCGCAGGCCGGGGTGGTCCGGGTAGCGGGTGAGGGCGCGCTGGTGCTGGGCAGGTGAGGCATCGACGGCGGTGACCTCGGCGCCCAGGGCGGCCAGGTGCGCGGCGTGCCGGCCGAGGCCGCTGCCGAGGTCGAGGACACGGAGTCCCGCCACCTCGCCGAGGACGCTGATGCCGGGGCCGGTCTCCGGGATTCCCCAGTCCCACCGGTCCAGCTCCGGCAGCTGAAGTCCTCTGGTCAGCTGGTGAGTGCCGTAGGTGTTCCAGATGTCGAGGGTGTCCTTTTCGGTGGTCACCGAGTCCTCCAGCGGCAAGGGGTGAGTGGAAGTCAGGGGCGCAGGGCGTAGCAACGGAGCACGTCGAGGTCGGCGGCCTGGGCAGCGGACCAGCCGGCGGTGAGGATTTCGGCCTCGGCGGGGCTGATCCCGAGACCGTGGAGGGGGTCGGTGTCCTCGCGGCGTCCGGCGACCTCGGTGACCACCCAGAACGTCCCGCCCGGGACAAGGAGGTGGCGGACGCGGTTGAGAAAGGCCGCCTTGTCGTCCATCCACCGGTAGACCAGGCGGCAGGTGATGACCGCGTACGCGGGCTCCGGCAGCGCCGTGAGGTCGCTGGTGGTGATGTCGCCGCACCGCCACGCCGGTCCGTGGGCGGGGCCGTCGTCGTGGGCGGTGGCGAGTGCGACGGCGCTGGGGGAGATGTCGATGCCGGTGGTGCGGTATCCGAGCTCGTGGTGAAGGTGGCGAGCCAAGGTGCCGTCGCCGCAGCCGAGGTCGAGGGCGGGGCGGCCGCGGCCGGGGCCGAGATGTTCGGCCATCAACTGGCTTTCGGGGCTGTCGAGTTGCCGGTAGCGACGGCCGCCTGCCCAGAGCGGTTCCCAGTACGCGGCGGTCGAGGTCGTCGTCATGAGGCTCCTTCACGGGCGGGCGGCACGGCGGTGCGCGCGGGCGGGACGGGCATGTCCCGCAAGGCGCGGACTGGGGAGGCGAGCAGAAGGATCACGGGGACGATCTGGAGGACCGCTCCGACGGTGAGGGTGCCGTGGACGCCGAGGAAGAGGCCCAGGGCGCCAGCGGCTGCGGCGGCGAGGGGCCGGGCTCCGGCGGTCACCGTGGTGCTCGCGGCCTGCATGCGGCCCTGGAAGCGGGGCTCGCACAGGATCTGTCTCAGGGATCTCTGGCTCGTCCCGGATGCTGTGGCCCAGAACAGCTGAACGGCCAGCGTCCCGGCGAGCGCGATCTGCCAGCGCAGTCCGGGCCCGGCGAGCAGGAGGGGGATCTGGGCCAGCGGGCTGACCGCGAACCCGATGATGATCGTCGGCCCGATCCCGGTCCGGGAGGCGATGCACGGGGCGAGGAGCGCCCCGGCCAGGCTGCCCGCGCCGCCGACACCCATGATCACGCCGAACGCCGTCGGGGATACGTGCAGGCCGGCGAGGAGGTAGTACGCCCAGTACGTGTTCATGACCGCCAGGCCGAAGCTGAGCGTGGACAGGGCCGCGATCACCGTGCGGATCGTGGGCTGCCCGGCCACGTAGCGCAGGCCCTCACCGATGTCCCGCGCGAGGGTCCGGCGGCCCTCGGGCGGCGGTCCGGCGACCGGCTCGGGGGTGCGGATGCGCCACACGAGCAGCGCGGAGAGAAGGTAGGACAGGACGTCGGCGAGGAGCGAACGGGCCGCGCCGACGGCACCGACCAGCGCGGCGCCCGCGTTGCTGCCCGCGCTGTCGGCCACCGACGAGGCCGCGCCGAGCCTGGAGTTCGCGCGCTGCAGCAGGTGAGGCTCGACGAGGACGGGCAGGTAGCTGATGGCAGCCGCGTCGTGCACGATCTTGGTGATGCCCAGCACGACGGCCACCGCGTACAGCTGGCCGATGCCGAGCACCCCGGCGAAAGCGGCGGCCGGGACGGTCGCGAGGCCCGCGGCGGCGGTGAGGTCCGCGGCGATCATCTGGGGGCGCTTGGCGTACCGGTCCGAGAGCGCGCCAGCCGGGAGCGCCACGACGGCGTTCGGCAGTTGGCCGAGGAAGGCGAGCGCGGCGATCTGGGCTGTGGAGGCGTGGAGTTCCAGTACGGCCAGGGTGGGGAGGGCGACGGTGCTGACCGCGGATCCGGACAGGCTCGCGCACTCGCTGGCGACCAAGCGGCGCAGATCCGGAGAGGTGACCTTCGCGGCCTTGGCCGTCTGGGTGGAGGTCGTCACCCGGCCTCACCGCCCAGCAGTTCCGGGGCGATCACGTTGGCGTAGAGCCGGCCGGTGGAGAAGTGGGTCAGGACTGCGTGGGTGAAGGGGTGGCAGTCGGGCGGCGGAGCGGCCGGGTCGACCCACACCAGCTCGGTGTGGGTGCCCGGCTCGCGGTTGTACGGGGTGCCCTCCCACTCCCGCACGGTGAAGGCGGCGCCGATCACCCGCTCACCGTCCGCCGCGTGGAAGTGGAGCAGCTGGCACAACCGCAGGCGGTCCGGGCTGATGTGGATGCCGACTTCCTCGGCGAGCTCGCGCGCCGCTCCCTCGTCGAGAAACTCGCCATCCTCGAGGCGTCCTCCGACGACCGTGAGCATCCCGGGGGAGTGCCACGATGTTGCCTGGTGCCGGACGGTCAGGATCCGGCCGTCGGCGGGACGCTGGAGCAGGACCATGACGTTCCCGATACTCCGGTGGACAGCGCTCACGGACGGCCCTCCCTCATGAGCCGGTCCATGGTCCGCCGGCCCCGGGCGGTGACCTCGGCGTCGCCGTTGTCCGGGCCCCAGGCCAGGCAGTTGACCGCGTCCAGCGCGGTCAGGCAGCGCAGCGCGTGTCGCTCGGCGTCGGGCAGCTCCCGACCGTAGGAACGGAGGAACGCCTTCTCGCGGTCCGGATGGTCGGCCCACTGGGTGGTGGCGAGGATGACGAGGTCCTGGACGCGGGCAGCCGGCCGGGCCCGTTCGAAGTCGACGAGGGCGAGCCCGTGCGCGGAGACCAGCCAGTTCCTCGGCTGGTTGTCGCCATGGATGTAGCCGACGGGCACCGGGCCGACGCGGCGAAGACGGGCAGCGTGGTCACGGATCAGCTGCTGCTCGTCCTGGTTGAGCCGGTCCCCGGCGCGAGCCAGGTACTTCTCCGCTCCGTCAGCGGCGGCGTCCAGAGAGGCTTCGGCCTCCAAGCGGTCGCCGCGGTTGAGTTCACCCGCTTCGTGGAGCCGGGCGCAGAGCGCCCCGGCCTGCTGGTGCACGGTCCGCCACCCGGCGACGTCCAGGCCGAGTTCCTTCGCCGGGGCGCCGGGGACCGCGGTGAGCAGCAGGGCGAGGTCCTGGGCCCGGCTGTCGATGAGGTGGGGCGCCCGGGTGTGCCCGAGTGCGGGGACGATGTGACGGTATGCCCGGCTCTCCCGGGTGAAGAACTTCACCGAGGGCGAGACCTTCAGGTAGTGGTGAACCCCGCGTTCGCCCTCCAGGTCCCACACTCGGGAGCGGTCCCAGTCGTGCGAGGCGTCGCGGACGGACACGACGGGGCCGACCTGCTGTTCCGCCCAGTGCTGCAGGGCCGCGGGTAGCGGCTTCGTCGGGCTCATCCGGCAGTCCTCGCATCCTGGCGCGGGACGGCGGAGCAGCAGGGCACACCGCCATCAGGTTCGGTGCGGTCGGAGAACACGGTTCCTCCTGGAGGTCTGTCGCGTCGGTCGTCGGGGTGCCGGGTCGGCCGGCCAGGCCGGCGGGTCGGCCGACTCCGGCCGTTGCCGGACGGCCGGAGTCGGCTCAGGGCTGCGGGGCGGGGCTCAGGTCGGATCGGGTGCGCTGCCGGTGCGCTGCTCCAGTTCCCACAGGGTCCGGAAGAGCCCGGGTTCGCGGGTGAGCTGCGCGTACGTGCCTTCCTGGACGAGGCGGCCCTGGTCGAGGACGACGATCCGGTCGGCCACCGCGACGTTGGCGAGCCGGTGCGTGATCAGAAGGATGGCGCGGTCCTTGGCCAGGTCCCGCAGGCCGGTAAAGACGTGGTGCTCGGCTCGGGCATCGAGGGCGGCCGTGGGCTCATCCATCACCAGCAGCTCGGCCTTCCGGTGAAATGCCCTGGTCAGGATGACGCGTTGCCACTGCCCGCCGGACAGCTGGTGGCCGCCGAACCATTCGCTGGTCAGGAGGGTGTCAAGGCCGGAACGCAGGGCCGGCAGCATGTCCGCGGCGCCGGACGCCTCGCAGGCCGCCATGAGTGCGGCGTCGCTGGTGTCGCCCTGCCCCAGGGTGACGTTGTCGCGCAGCGTCAGCGGCAGGTAGGTGAACCGCTGCGGTGCCACCGCTACGTGCTTCCACGCCTCCCACGGCTCCAGCCGCGCGGTGGTCGTGTGGTCCCAGGCCACTTCCCCGGAGGTCGGCAGCAGCAGCCCGCAGATCAGCCGGGACAGCGTCGTCTTCCCCGACCCGTTCTCCCCGACCAGCGCCACGATCTCCCCACGCCGTACCTTCAGCGACACCCCGGCCAGGCTGTCCTTGTCCGCGCCGTCGTACCGGTAGGTGACATCGCGGACCTCAAACCGCTCCGGCGGCGCCGGCAGCACCTCGGAGCCGCGCGAGGCCACCATCGCCTGCCCGTGCGCGTTGTCGATGAAGTTCTGCCAGTCCTGCACATACCAGCCGGTGCGCACCAGCCGGGCCCCCCCGTTGATGATGCCGCGTACGGAGCCGGTCGCCGTCTGCAGGGCGAAGACCGCGCCGCCGCCGGCCGCCAGGTCCATCCGGCCGGAGACCAGCAGCCACAGCAGCGTCGCCCAGACCGCCGCCGAGGCGATACCGCCGGCCGCCGCACCGGCCAGGCCCATCCATGCCCCGGTGTTCGCGGCCTCGCGCTCGGAGACGTTGACGGAGGCGGCCAGCCGCCGGTAGCGGCCGAGGAGGAACGGCCCGGCGAGGCAGGCCCGCATCTCCTCGCTGGACTCCATGTAGGACATGTGCCAGCGCAGCTTGTGCAGCATCCGCCGGCGCCCCGACGTCTCCAGGCTCGCGAGGTACACCACGCGGGCCGCACGCACGTAAGCGGCGGCCTGCGGCAGGCACGCCAGGAGAAGCAGAGGCAGGAGAATCGGGTGGATCACGGTAAGGACGGTCGCGCCGGCGGCGAGGGTCGCCGTGGCGGCCAGCACGTCCTGGGCTTCTTCCACGAGGTCGGGAGTGACCTGCGCGCCGCGGTCGGCGATGTCGTACTGGTCGTTGTACCCCGGCTTGTTGTTCGCCGCGGCCTCGGCGCCGAGAGCCGCCTCGACCATGCTGACTTCCGCGGCCCGGGCGAGGACCGGCCGCAGACGCCCGGTCAGCCAGGTCACCGTGACCCCCAGCAGGGCGCGCAGCCCGGCAGCCACCGCGATGACGGCCAACTGCGGAGCCGCCTCCCGCAGCCGCTCGGTGATGTCGCCGGAGGCGATCAGCGCGGTGAGGGTCCCGGTCACGGCGAACAGGCCAAGGGCGGCCAGCACGCCGGTGCCGATCTGGCACGCGAGCAGGCCGGCCGTCGCGCCCCGGTCCACCTGCCACGCCATCCGCAACGACCGGCGCACCAGCACGGGCAGGCGCCGAGCCATCGTGGTCGTGGTCATCTGCGCGCCGGCTTGGAGCCGGGACTCGTCCCGGTACTGGAACTCCTCCTCCTGCGCCGCGCTCCCGCTGTCCGGTGGAGTCCCCTCCGCTTCGTCCGCGCTCGGCTGTGCGGCTGTGCTGCCCGAGGTCAAGTCGATCCCCCTGTCGGTCGTCACGGCTGGTTCGCGAGGCTCAACGACACAGCCCGGATATCGAACACACGTTTTTCGGTCGGTCCTGAAGTCCCGGGATAGAGCGTTCGACGAACCGTGGAAACTGCACCGACCCAGCTCTCGCAACGGCAGTGCCACAAAGGGCGGTTGGCCGAATCGCCGAGGTTCCCAGGAGCCACACACCAGCGGGCGCGTTGGTGGGTATGGGACTCGTCGGACTTGTAGAGTGCGGGGCTTCCGGTACGCCACGACCCTTGTGGAGCTGACTGTGTACGTGCTTGGTGGCCGCCCTCGAGCAGCCCGTCCCGGCGGAACCCTCTTCGGGCCGAGCGGAGGGCGATGACCTGTGGCGATCACTGATTCCGACATCGCGGAAGTGCTCACCGCCTACCTTGAGCGCTACCCGCAAGAGGCCGGACAACTGGCCGAGCCTCTGCGACTCCTGGCCGAACACCGGGGGGTCGCCTCGCGGCGGACCTTCCCGATGCACGTCACCGCCGGCGCGCTGTTGGTCCGGGACCACGCCGAGGTCCTCCTGATCGAACACCTCGCGTACGGGATCACTTTGCAGCCAGGCGGCCATCTGGAGCCGACCGATACGACGCTGGTCGGCGCGGCGCTGCGCGAGCTGTCCGAGGAGACCGGCGTCGACCCCGGACAGGTCGCCCTCGTCTCTGCGCACCCTGCCTATGTCGAGTTCGGCCCGGTGCCGGCCAGGCCCGCCAAGGGCGAGCCGGACCACTACCACCTGGATTTCGGCTATGTCTTCACGACGGCCGACGCCGAGGTCGGGCGTATCCAGGAGTCCGAGGTGACCGGCGCCGCCTGGTACCCACTCGATGTGGCGGAGCGCCTCGTCGGGCCCCGGATCGCTCGGGCGGTCACCACATCGACCGGAATCAGGTAACCCCTGCACCACCGGAAGCTCTCGCGGCGGCCAGCTAACGGGCAGGGAGCATCCCGTCGTAGAAAACACTGGAGCGGGCGCGATCGGCGTCACGCCTCCTCCGGGAGCTCGGCGACGATCACGAGCCAACTCGTCACCGTGACGTCGTCTGGCTTGTTCTCGGCGGTGGCCTCGGCGAGGATCGCCATCTTCTGCTCGTAGCCACCTGACGCCCAGCACTCACCGGGAACGAGACCATGAAGACCTGCGACAACACCTCGGTCGGCATCGTCATCACCGATCACCAAGGCCGCTGCCTGATGTTCGACCGGGCCACCTTCCCACCCGGCACGGCACCTGCCGCCGGCCATATCGACGACCACGGGACCGCCGAGGACGCGGCCCGCACCGAGGTCGAGGAAGAGCTCGGCCTCACCGTCACCGGCCTCACCCACGTCACCGGCGGCTGGCGGAACAACCCATGCCGCCGCCTTCCCGGCACGCGCAGCACCGGTCACCGCCACGAATGGACCGTCTACCGTGCCACCGTCACCGGCGACCTCACCCCAAGCGCCCACGAGACGAAGAACGTCCGCTGGATCGCTCCCGATGCTCTGCAGGAGCTGGCAGACCGGACGGTCGCCTACGCCCGGGGACACATCACCGACGCCGAGTTCGAGGCCGCGCCCGGCATCGAGCCAGTGTGGATGCAGTGGCTCGCCGACATCGCCGCGATCCACATCAGCCCCGACGACCTGCTCCGGGTGGACCAGCTCACCCGATGATCGGAGCACGGCCTCCTGACCTACCGCGGCCGCCGCCCGGCTCCATGCCGAGCTCGACGCGCCGACTCTGCGCCATCGGCCGGCCCTCAAGCGCCCTGCTGCTACCGCGGGCCCAGACAACCGAGTTCGCTGCCCAGGGTTGCGGCCTGTGTGAGGTGCGCCGGCCACGGGGGTCATGAACTCAGCAAAGAGCGTCACGCAGGGCCTCCTCCATGACAGGGAGCCGGTCCAGCAGCATCAGAGCTGCCTCGTGCCGCACCCGCCCGTATGCCTCCGTAGCAGCGTCGAGGATGTGTGGTCGTTCCACTGGTACCGACAGCGGAAAGGCCGAGCAGAGCATGGCTGCACAGCCGACACGAAGCGAGGACACGAGGTCGTCTCTGGACGCCTTCGGGTTGGCATCCCGGTAGGCCAGGGTGAGATCGGTGTATCCGGTGAGCCAGCTCTCCGCACTGTTGTCCAGCACGCTCTTGGGGTCGCAGCCAAGACGCGCGATCTCCCAAGCGAGATACCCGGGTGTGGGCGGTCCGAAGTCCACGATCGCGGACACCTCGTCGTTCTTGAACAGAACGTTGGGGCCGGCCATGTCGCCGTGCAGGACCTGGACGGTCAGCTGCGGAAGCGAATCGAGGGCGCGCTCGACGTCCCCCAAGATGGTTTGTCGCTCACCCGCTGCCTGCAGCGCCCATGCCTCGAACTCCCCGAGCTCGGGTCTCTGCTGGTACGCACGGATCAGGCGCTCGAAGCGGTCTCGGGAGGCGACCACGTCGCACACCGCGGCACCGGGTTCCAGGGTGGGTGCGGCGGCGGGGTGAGTGGCGAGCCGGGCGTGGAGTCGGCCCATCGCGGTGCCGACGGCTGCCCACCGCGCGCCCGTCAGGCCGCCTTCGGCGCTCGCGGTGTGCGGCGCGTAGGACCACAGGGACATCGGCAGCCGGCCGTTGGTCTCGATGAGTTCGTGCTCGCGCGTGCGGTTTGCCCGCGCGGTCGCGACACCTCCGTCGGCGCAGTATTCGGACAGTTCGATCGATGCCCGCTCCAGATCGAGGTGGTCCCGAGTGCGGTAGACCTTGGCGAAGTGCCGTCGGCCCGCCTGGTCCACGACCAAGTAGTTGTCCGTCGCGGTGCCTTCCGGGATGCGCGTGATGTCTGCAGGGTGCAGCCCGTACGCGAGCACCAGCGTCGCGGCGATCGCCGTGATCTGCTCCTTCTCCGCGGTGCGGCCGGGTGGGGAAGGCGCGGCGAGAGGCTTGGAGGCGGGCTGCTGAGATGCGGTGGACATGGTCTCCTCGTCGAAGCGCGCAGCGATAGCGGTCAGATGATGGGCAAGCGTTAGGTGGTCGGGGCGATCCGGCGGCGGGCACGGACCGTGGCCGCCAGGAGATCAGCGGGCCGCGGCGGGCCGCGCCTGGGCCGCAAGGTCGCCGACGAACAACGCTTCGTCAACGCGGTCATCTGATTGCGGCTCCCTCGTTCGGGTTGTCGCAGTACCGGAGCCCCGGCCCGGCATCGCCACCAGGCGTCGGCAGGAGACCGGCCGACCACACCGACACCGCGGCCCGCAGCCGCGTGAATCGGCTGATAGAGGCGATGAACGCAGTAACCGACACCGGCTCTTCGGGCCGAGGACCACCAGTTCGGCATCGCACAGGCGGGGCGCAGGGCCAACCGGCGGGCGCCGCGCCGGGTAGGGATGCCCGTCGCATAAAGTGCGAGCGCACGGGTGTCTACGTCGTTCACCAAAAGATGATCTTGGGCGCCTTCGTTCTCGTTTCCGCGGGCATCCCTCGGGCCGCACCACCAGGAGGAATCAGTGTCATCTCCGCAAGTGATCACCCCCGAGGAGCAACTCGCCGAAGCGAAGAGGCAGCTGGGTTTCCCAGGTATTGTCGCGATTTGCGGCTCCATGCGTTTCATGGCTGAAATGGCCGAGGAGGAGCTGCGGGAGACCACCGCTCGGCCCGGAAAGATTGTCTTTAAGCCGGTTGGCGAAGAGAAATCGCCGAACGGGCTTTTGTCCGATCCTGTCGAGGGTGAGGCGCTGAAGGTTCGACTCGACGATCTGCATCGGTGGAGGATCATGCTCGCTGATGAGGTGCTCGTTGTCGGCGATTACATCGGAGACAGCACCCGAGGCGAGATCGCCTATGCCCGGTCGCTGGACAAGCCCGTGCGGTTCACGCACCCCGAGGTCGACCCCGACGCCTGACCCGAGGACGCGCCCCGCACCCCTGGCCGGCACCTCGCTGGAATTGATCGTCTGACAGTCCCGTGGCAATGCGAATGCGAGCGGGCTCAAGGAGCTGCGGAACGCATCGAGGTCATGATGGCTGCGGCGATGCGCTGCTGGTGGTTCATCAGGTAGAAGTGGCCGCCGTCGTACCTCTCGAGTCCGCGGAAGTCCGTCGTGAGCCTTTGCCAGGCGCCGAGCCGGTCCTCGCCGATCAGCTTGTCGTGCAGGCCCGTGAATGCCGTGAGCGGTACGGGCAGCGGCTCGGGGCTGCGGGGCGGAGTCCAGGTGTCCACGAGTGTGAAGTCGCTGCGGAACACCGGGGCGAACTTGCGCCAGACGTCGTCGTTGTCGAGGAGCTGCGGTGGGCTGCCGCCGCCGCTCCGCAGCCAGGCGCGCAGTTCGTCGTCGGCCATCAGGTGAGGGCTGCTGTCGGTGGCGGCGTCGCCTCGCGGGGCGCCGTAGGCAGAGACCCCCAGCCAGGTGGGGAGCGGTCCCTTCTCGTGGAGGAGCCGGCGGGTGAGCTGGTAGGCGATCAGTGCGCCCATGCTGTGGCCGAAGAACCCGAAGGGCCCGTCGAGCAACGGCGCGATGGCGGCGTGGAAGTAGTCGACCAGCCGGTCGCAGTCGTCGATCAGCGGCAGGGCCTGCAGGGTGCCACGGCCGGGGGCCTCCAGGAGGCACAGTTCCCAGTCCTCGGGGAAGTGGTCCGCCCAGCCCCGGTAGAGCAGGTGTGAGCCGCCGGCGTGGTGGAGCAGGAACAGGCGCACCGCTGGGTCGCTCACCGGTCTGGGACGGATGAGCGGGGAAGTCGGGGGCTCGGGGGGCAGCTGCGAGGTGAGGAAGGCGTGCAGCTCGGCGAGGGTGGTGGCGCCACTGGCGGCCACGGCGTTCTCCGGGACGCCGAAGGCGCTCTCCACGCGGGTGGAGATCTCCAGCATCAGCAGCGAGTCGATATCGAGCTCGTGGGCGAAGTGCGCCTCATCGGTGACCTCTTCGGGCTCGGCCTCCAGTACGCCGGCTATCAAGGCGCGGAGCTCCTCGATGGTCACGCTCGTCGTGGTCATGGGTGTTGTCCTCGTTCCTGCGCGAATAGGCGAAGGGCCGGCGGCGGGGTCAAAAGCAGGGCGGCCGTCGCATCGTGGCGAGGGCCTCCGGCCGTGGCCAGAACGTTGCCGGTGGCGCCGCCCTCCAGGAAGGCGGCAGCGGCAGCGCACTGCAGGACGCCGAGCACCCCAGACAGCGGGCCCAGCTGGGATTGCAGGTCGATTCGGCGCCGGGCTGCGAGCAGATGGCTCGCCCCGGCCCCGGCGGCTCCCGCCTCGTCCGCGAGCCACAGTCCGACGGGCCCCTCCTCTGTTGCCCCGGCGCCGACCAGCGCCGCGGCAAGGTTCCGGGCCCGTGCGTAGCCGGTGATCGCGGCGCGGGGCCGTGCGCCGCGGGAAGCGGCCGCCTCCGCGGGTTCCAGTACGACCGCGACCGCCGCGTCGGTGGACTGCTGGCCGAGGACCTTCGTCACCACGTCGCCTGCGGGTTCGACGCCGACGACGACGGCTGCTTCAGCGCGCCCGGCGATGATGAGGTTCCGGGCCCAGGCCACGGCGTCCAACCCGCTCGTTACGCCGTTGCAGACGGTGAGGTTGGGGCCCCGCAGCCGGTAGCGGATGGCCACCCAGCCGGCGATGACGTTGCTTGAGGTCTGGGGCAGGCCCAGGGGGCTGAGACCCATGACGCCTGCCGTGGCGATGGTGTCGATGGCTTCGCAGACGCTGTCCGCGTTGCCAAGGTTGGTGCTGACCACGACGGCGGTCGAGCCGGTGAACGTGTCGTCGGCGTCGGTCAGGCCGGCGTCGTGGAGGGCGAACTCGGCCGCGCGCAGGGCGAGCCGGGACGCGCGGTCCTTGTGGCGCAGCTCGCGTCCGATCAGTCCGGTGGCCGGGTCGAAGCCGCCCTCGCCCGGCAGCGGTCCGAGGAGGTCGCCGTACGTCGAGACGCCGGGCAGCGCCAGGCCGATGCCCGTGACGACGACCTCCCGGGCGTTCGGGTTCCTCGTGTGCGTGGTGCTCGTCCCGTTCATCGGGCTGCCTCCACAATCGCGACGGCGTTGATCCCTCCGAAGCCGAATGCGTCGACCTGAGCGATGGCCAGGTCACCGGCGGCGGCTGGGCTGCCCTGCACCAGGCGCAGCCCGGCGGCCTCGGGGATCGGATCGGCCAGGCCCAGGATCGGGGGGATCGTCCCGTTCTTCATGGCGAGCACCGCCATGACGAGGCTGAGCAGTCCCGAGCCGCCCAGGGTGTGTCCGGTCATCGCCTTGATGGCGGTCATCCGCGGACCCGCACCCGCGCCCTGGAATATCTGGCGAAGGACGCTCGCCTCCGTCGTGTCGTTGCGGGGGGTGCCGCTGCCGTGCAGCATCACCAGGTCGATGTCGCTCGCCCGCACCCCTGATCTGCGGTGGGCGTCCAGCATCGCGCGGGTGATGCCGTCGGGGTCGGGCGCGGTGGCGTGGTGGGCGTCGCAGCCCATGGACACACCGCGGACCCGGGCCTGCACGGGCCCGGCTCCGGTACCGGCGCGCTGGACGACGACGGCCGCCGCGCCCTCCCCCATCAGCATGCCCTTGTGCGTGACGTCGAAGGGGCGCAGCGCGTCGGGGAGGTCGTTCTGCACCCGGTCGAGCGTGCCGAAGCCGCCCTCGGTAGCGGCGTCGGTGCCCGCGACGACGACCGTGTCGGCCAGGCCGCCCTCGATCATGTCGGTGGCCATGCCGAGCGCGTACAGCGACGCGGAGCAGGCGTTGGCGAAGGTGTACGTGGTGGACGCCCCGAAGGCCGCCTTCAGCGCGGTGCCGAAGTGCAGCTCCTCAAGGGCGACGTCCGCGCCGTCGCGCCACCACAGTTCGAGGCTGCGCTGCTCGCGCATGGTCGTCCCGACCAGCACGGGCACCTGGGCCAGGTCCTCGCCGAGGCCCGCGTCGTCGGCCGCTTGGCGCACGACGGTGGTCAGCCAGCGGGTGGCACGCCGCGGCAGGTCGCCGCCGCCCTTGGGCCGGTCGTCGATCTCGTAGGCGTACGCCGCCCGGTACTTGTCCGGGTCGAACGCCATCAGGGGGCTGCGGCTCTCCCGACCCGCGCACAGCGCGGCGAAGATCTCCCCGGGGGTGGCGCCGACGTTGGCGACGGCCGCCATGCCCGTGATGTCCCAGGTCACGATCGGGCTGCCGCCTTCCTCAGCTCGAAGGCGGCCACCTTGCCGGTCGACGTGGTCGGGAGCTCGTCGAGGAACTCCAGACGTGCGGGGCGCTTGAAGGCGGCGAGCCCGCCACGGATCGCGGCGGTCACCGCGCGCCGTACCACGGCCTCGTCGGATCCTGGCCGGGCCACCAGGTACGCCACGGCCTGCTCCAGACCGTCGGCGTCGCGGCCACCGACCACCACGCAGTCCTGGACCCCGTCGACACCGCGGACGACGCTCTCGATCTCACTCGGCACGACCTTGTAGCCGCCCAGGTTGAGCACGTCATCGGCGCGGCACAGATGGGTGAACGTACCGTCCGGCGCACGGCGCACCACGTCGCCGGTGTAGGCGCCGTCGTCAGCGAAGGTGACCGCCGCGGCCTCCGGCCGGCCGATGTAGCCCAGGGCCACGGTCGGACCGGCGATGTGCAGCCTGCCCTGCTCTCCGTCGGCGACGGGCGTGCCGTCGGCCGCGCGGACAGTCGCGGTGATTCCGGGCACCGGGACCCCGAAGGTGCCCGACCGTCCCTCCTTCGGCGGGGTGCCGACGACGATGTAGAGGACCTCGGTCGCGCCGAGGCCGTTGAGCAACTGGGCCTGGAAGGCGGCGCGAATCCGCTCGCCGAGCGGACCGGGCAGGTTCTCGCCCGCCGCCACGCACAGCCGCACCGACTCGACGCATTCGGAGGCGAGCGCCGCCCCGGAGGCGTTGAGCAGCGCCGCGTACAGCCGCGGGACGGAGAACAGCACGGTGGGCCGGTGGTGCTGCAGCGCGGCGGCAAGGGAGTGGACGTCGACGGTGCCGCTGATGAGCGCGACGCGGGCGCCGGCTGCCAGGGGACACAGGACGGAGCTGCCGAAGCCGTAGCCGAAGGACATGCGGGCGCTGGACAGCACGGTGTCATCGGGCGTCAGTGCCAGGACCGTGCCGATGCCGTCGGCCATGGCCGCGATCGCGCCCGCCGAGTGCCGCACCCCTTTGGGCATGCCAGTGCTGCCGGAGGTGTACTGCACGAGCGCCTCGCTCCCCGCACTCCAGGCGGCCTGCGGCCCGGCCGCCTCGGGGTGGTACGCGGGGCCGGCCGAGACAGGCGCCAGGCCGGCGCGGACGTCGGCGCCGGTGAAGCTGGTGGTCGTGGTGAACAGCGCCTCCAGGGCGCGCTGGCGCGCGGGAGCCGCGTCCAGGTGCACCATCGCGGCGGAGCAGTCGGCCGCGATGTAGCGGACTTCGTCGTCCGTGAGCACCGGGCTGATCACCACGGGGATGCAGGCGTGCCACCACAGGCCGAGGACGGCGACCACGGTCGCCGCCGAGTCGTCGGCGACCAGAAGGCCGCGGGCGCCCTTCGGTACGCCGGCTGCTTGGAGGGCGCCCGCGTACCCCCGGGCTGCCTCCAGGAGGCCGGCGTAGGTGATCTCCCCGGCCTGGGGGTCAAGGTAGCTGGCCCGGTCGCCCCGGCCGGCGCAGACATGGCGCGCCACCAGGCGGTCGATCAGGTCGATCCCCCGGAGGTTCCTCACCCGCTCGCCGAGCACGGCCACCGCGGCATCCAGGCTGGTGAAGGCTGCCGCTTCCTGCGCGGACAGGGTTCCGACCTCACGCTCGACCGCGACGACGACCTCGGTCTTCTCCAGGGAGCTCATGCCGAGTTCCTCGTAGAACTGGGCACCAGGCTCGATGGCTTCCTTGTCCACCTCAAGTACAGACGCCACGATCTCTCGCAGCCTGTCGCGCGCTATGTCGCTGAGTTCCACCGACGGGAGTCCTTTCCGTATCTTCGTAGCCGAGAAGCGGGGTCGGGCTGGGCAGAGAGAATGAGCAGGCGACCTGTTTCCGGGGACTGCACCGTTCACCGCGACACGATCCGGGTGAGGATTCGGGAAGGGTGGGTGCGGCGGTCCTCAGCGGGTCGGGCTCAGGCGCCCAGGCCCACCTCACAGGGGAAGGACACCGACATGCCCTGGGGCTCCTCGGTGAAGATGACCCTCTTGCCGAGCGCGGACATGAAGCCGAGCTCGAAGACAGTGCCGCTTCCGACGCGACCGCCCGGGTTGCACACGACGACGGCGTCGGCCTGCCGAAACGCGTCCATGTGCACGTACTTGTGCCGCCAGGTGTCGCGCGGGTTCTTCAGCAGGTCCTGGTAGTCGAAGAGGATGAAGTCGGTGCCTTCGGTCTCCGGCTTGATCCGGGTGCTGCGGGGGCTGAGCACCTCGGTGCCGGTTTCGCGCAGCCGGGCTATGGTGCCCTCGATGTCCCCCAGCGACTGCTGGAAGCTGCCGCAGACGACTGCCGTCCGGAACTCGCGCCGGGCCAGGCCGTCCAGCATGTCGGTCGAACCGCCGGCGGCCAGAGCCGTGTCCAGGTAGAACCGCTCCAGCCCGGGCTCCACGATGTTGAAGTACAGGCCCGTGTCGACGTAGACGCTGTTGACCAGCGCTGCCGCTTCCGGCTGCGGGAGTTGCTGGAAGACCCCGGTGGCGTGCACGCGCGTGGTCTTGTTGTCGATGGCCTCGGCGTACTCCTTGAGCCCGGCGCAGAACTCGCCGACGCGCTCCGCCAGCGCCTCGCCGGCGAGGCCGGCTCCGAACGGAAGCCGTTCCCTCGTGAGCAGCTGCAGCTCGCCGCCCCGGGAGCGGTGGACGCTGACGTGTTCCGGGCCGAAGTGGACCAGGATCCTGCCGTCTGACACCACGGTGGTGTTCTCCTTCTTCTCGATCCGTCGTATTGGGAGCCCTCAGCCGGGAGCCGGCCGGGGAAGATGCCCGCGGAGGGCGCCGCTGCTAATCGCCTTCTCCGCGCAAGGCTCTGAGGTACTTCTCGGCGAATTCTTCTCTTCTGCCGTTGTTGTATTGCGTGATGAACCGCGGGTGCTCCAACGGCACGATCTTCTTAAAGTACCCCTGCTCGTCGTTTAGCGCCGAGAGGAATGTGAAATTTCCGGTGCTGCCGATGCAATAGCACACCGAGGTATCGGTCCCGAATTCCAACTGGCGCTCCAGGGCGTCCACAAGGAAGGCGCGCAGGGACTCCACCAGCTTCTTGCTCTCGTAGTAGTTGTAGTTGACCTCCCGTCCTTGGGGGTTCGTTTTCACCAGGCCGAGCGGGCACACGAAGCTCATGACGAAGTCGGCGTAGAACTGCGTCCGGCCCCCGTACCGCGCGATGACGTCGTGCAGGAACCCGGCGGAGGGCCGGCTCACCGCATAGCCGTCGCTGACGTCGACTCCCGTGTCGCTTTCCAAGAGCTTCGCGTCTTCGAACGGGACCCCGGTCACGGCCGTGCCCCGCCGGGCGGGCGAGCTGCCCAGGACCAGCCGGCGGGGCCTGTCGTCGTCGTAGTACCTGCGGTAGAACGCGGTCGTCACCTCGCGGACGCGCCCCTTCTGCGGGCCGCTGAAAGGGTTGACGACCCTGAACCCGGGGGGAAGTTCGAGCGTCGTGCCCGCGAGTCCCTCGTTGAACTGCAGGATGCGATCGCCAACCGTCGTTCGCCCGTTCATTGCAGAAGCCCTTCCTTCACGCTGTCCTCCAGGCCGTCCGGCCGCCCACGCCGTCCGCCGTCCTTCCCGCAGAATCGACGGGACGTCGGCGACCGGGGCCGACCGGGCGGGGTGGAGGCGTTAGACGGTGACCGCCGAAAGGTAGATCTCGGTACTTGTTGGGAGCATTCGAACATCTTTGAATCCAGCGCTCTCAAGCTCCGCGCTGATCAGATTGGCTGTGTCCATCCCGCGATAGAGGTCGACGAATTCGGTTCCGGGAATGATGAGTCCCGGCACGACGCAGCCTCGCTGAGTATACAGAAAACCGTTGGCCACGGAGACGATAATCACCGCGCCGGGCTTCAGTACTCTGTGCGCTTCGCGGGCCGCTGCGGACGTGTCGAAGAATGACGAGTTGTACGTCCTCAAGGAGACATACAGATCGAAAGTGTCGTCCGGCAATGCGGACAGATCCTCGGCGCTGGAGACGACGGTTCTCGAACGGGGAATGCGTCCGCTTATGTTTGCGAGGCCGCTTTCCGCGATATCGGCGAAGGTGATTCGCGGGCAGTCGGAGAACAGGACCGTTGCCTCGTGGCCGGCGCCGACGCCGACGTTGAGGACGTTGACGTCGGAAAGGGGCCTTGTGGACGTCCTCCTATACACCGCCATGAAGTCGTCCGCCCACCCCGCGTTGGCGGTGCGGGCGTCGACCGCGTAGTCGTAGGTGCCGTACTTCGTGTCGAACGCGGCGGCCAGTGCATCGCCCACGGCGCCATCCGCCTCCTTGTACTCCGTTCCGTATCTTTGGGAGATGAGAGAGGCAAGCGCCGTCCTCCCTCGGTGCGCGTTGACGTCGTCCTTGGTCAGCGTGAACCCCATGGACACCAGCGTGGCGGTGACGGCTTCGCTGATGCGGTGGGTGGAGTAGTGGGGGTTGCACTCGATGCTCTGCCGGCTCGCCGCGTAGAGGGCTCGGTTCTGGTCCAGGATCTGGCGCTGGAGTTCGTCGGGGAAGCGCAGCATGCGGCCTCGCTCGGTGACGGGATCGCCGCTGAGGTAGCTCGTCAGCGTGGGGTCCGGCAGACCGATGTACACCCTGGCGATCCGCAAGTCGTTCAGGACCTCGGCCAGTTCGAAGGATCCGGCCTCCGACAGGGTGTTGATCGTCAGATAGGCGCTGTGCGCGCTGGTTAGTCCGATTTCTTGGACCTTGCGTCGCAGGAGGCGGGACCAGGACGCGCCGTGCACTTCGCCCTCGAAGGCGGAGCAGATCAACCGGCCGTGTTCGGAGACGAGCGCAACGCCGACTCGCCGACCTGGGTAGGGCGCCCTTTGTGCGACGCGGATGGCGTAGTTCATCCAGGAGGTGCCGTTCGGACTCATGTGTGCCTCTGTCCCTCAGCGGTGCTGCGCCTCCGGTTGGTCTGCAGAACCAAGCGGGTGATCACCTTCACGGGGCATCCTTCGTGGTGACGCGGATCGTGAACTTCGGATGAGGTCGCCGTGGCAACGGCTGAGGGCCGACGAGCACGGAGGTTCGCTGGGGCCGCTGCCTAGCACCATTGGGCTTCAACCGGGCAGGATGAGGCGACCGTGAGGAGCGCTCACTCACGATCGTCAGCAACTCCCGGAGGGGAAAGACGCCTTGGAGAACGAGGAACGGGCGACGTTTGCTGCGGAACTCACGCACTGGCGCAGCGTGCGGGGCCTGTCGAAGG
Organism: Streptomyces sp. NPDC051582; assembly: GCF_040681715.1. Taxonomy (NCBI): domain Bacteria; kingdom Bacillati; phylum Actinomycetota; class Actinomycetes; order Kitasatosporales; family Streptomycetaceae; genus Streptomyces; species Streptomyces sp. NPDC051582. The sequence goes on from NZ_JBFAZJ010000020.1 coordinate 95,790, forward strand.
CAGCTCTCGCCCAGCGCCTGAACATCGACCCCTCGTACGTGAGCCACCTTGAGGCCGGCCGGGAACACGGCAGCTCCCAGCTCGCTCGCCGGGCGGACACTGAACTCGACGCCGGCGGAGCACTGTGGCGGGCATGGCAGCGCACCGACGCCTCCCCGCAGGCGGCCGAGCAGAACGACCCGCCGTCCGGCACCGGCCTGCTGGTCCTGGAGGACAAGGCGGCGCTCCGCTACGACGACGGACGCTTCTACCTCAGCATGCGCAGGCTCCTGCACAACAACGGCACCGAGCCCGTCACCCGATACCTCGTACGAATCGCTGTCGACCGATACCCATCCGAACCGGAACGGTCCAACGCCCTCTACCGCCGCAACCCTCTGACCTGGGAAGAACTCCAGCTCACCGCGCAGTGCGCCGATGAGCCGATGGGCTGGACCGTCAAACACGACCGGGACGCGTTCAAAGAGGTGTGGCTTCAGTTCCAGAACCCAACGAGCCGCTTCCCTCTCTACCCCGGCCAGGAAGCCGAGATCTCCTACTCGTACTCGGTCGGCGCCGAGAAATGGGGTCCTTGGTTCCAACGCGCGGTGCGACTGCCTACTCGGCGTCTGGCCGTGGAACTGGCCTTCCCCCGAGACAGTGAACCGTCCGTCTGGGGAACCGAGACCTCCATGAGCGCCGACTTTGCCCCGCTGCGCACACCTCCACAGCGCACGGAACGAGGCGAGCACAGCGTCTTCTCCTGGGCCACCCTCGACCCGCCCTTGCACGCACGCTTCCGCCTTGAGTGGCGCTTGAAGAACGCAGTCGACGAGAAAGAGAACACCCCCGTGAGCACCCTGTCCGCGAGCCAGGCCATGGCCACCGCCGGCATCGCCCAGGACGGCGACCCCGTCCTCACCCGCGCCGCCCGTCTTTTCGACCTGCCAACCGAGGCTGAAGAGGCCCAGGAGGTCATCACCTCGCTGATGGACGCAGTCGGCCGCGTCCGCCAACTTCACACGTTCGGCAAGGGCATGGGTATCGCCGCACCCCAGATCGGGATCGACCGCTCCGCCGCCGTCGTCTTCCCACCAGATGCCGGGACAGAGCCCATCGTGCTGCTGAACGCCCGCGTCGCTGAGGAATCCGAGGACGAGGACGAGCAGTACGAAGGCTGCCTCAGCTTCTTCGACGTCCGAGGACTCGTGCCCCGCCCGCTGAGCATCGTCGTCGCTCACAGCAGCCTTGACGGCTCCACCTACCTGTCGCGCTTCACCCACGGCCTGTCCCGGCTCGTCCACCACGAGGTCGACCACCTGGGCGGCGTGCTGTACCGCGAGCGCATGCGACCGGGTGTGCAACCGATCCCTGTAGAGGAGTACCGCGGGACCGGCCAGCGCTGGACGTATGGCTGAGCAACAGCGTGGCGCGGTGAGCTTTATGGGCCCGTGCCGCTCACGCAGGCGACGGGCCTGCTCTGCGAAATCCCTCCGGACGCGCGCCAGGTCGGCACCGGTGATTAGGAGCTCCCTCTGGTCTCGCGCGCGGGAGTGTGGCATTCCGCCGTTGAGCAGGTTGTACGTACCCAGCCGAACGGTGATGGTCATGCCGCACCGCCGGCAGCGGCCGGATGGTGGCCGTGGGCGGACGCGGCGTGTCGGCTGTCGTGCGGCTGATACATCGGGGCGGGCCGGTGCAGGATGGTCCGCATCTGCGCCACGTCGAGCTCGGCCCGCAGGGGCAGGTGGTCGGACAGCCGGCGCAATTCAGGGCTGTCGCAGACGGTGAAGCTGGTCAGGGCGGGGGCGAGTTCCGCGCTGAGGTACCCGCGGTCGATGCAGTACCTGGGGCCCTTCGGCCGGCCGGGGTGGTCGCGATAGCCGGAGCTGGGGGCCAGGGCCTCGGGCTGGTCGAGGTGCTCGGCGGCGTGGCGTGCCATCTCGACGTAGCCGGCCGTCAGCAGTTCACGGTCGGGGCGCGCGTCTGTGTGCCGATGGCCGGCGCAATCGTAGGTGCGGTTGGCGACGAAGGCGTGGTCGGTGTAGCCGTCCCAGCGGATGTCCGTGCCGACGCGATAGCTGTTCCAGTCGCCGAAGATCATGGCTAGCCATCCGGGTTTGGCGAGAGTGGTGCACCAGCGGGCCTCGGTCAGGCGGTGCTCGGGCGACCAGTAGCAGGTGTGCATGCTGACGGCGCTGATCTGCCGGGGGCTGAGGGTGCCGTCAGCGTCGCGGAGGCGGACAGCGATGTTCGCCGGCGCGTGCCAGGGTGCCCAGGCCTGCGGGTACTCCTCCGTGCACACCAGGGGTCCATCGCGGCGGACGAAGATCGCGTTGTCGTTGGAGCTGCCCGGGCGCGGGACAGCGATATGGCCGTCCATGTCCAGGAGTTCCGACACGCGAGCGAGCTGGTCCGGCTGGACTTCCTGCTGGAAGAAGATGTCAGGGCGCTGCTCCTGGACCCAGCGGGCACCCGCCTCCAGGTTGATGCCCTTCTCCAGGTTCCAGTTCAGAACGGTGATCGATTCGTTCATGCCGCGCACCTCTCGGGCAAGGAGAAGGGGAGGGGGTCCGCTGTAGCGGAGGTCGATAAGGAGCCGAGCGGCCCGTGGCGCTCGCGGAGGTGCCGAGCCTGCTCGGCGTAGGGGGGCAGGTCAGCGCCGGCCCTTCGGGTGTCGAGCTGCGCGAGGTCGGCGATCGGGTGCGGCTGGAGCTGCCCATCAGAGCGGTACCAGTGCTGGGTGCCGTACAGCTGGGGCTGCTTGGCGTTGACGAGGCAGCGGTCGTGCAGGTGAGCTAGCTGAGCGCGAGTGGCTTCACCTGCTGTTACGGCCACTTGGAGCAGTCGCAGAAGCCTCTGCTGAAAAGCCGGATCGTGGTCGCAGTGCACCGCGATACTCACGGCCGCCTGGCAGGCGTTCTGGCCCACCGTCCGATGCCCCGGCCACTGCCTGAGACTCTCCACGATGCGGTGCAGCGCCACGGCGTTGTCCTGCTGCGCCTTCTGGACGGCCGCGAGGGCATCTGCTGCCATGCGGACGCGTTCCGGCCCAGGAGTGCGCCACTGCTCTCTGGTGATTTCCATGCGGCTCAGCAGTTCGGCAGCGAACGCGGCGTGACTCGGGCTCGACTCGTACGGTCCGCTCACGGTGTCACCGGCCTGGAGGGTCCTGCCGACCAACGGCCGCGCTTTGTGGCGCCAGCCTGACCGTGGCCGCACTGAGCCCGCGCAAGCGGAGCCATGGGGTACGAGGGGGTGTTGAAGCTGGCGAAGGGTCCTGTGTCGCGGAAGCCTGGGGGCGGCACGCGGACCGTGAGCAGAAGACGTGTCAGCTCCAGCGACACACGCAGCCAGAGGTCACCGTTCAGGGAGAACCGGGTCTTCACGGCACCACTCCCTCTGGGGTGGACGGCCGCGCCGTGCCGCCGCAGCGCCCGACCGTCTTTCCGCCTGCCCGGCAGGGTCACCTTGCTCATGAAGCCGGCTCCTTCTCCGCGGACACTGCGGGCAGTACGGGGATCGCCGTGGTGATGAACGACTCGAGACTGTCCGCGCGGCACGCATTTGCTGTCAGCAGGACGTCCAGTCCGTCGGGTGGGCCTGCCGACCGGTGGCGGGCCCACCCGCACTCGTCCACCAGATGACCGATGAGGCGCTCGCCGGCGGAATCGCGGTGGTGACGAAGGGGGACGGTGCAGGCCACCCGGGTGTAGTCACATAGGGCGGCGTAATGGCGGGCCCAGATGGTCAGGAGCCAGCCGATCCTGTAGCCGACGCCTGGGGCGGCAGCGGCGCAGGACAACGCCAGTGTCGGCTGAGTGTTCTCGGAGTCCGTCCACGGCGGCGCGGCCAGAGCGCTCCGATCGAGTTGGAGGCAGCCGACAAAGGCGTTGTCGTCGGTGTCGACCAGGACGGCCATCTCGCGCTCATCGCGCAGGGACTCGAGTATCGGCCGGACGCTCTCGGCGGGCAGGTCGCGCTCTCGGCGCCAGGCCATGACCTGGGAGCTGAGCACTTCGTACTCGCTACGTCCGTCCAGGTGTCGGATCAGGTACGGAGGTGTGGTGGGGTGCACGGAGCTTCCTGCGGAGCGAGGGCTTGTCGCGGGCTCGAGGAGGGTGCCGGGTGCGCTTACGGAGGCGTTGTTGGTCACCGGCTGGTCCTGGGGCGCCGGGCGGCGCGGCGCGGGGTGCTGGTGAGACCGGACGGAGCGGTGAGGGCGTCGTTGAGTAACTCGGCGTGGGTGTAGCCGGCACCGGGCGGGGTGTGCCAGTGCAGGTCGGTGCCGGCGGTGACATGGGCGGCGGGGATCGTGAGGCGGGTTCCGGGCCGCAGAAGGCGTATCCCGTGACGGGCCCACGGTCCGGGGCGGACGGTGTCCGGGTCGAGGAGGATGTGCCAGCTGCCGCTGTAGGGGTCGGCGAGCACCGGTCCGTGCCCACCGGCGGCCTGCAGTGCGGCGATCAGCGGAGGTGCGAGGGTTGCCGGGAGCCGTACGGCGTCGAAGTGCTCGCCGCACCCCCAGGTACGCAGGCCGCCGGGCGGCGGTACCCACGGCGGCAAGGTGAGGGACGGGGGTTCGTACGGGGAGGACGTGAGGCGCATCAGGGTGTCCTTGTGGGATCGGGGCGAAGGAGCGCAGCAGCGGCAGCGCGTGGAGGATCTCGGAGCGGGTTTGGGCGGCCGAGGTGAAGCGTCGTCATGGCGCTCTCACCGCCGAGGGCCCGACTGCGGCCGGATCGGAGATCACCTCTGTCAGTGCGGGTCTGGCCTGGGCACGCAGCCGCAGACGGATGACGCGTTCACCGGTCGGACTCAGACTGGTTCGCGATCGGGTCTCCCACCCGAGGTCGCACAGGTACTGCAGTGACCACTGGGCTACCTCATCGATGGCTCCGGGCTTGCACGGAACGTCGCACCAGACCCACATCAGACGGCTGTTGGCCGCGTAATCGGCAAGCCACAGGGTCAGCATCCGTCCGACCTGGCTCGACCCGGCCGTCACCGGGTCAAGGGAGACCAGAAGTCCCGGATCGCGGCCGTCGACGCCCCAGTGCCGCATATCCGGATCTCTGTGCAGGACGAGAGCGCCGACGAGGATGCCGCCCTCGTAGAACCCAAGGGCGCCGCCTTCTCGGAGAAGGGCATTGGCGCGATCGGTGGTGACGGTTATGCCCTGTCCAGCGAGTAGGTGGGCGCGGTCTGTGGCCAGGGCCGCGGCTTCAGCGCGAGCGGCGTCGGTGTTGATCGGCAGCACCTCGTACACGGGCGCGGCGGGCCTGCGGCCCGTCGGAGATTGTCGCCGGTCGCCGTCATGGAAGCTGCCCTGGGTGCTCATGGGGCGGGCTCCGCCGTGGCCGTTGCGTCGGTCGCGGAATGAGAGTCCGAGGTGCCGAGAATGCCCCACGTGTGTGCCAGCCCGACCAGGTGGGCTGCGTTGCGGGCGTCCCCCTTGTCCACGGTGGCGTCGATCTCGGCGCGCACGTCGTCGGCCGGCACACCAATGGCGTTCCCGATGTCGGCGTTGAGGGTGTGCTCGGCCATGGCCCGTATGACGGTCACTTCGTGCTTGGTGAACGCCGGAGCCGTCCCGCTGCCGGCCGGTGGGGGAACCTCTCGGGCGGCGAGAAGGGTGTGGACGAGGACGGCACGCGAAGATCCCGGGCAGCCCATCTTCTTGCGGGCCGCACTGAGGTGGCTGGCCACGCCATCCACGGACAGGCAGACCTGGTTGGCGATCGCCTTGTTGGACACGCCGTAGACGAGTTGTGCGGCGACGCGGCGCTGGTCAGCAGTGAGGGTCGTGGTGGGCAGGGCGGTGGTCATGTGGAGTCCTGGGTCGGCGATGTTGTGTGACGGGCGCGGGGTGGTGGAGGTGCGCCGGCGGGGACGGTGAGCACGGTCTCCGCCGACGCGGTAGCGGCGCCGCTTCTACGCTGCGGCGTGCAGCACGACGGGCAGTGCGGTGACGTCGGTGCCGATGAAGGAGCGCTGCGGCTCGAGGTCCTCGACCTTGCAGGCCAGGGCGATCTGGGGGAACCGCTCGAACAGGGCCGGGAGCGCTACTTCGGCTTCGAGCTTGGCCAGCGGGGCACCCAGGCAGTAGTGGATGCCGTGGCCGAAGGCCATGTGGTCCTTGTCGTCCCGGTCGATGCGGAAGGCCTCGGGTTCGTCGTGGACGCCCGGGTCGCGGCCGTGGGCGCCGAAGCCGATCAGGATGGCGTCGCCTTCCTTGATGGTGACGCCCTCGCCGAGGTCGATGTCCTTGGTGGCGTAGCGCAGGGGCAGGTGCATGATCGGCGGGTGGAGGCGGAGGGCTTCCTCGATGACGTCGCGCCAGCGCCGGGGGTCGGACAGAACGGTCGCCAGCTGGTCCGGGTGGTTGAGGAGCTCGCGTACGGCGGCGTTGATGAGGGCGACGGCGGTCTCGCTGCCCGCTCCGATCATCAGGATCAGGGTCGAGATCAGCTCGATGTGGCTGAGCCGGTCGCCGTCTTCCTCGTGGGCGGCCAGCAGCAGGCTGGTCATGTCCTCGCCGGGGGTGGCCCGTTTGACGTCGATGAGTGTCTGCATGGCCTGGTAGAGGTCGTGCTTGGTCGCTTCGGCCTGCTCCGCGGTGACGTCGGTGGCGAGGACGGAGTCGATGACACGGAGCATCTCGGGGCGCTGATCGGCGGGAACGCCGAAGAGGTCGCAGATCAGGCGCGTGGGCACCCGGTAGGAGAAGTGGGTGCGCAGATCGACGGGCGCGGTCTGGTCCTGGTGGGCCAGGGTGTCGAGGAGGTCGGTGACGATGGCCTGGAGGACGGGGCGCATCGCTTCGACCCGCCCGGGGGTGAAGGCGCGGCTGACCAGTTGGCGCAGCCGTTTGTGGTCGTCGCCGTCGGAGGTGAACATCGAGACGACGTCGACCCAGGCGTAGAGCCACGGTATGGAGCCCGGGGTGTGGGAGGGCCAGGACTTGCGGGCGTCCTTGGATACATCGGGATGGGTGAGGAGCCGCTTGGCGACGTCTCCGCGGGTGACCGACCAGGCGGGGACATCTTCCGGCATGCGGACCCGGACGGCCGGGCCGGCCGCCCGGAGCTCGTCGGCCTGGGCGAACAGGCGGCGGCCGCCGCTGCTGTCGAGTGTCACGGTCGCGGTCCGGGCGGGGGTGCTGGTCACGAGGAGCCTCCTGCGAGAGCGGCGGTGGGAAGACGGTCGTGCGACTTGGGCCGGAACCTGACGGGCATCGACTGCGGGCACTGGTGGAAAGGGCCGTGCCGCAGAAGGGGTTCCGGGTCGGTGGAGGTCAGCTCCATGTCCCAGAGCTGGTCCAGAACGGTCTCGACACCGGTCTGGACGATCGTGGTCGCCTGGGAGATTGCGGGGCAGCGGTGCGGGCCCGCCGACCAGGCGAGGTGGCTGCGGTTGTCGTATCCGAGGTTGTCGGGGAGCGCCGGGTCGGTGTTCGCTGCCGCGTGGGAGATGAGAACCGGGGACCCCGCCGGCACGTACGCCCCGTGGAGGTAGGTGTCGTGGCGGGCGAAGTGGACGGAGAAGTTGGCCATCGGCGGGCGCTGCCACAGGGCCTTCTCCAGGGCGCGGCGCACGGTGAGAGTTCCGGCGGCGAGGTTGCCGGCGTAGTCGTCGTCGCGCAGGAGCAGGTGAAGGGTCCAGGCGGTGCACGCGGCGGCGGGGATGATGCCGGCGCCGACGGCGCAGAACAACTGGTTGAGTGCTTCCTCGTCCGTCAGCGCGGCGGCGTGGTTGATCATCCAGGAGGTGAGGTCCTGGCCGGGCTGGGTGCGGCGAAGCTGGATGAGCTCGTACAGGAGCCCCGCGAAGTCGGCTGCGCCCTGGGCCGCTTCGGGGCCGGCGCTGATGAGGTCCTGGCACGCGCGCACCATGTGCGTGGACTTCTCGGGCGGGCATCCGAGGAGTTCGGCGAACACCAGCATGGGGAGGATGTCGGCGAAGTTGCTCATGATGTCGGCCTGGCCGTTGCCGATGATCCGGGCGATCAGCGTCAGGGCGCTGCGTTGGGTGATCTCCCTGAGCCAGTGGGGGCTGATCCGGGCGATGCAGTCGTCCATCGCCCAGCGCAGGCGGGCGTGCTCCTGGTCGTCGGTGTAGAGGACCGAGGGACGCCAGGCCATCATGCCCAGCACGGGGCTGTCGCCCGGAACTTCGCCGTTGGCCAGGGCCGCCCAGCGGCGGGAGTCCTTGGAGTACGTGCCCGTGTCGTTCAGGAGGGTGACGGCGGCGCGGTGCTGGGTGACGACCAGGGCGTGGACGGTGGGGGCGATCTCGGCCCAGCCGACGGGTCCCTGGCTGCGCAGTTGGTCGTAGGTGGCTTGGGGCTGGGCGGCGAAGGCGGCCCCGTGCAGCATGGGGCAGCCGCTCGCGGAGAGCGGGGGCGGCATGGTCATGAGGCGGGCTCCAGGCTGGGGCGGGACAGCAGGTGGGAGACGAGTGCTATCAGCGGAGACTTCGCTGAGCTCTTTTCCCGTACGTCGCACTCGACGAGGGGCGTGGACGGGTGCAGGTCCAGGGCCTTGCGCAGTTCGGCTTCGCTGTAGTGGGGAGAGGCCGCGAAGGTGTTGACCGCGACGACGTAGGGCAGATCGGCTTCTTCCATGCGCCCCATGGCGTCCCAGGACTCGGTGATGCGCGCCGTGTCGACCAGGACGACGCCGCCGAGGGCGCCCTGCATCAGCTCGTCGATCATGTAGTCGAACCGCGGCTGACCGGGGCCGCCGAACATGTAGAGCACGATGTCGTCGGTCAGGGTGAGGCGACCGAAGTCGAGTGCGACCGTGGTGGTGTTCTTGTCCGACAACCCCCGCAGTGTGTCGACGATCTCGCCGGCCTTCGTCATCCGTTCTTCGGTTGACGTAGGCCTGATCTCGGAGACCGCACCGACGAACGTGGTCTTGCCGACGGCGAAGGGGCCGAGCACGACGATCTTCACCGAGTGGCGGACACCGGGCGCCAGGTAGTTGCCCTCAGAGGTTGATGAGCGCATCGCGGATCCTCTCCAGCAGCTGTCTGTCGTGCTGCTGAGCGGCGGGTACGGGGTCACGGCTGACGAGATGGCTGCTGTCGACCAGTGAGGAGACCAGCACCTTGGTCACAGCGGCCGGGAGTTGCAGGTCGGCGCTGACCTCGGCCAGCGACAGCACTCCGGGCAGGCAGTGCTGCATCAGCCGGCGGGAGTGGGCGTCCAGGCCGTGAAGCGGCTTGTCCGGGTCGGCGATCAGGAGAGTGGCCAGGTCCAGGGTGCGGCGGGTGGGCGCGGCCCTTCCCCCGGTCGGGGTGTAGGGCCGCACCATTCCGGCGCGCCGCCGGCCGCGGGGGGTCACGACGTTCCGTACGCTGTCCGCTCCCGGGCGGACAGCGCGGGAGCCAGGCCCTTGATGGCCTTGATCGTCGCCCCGGAGGCGACGGCCACTTCGGGCGCGGTCATCTCCGCGGTGACGGAAACGGCCAGCGCGGTGTTGTGACCGGCCCCGAAGACGAGGATGCAGCGGTTCGGCAGGTCGATGATGACCTTGCGGGGGGTGTCCTCGTCCTCGTTCGCTTCGGCGAGCTCCGCGATGGAGCGGCCGAGGGAGAAGATGCTCGAGGAGCTGGCCCCAGCGCGGTCGGCCACATCGCGGCGGACACCGTCCGAGTGGGCCAGCACCATGCCGTCGGAGCTGAAGAGGACGGCGTGCAGAACGCCCTTCTCCTCCGCGAGACGGTTGAGGACCCAGGACATGTCGTGGGTGTCGGCGGTGGGCTGCTGGTCAGGCACGGAACTGCTCTCCTTCGGTGGGGCTGGACTCGTGGTCGCGGATGGTCTCCGCCAGGTGGGCAAAGCCCTGCGTGAACGCTTCGGGGTCCTCCGCAGGCGCTGGCGCGCCGGTGACTACGGGGGCCGTGGGACGGGGCGAGCGCCTGCGCCGCTGCGGCAAAGCACTGCCGTCCGACGGCTCACCCCGTCGGTCGGCCTGGTCCCCTTCCGGGGGAGCCTGAGTCGGTGAGGCCGAGGCGTGCCCTGTGGTCCGCGAGGCCGCTGCTTGCCGCTCCGCCTGGGTTTCCTCTGCGGTCGGACCGTGTCCGAAGAGTTCCCGCGGGATGCGAAGGACGGCCCGCACTCCGCCGTACGGGGACGTGCTGGTGACATCGGCGGCGAAGCCGTACTCGCCGGCGAGGCGGCCGATGACGGCGAATCCGAGCTGGCGCGTGTCCTGCAGAGCCGTCACGTCCAGCACGGTGTGCCGCGACAACTGCCGGGCGGCCTCCTCGCGCTGATAGGCGTTCATGTTCAGGCCGCCGTCGTCGACGACGATGCAGAACCCCGTCTGGAACGCCTGCACCTCGACGAAGACCTTGCCGTCGGAGTACGCGGTGGCATTGGACAGCAGCTCGGTGAGCGCCACCGTGACCGGTTCGACGACACGGCCTTCGAGCCAGGTCTCGCCGCTGCCGGGCTCGTAGGTGTAGCTCACCCGCAGATAGGCGTTGATCCGGCCCCGCGCGGATTCGACGACCTCGCTGAAGGTGCAGTCCGCCCGCTGCAGACCGGGCCATGAACCAGCCAGGATGCGCGTGCGTTGGAGCGTGTGGAGGGCCTGGGTGACCAGGTGGTCGAAGCCCATCAGGCTCTGGTGGTACGTCGTGCCCTGGGGGTAGCGGTCCATCTCTTCGACGACGTTCAGCTGGCAGCGGTGCAGGTGCGTCTGCGCCTCGTCGATGATGTCCCGAACTGAAGACCGCGCGGAGAGCCCGATCTGATCGCGGGTGACAGTGAGGGCCTCCTGGAGCAGTCCCATGACGGTCTGATGACTGTGGTCGATGGGACTGCCGGCGAGACGCTCCTGGCTGAGTCCGGGCACCGGCACGCCGCGGTGTCCGCGGGCGAGGGTGTCCACCAACGCGGGCATCTGCACCTCAGCGAAGTGCTTCGACTCCGTCTCCACCGCGCTGGCATAGGCGAGCGCGGAGTCCCGCTGGGCTTCCAGGGGTGCGACCCTGGCGGCCAGGGCCCGCTTTCTCCGGGCCTGCACTATGAGCCCCACCGACGTGGTGGCGAATCCGCCACCGAGCAGTGCGGTTGCGGTCACCAGCGAATCGAGCATGAGAGGTCCTCGCGCGAAGTGGGGGTCGACTGTGAGCGGGCGGGAGCCGGGTCGAAGCGGCGCGCTTCGGGCTGCGGCCGAAGTGCTGTGAGCAGCGGCAGGGACGCGTACAGCGGCAGGGGCGCGGAGTAGACGCGGCCCTCGTTGTTGCCGAGTCGGGCCCAGTGGAGATCCTCGGCCGGGCCGGAGCTCAGCGGGGGCACGGCCAGAACTCCACTGTCGCGGTGGTCTACCGGCCAGGGCCAGCACATGCCGCGGCCGGAGTGGGGCGGCAGGATCAGCACCCACTCGTTCCCGCGGGCCATCGCGGCCCCCACCGGGTGCGGGTTGATGTGACCCAGCAGGGAGAGAATCCGGCGTGCCGCCAGCTCGGGCATCGCCGCGGTGTCACAGTCACGGCCGATCTCGACTGCGACCGGGGCGCCGGCGGTGACCGTGTCCGGGAAGAGGTCCGCGATCGCGGGCACCGTGTTCATGCGGCGATCACCGGCCTAGCCGCCCGCTCCAGCTCGCTCATCAAGACGGCACTCTCGATCAGGCCGATCATCGAGAACGCCTGGGGGAAGTTCCCCAGCTGACGGCGGGAGGCCACGTCGTACTCCTCAGCGAGCAGGCCGACGTCATTGCACAGTGCGAGCAGTCGCTCGAACAGCGCCCGGGCTTCCTCCGGCTGGCCGGTGAGCGCGAGGGCGTCGACCATCCAGAAGGAGCAGAGCAGGAAGCTCCCCTCGTCACCGGCAAGGCCGTCGACCCCCACCTGGTTGCCGTCAGTCGGATAGCGGTGGACCAGACCGTGGTCCGTCGAGAGCTCGCGGCGTACCGCGGCGACCGTGCCGATAACCCGCGGGTCGTCCGGCGGGAGGAACCCGGTGCGCGGGAGCAGCAGCAGGGCCGCGTCCAATTCGCTGGATCCATACGACTGGGTGAACGTGTTCCGCTCGGAGTCGTAGCCCCTCTGGCACACCTCGGCATGGATGGCGTCGCGGAGCTGGACCAGCTCGGCCAGGTCGGCGTCGAGAACGCCAGCCTCCACCAGGCGCACCGTGCGGTCGACCGCGACCCAGGCCATGATCTTGGAGTGCACAAAGTGGCGTCGTCCGCCGCGCACTTCCCAGATGCCGTCGTCCGGCTCCTGCCAGCGCCGCTTGAGGTAGTCGACGAGCCCGAGGTGCAGCGTCGCGGTGCGCTCGCACCGGGCGATGCCGTGCACATGGGCCAGATACAGCGTGTCGATGACCTCGCCGGGAACATCGAGCTGGAGCTGGTCGGCAGCATCGTTGCCTACTCGCACCGGCGTTGAGCCCTCGTACCCGGGCAGCCAGGGCAACTCCCGCTCGGGCAGATTCCGCTCGCCCAGAATCGAGTACATGATCTGAATGTCGTCAGGGTTGCCGGCCACGGCCCGCTGGAGCCACTGCCGCCACGCCTCGGCCTCCTTGCGGTATCCGGTACGCAGCAGGGCGGACAGGGTGATCGAGGCGTCGCGGAGCCAGGTGTAGCGGTAGTCCCAGTTGCGTACGCCGCCGATCGTCTCGGGAAGAGAGGTGGTCACGGCGGCGACGATCGCGCCGGTCGGCCCGTACGTCATGGCCTTCAGCGTGATCAGGGCGCGGACGACCGCAGCACGGTACGGGCCGTCGTAGGTGCACGGCGCCACCCACTCCCGCCAGAACTTTTCGGTGGCCTCCAACGCAGCCCGGGTGTCAGGGACTTCCGGTGTCGTGAGGTAGTGGGAGGAGTGCCAGCTGAGGGAGAACGTCACCGTATCGCCGGCGCTGACGGTGAACCGGCTGACCAGCGCGTCTTCCTTTTGGACAGTGTCCACAGTGGCGTCCAGCCAGAGCGCGTCCGGCCCGTCGATTCCAACGGTGCGGCCCTCATGTTCGTAGATCCAGGGCCGGTGCTTTCCGTATCCGAAGCGCGGGCACCAATCGGATTCGACTTCAACCGTGCCGCTGACCCCTTCGACGATCCGGATGAGTTGCGGGCTGTCGCCGTCACGGGGAGGCATGAGGTCAATGACACGGATGGTGCCGGTCGGGGTGTCCCACTCGGATTCGAGGACGAGTGAGTCGCCGCGGTAGCCGCGCCGGTCCGCATCCGGGGCCTGGGCGCCGTCGGGACGGACGGGGCCGATCTGCCAGTAGCCGTGATCCTCGATTCCCAGGAGGCGGGTGAAAACAGAGGAGGAGTCGAAGCGCGGCAAGCAGAGCCAGTCGATGCTGCCGTCCCGGCAGATCAGCGCGGCCGTCTGCATGTCTCCGATGAGTGCGTAGTCCTCGATACGCCCAGCCATGGAATATCCGTCTCGATAGGTGCGGGTGCTCCCGAGGCCTTGCGAGGCAAGGCGGGGAACAGGGGCGGGTACGGGAGCGGCTCGCTCAGTGCCACGAACCGCGCGGACGACAAATCTGAGGGTGCGGGGGGCGGGTCCGGCTTCGAGCGGCCGCGGCCGGCAGCACTGAGTTCATCGAGCCACAGCCTTCGCTCGAAGGTTGTTCAGATCGACGGCGGTGCAGCCCTGGAGCGACAGCACTTGACGGCTCGCCAGCAGCCAGGGAAGTGCCGGATCTTCGTAGGAGACGTTGACGACGTCCTTACCAGGGACCATGAGCAGTGTCCGCGGGTCGTAGAGGATGCCGGCGACACCCCAGGCCAACGGGCGTTCGACCCACGCGGCTACATGTTCGCGCAGGTGCGGGCAGTGCTTGACCGCAATGAGCGCACACGGTGGGCAGACCGGGGCAGCGGTGGTCAGCTCCCCCTCAGCCACCGGCTGACCGACGTGCTTGAGAACGAAGAGCTGCCGCTCCGGATCCTGCTCCAAGGTGTCGGCGCCACACACTTGGCACAGCATCCGGCTCACCGCACGCCGTTGACGAAGCACGTGGACCGTCGGGAACAACGCTCTGCCCGATCCGGGGGCGATGGACTGCCTGACCCACAGCACCCCGTCCGCGTCGCGGTCGTACGGCATCTCGCCCGCGAAGCCGATACCTCGCCCGCTCGGGTGACGCACCACGGCGGGAGTCCGGTGGTTTTCCCCGCTCCACGCGGTGACGTACGGCACCGGAAGACCACCCTGTTCGTGCTGGGTCCTGTTCATACCGCGGCGCTCGTCAACCGATGCGGAGCGACGATCTTGCCGTTGGGAAGGATCTCACCGGTGTCTTCGAAGAGGAGGACACCGTTGCACAGCAGGCTCCAGCCCTGTTCCGGGTGGGCCGCGACCACGACGGCGGCCTCGCGGTCCGCAGCCTCGGCGGAGGGACAGATGGGCGTGTGCTGACACATGGTGAGTCCTCGGAAGAATCGGCACTGGGGGATGAACGATTGGCTATCCGGCAGAGGGACCGGCTGCCGTGGGAGAGCACTCACCACGGCAGCCGGGAGGCAGCAGCACTAAGGCCCTGCGCCTCGCTCCGGTCCTCCGGAGGCTGCGGTGACGGGGTGGCACCGGGTACCTTCGGCATAGGACACGGAGCCCGAGGGCGGGCGCCGGCGTACGGCGTTCACGGGGGTGTACTGCCGTGCGACGACGCCCGCCCCGCTTACGGGGTGGTCGTTCGTGGAGGGCTGTTCTGCCTGGGCGACGGCTGCGAGGTGTTGTGCGGTCTCGGCGAGAAGGATCAGGTGCACCCGCGAGCCCATGTAGTCGATCGGGGCGGGGCGGGCGAGGATCGCGAGCCGACGCGGCCCGCCCGCTGCCAGTGCTAGCGCCGGCAGATGCTCACGGAATATGGCCACCATCTGGTCGACCTCGCCCTGGCAACGGGGAAGCGGTTGGGACGGGTCTCCCAACACCTGTGCAATCAGAGGTACAACGATGTCGCCGCCGCGACGTAGGGGCCGCCCGAGGCGAAGCAGCCGAGACGCAGGCCGTCGGCCGTTCGAGCTGGCTGCGCGGACGTCGCCACCGAACAGGGCGCCGAGAATCGGCGGGACGAGAGTGATCACGACAACCTTTCCGTGGGCAGCGAGGCGGAAGAACTGCGAATAGCGTTGCCGCTCATTGGCATGTTCCGGTAGCGAAAACGGCCCCCACTTCTCCCCACTTCGGCCGTGCGGAGAACGGGGTTGATTTCCAGTCGACCCCCTTCAAGGAACGGACAATCGGGTGGAAGTCGGTCACGGCTTCCGGTGGCGATGCTGGTCTCGGAAGCCTTGTGGCTGAAGATCGACTTCCTAGCCCACTTGACCCCACTTCTCCGGAAGTGCTTGACGGGAATTCGTCACCAGTGATAGCGGCGCTGCGAACGGGCTGATCGGACATCAGATCCAAATGCTCGGCATTAGGCCAGGTAGGAGCGGTTTTCGTCACGCTTCCCGCCTCCAGTCACCCGCCGGACGGATGGCGGTGACGTCCTTATCGACGGATCGCAGCACAAGAGGAGTGCGTGAATCTCGCTCTTCTGTACGACGTCATCCACATTGGTGCCTCCTCCCGTTTCGGAAGTAGGCGGGGGAGCCGAAGAAGTGGGGAGAAGTGGGGACGGGTTTCGCTATCGCCTGCGCGGCGACTTGGGCCACGGTATTCAGCAGGACTTGTCAGTCCGTGCCCCCGGGCATCGTGAATGCAGCGAGGAGTGATCCCCGTGCTTGGTTCCACCAGCACTGCCTTGCCATGTGGCCAAGGCCGCGGCGGCGGCAGTCCCGCTACACACGCTGCGATCGACCTCTGCGGCCTCGACGCCCCGCAGAGCGCCGCCCGCCGCATAGTCCGCGAGGCCCTGGCAGGGCGAGTTGACGATCCGTACACCGACGACGTGGTCCTGGTGGCCGACGAGTTGGTGGGCAACGCCCTCGAGCACGCTGGAGCGGCCCTCGACATCTCCCTCGACGTGTACGACTGGGGAGTGACTGTCCAGGTCCGGGACGGCGGTGAGGACACTGCGGCGGTGCCCGGGAAACCCCCGGCTGCCGATGAGGACGACGAAGGCGGGAGAGGCCTGTTTCTGGTGGATGTACTGGCGAGCGCCTGGGGAGTCCAGGGCGACAGCATGGGGAAACGCGTGATCGCGGTCTTCCTCTACCGAGCGGGAGACGCTGACCGATGACACCGAGCGACCTCGCACCCCGCCGTCTGGCCGGGGACCTGACGGTGCTCCCGCTGGGCGTTAGCAGCGGCTCCTCTCGCTGGTCGCCCAGCGCCGTCCAACCAGACGACGCACGACTGCTCGACGGGCTGCGCCGCGCCCTGGAGGCCGGCGCTGGTGAGGTTGAGGCGCCGCTTTTCGACACGGCTGACAGTCACCGGTGCGGCCATGCCGAGAGGCTCATAGGCAAAGTCTTGAAGGAGTATCGGGGCGCGAAGGTTCAGGTCGCCAGCAAGGTTGGCCGGGTCCAGGGCTCTGCTCCTCACCCCTATGCCGGACCGCGGGTCCGGCACCAGCTGGAACAGACTTTGGAGAATCTGTACCTGGACGAGTTGGCCCTGTACACCCTTGAGTCGTACGACTTCGGTCTCGGCGACCGATACCTCGACCCGGTCATCGAGCAGATGCGGGCACTGCGCGACCTCGGCCAAATCCGCGCTGTGGGTCTGCGTGGCCCGGGCTTCCGCTCCTCGGTCCGCTCGGTGCGACGCTTCCTGGACCTGTTCGACCGGATCCGCCCAGACGTGGTCTGGACGCAGGCTAGTGGCCTGCTGCCGCTGGCCGACCTTGGTGAGGGGGAGGATCTCGGCGCCTTCACCGCGCGCCGCGGTGTCGGCTTGGTGATTGCCTCGCCGCTGGCCCACGGTGCGTTGGCCGGAGGCCGCACGGACCGCGCTGTGGCTGCTTGGGGCGGCTCGGCGGTCAACTGCGCGCAAGCGATGGCGTCAGCGATCACTCACGGCCTCGCAGAGCTGGCAGGCCAGTTCGGATCGTCCCCTGATGCTCTGGCCCGAGTGGCCGTGCGGTTCCTCCTTCAGCGGGTGGAGAACGCTGTAGCGGTCGTCGGCGTCAGCGACGACCGGACGGCCGTGCACGGCCACCACTTCCTCGGCCGGCCGTTGTCCGAGCACGAGCTCGCGGAAATCGGCGGAATCTTCTCCCGCATCCGGAGCGTGCTGACCCAGTCCGAGGGTCGCGCCCCGTCCGTGGAGGTCAACGTGTGACCGGCCGAGTGGCCTGACGCACTGCTCAGAGAGCAATTCCGTTGCGGAGGTAGCGCGGGACGCCGTCGCCAAGAACCGCCCAGGCCTGGGCAGCCCGAGCCCGCTGGCGGTCCGGTAGCAGCGGCAGGGCCTCTGGGACCTCGAAGAAGCGGTGCTCCGCGATCTCTTCATCGCTGGGCTTCAGTTCGGCGGCCTGCTGTGGTGACAGGACACCGGCGTCGAAGACGAAGCCGAGAAGGTCGTCCCACGGTCCGTGAGGTTCGACCCAGTCGACACACAGGAACCGCAGGCTGGCCACTGTGAGACCGAGCTCTTCGCGGAGTTCCCGACGAACGGCGTCCTCGGGTGCTTCGTTGTCCTCGGCCATGCCACCTGGAAGATCCCACCCGTCCTTGTAGGTCGGGTTCACCAGAAGCAACCTCCCGCCCTCGTCTCGGATCAGGGCGTCGGCGGCGGCCCGTTTCCGGGCCTGCTGTGCGTTTCCCTCGGCCAGATAGGCGTCACGGCCGGGATCACCCGGCATGGGTGCATGGTTCACTGCGGACCTTCCGGGAGCACAAGACTGCTGAGCAGCAATTTACGGTGCTGGGCCGAGGCGGTCATCTGCGACAGGAGCTCACGGACCTCGGGCATTTGGCGGTGCAGGTCGAAGTCGGCTTGCAGAGCGTCGAGTTGCCTGCTCAGTCGCAGTGACGTCACCGACTGGCAGGCGCTCAGCAGATCCATGCCTACCGAGCACGCCGCGTCCAGGTGCCCTTGTGAGAGCAGGACTCGAGCCAGCGTGACCTGACCGAAAGCCCTGCTGCGGACCCGGCTCGCGTCCCGTAGCGCCAGGGCGCGCTGCGCCTCCTTGGCTGCTGCCTTGAGCGCGCCGAGATCCAGGAGTACGGAAGCGGTCTCACTGGCAAGCGCGGCTTCGTCGAACGGCGCCACCCACTGGGGCGCGGGCACGGTGTGTGCGAGAGCTAGGGCTTCGCGTGCACTGTCTAGTTTCCGCTGCGCCTCACGTTCGGCGTTGAGTTGAGCGAGGGCTCTCGCCTCCATGGCGTAGAGACGAGCCGCAAGGGTGGGCACTGGCGAGCCAGTGGCGAGGCGAGCGAGCCCGCTGCGGGCAAGTTCTGCGGCGGCGTCGATCTGATCGGTCTGCAGGGCCAGGTGGCTCATGCCGGCCAGTACGTTCGCGCCCGCGGTCACGTCGGTAAGGCTCTGCGCCAGCCGTTGGGCGCGGTCAAAATGTCCGGATGCCAAGTCGTCCCGCCCGGCGTCGTGGGCCATCCAGGCTGCCATCTCCGTGAGTACGACCGCTGCACCGAATGCGCTCTCGCCGTCTTCGCGACTGTCCGCTGCGCTGAAGAGGCTCGGGGCGATGACGGTATTGAGGTAGTGCACCACGGACCGGTAGACGTGGCCGCCGCCGAGCTGGCGGTCCGCGAGCCGGAAGGAATTCATGGCGGCTAGGTGTGGCGACGCCGCCAGGTGGATCCCCGTCGGTGCGGCCGCTCCGACATCGACGTGTGGTCCGGCTTCCGGCGCCAGGGGACCGAACAAGTGCTCGGCCGACAGCTGGAAGAGGTGCTCTAGAACTCGGCATGTCGCCTGCCGGGGCAGCCCCTTGATGTCCCCAACCATCCAGCGATCCCATGTGGACCGCGAGACGTATACGGAAGCGAGGGAGGGATTGCCGTCGAGCCGGGCCGCCTCTTTCGCCGCCCGCTCGAAGTGGAGCGTGAACGTCTCGTAGATGCGCATGCGGTGGGCCTCGACCACCTCCGGGAAGCGGATCACCCTGCGCATCGTCATCCGCCCTCAGTTTCCGGTGCCGAAGCCGAGGAGGGGTACGTCATACAGCTCTGCGCTTCTTTGTCGTGTCAACGCCGGTCCCTCGGCGGCTCCGGTGACTTCGATGATTGGAATCTCGCAGATGAACTGCACTTTCGCGCCGAGTAGGTGCGACACTCGTCCCTCGGCCGACTTCCCCTTGATGCCGGCCGCGACGTGGATGTGAGGGGCCAGGCAGTCCTTCTCCGTGTCCCATGCGAGCGTTCCGCCGCCGAGTGCTTCGAGCGTCTCAACCCTGATCTCCTCCCACAAAGGGGCTTCAGGATCGGCGAGGGGTTCGCAAGAACCGACCAGCCGGGCCGAGCGGAGACCGCCGACGAATGTGGGGATGTACCCGGCTCGGATGCCCCGATCCGTGCAGAACTCGGTGAGGCCTTCCAGGAGGTCTTCCCCGTGGTCGAGGGCAAGCATGAACTGCCTGCCGGTGTGGACCTGGGCGTAGCGCATGGTCAGAGTCGTCCTTTGGCTGGGCGGGAGCGAGTCAGGAGTAGTCGAGGAACGCCTTTGCGATCTCTGGGTGGGGCGTGCCTGCGGCTACGTGGGCGAGGAGGAGCAGACGGGCCTTATATGGGTCGAGTGCGCCCGCACTGATCAAGCCGCGGGCCAACAAGTCGCTCTCGGAGCCGGGGAAGGCGTAGGTCGAGGTGAGGACGGGGCCGGTGCCGATACGCGATGCGAGCACGACGGGCATCACTGCCGCCAGCGCTTCCAGCCGACTGCACCACGTCTCGGGGACGTGGCCGGCGCCGAACGCGGCCACCACCAGGCCGGCGGCTTTGTCCGCCAGACCCTCCAGCAACGTCCCGCTGCTGCCGAACGACGCGGCAACGATCTCCACCTGCGGCAGGCTGCCGATGGGCAGCGGAACGGGTGCAGTCGGACTCAGCGAGCAGTGGAACCGCGCTGCCCCCTCCACGACGTGTCCGAGCGGCCCGGTGCCCGGGGAATTGAAGGCTCCAGGGCTGGTCGTGTGCATCTTTCGAACGTGGCGGGCGGAATGAATTTCGTCGCCGAGGACGACTAGGACACCCGTTCCCCGAGCCTCCGCACTCACGGCGGTCTGGACGGCTGCGAGAAGATTCGCTGGGCCGTCCGCTCCCGCCGTCGCGGCATTGCGCATCGCGCCCGTGAAGACCACCGGCGTGGTGCCTTGGTAGTAGAGGTTGGTTAGGAACGCAGTCTCCTCAAGGGTGTCGGTTCCCTGGGTCACAACGACGCCGTCGACCCCCTCGCCGTCGGCCTGTTGCAGTCGGCCCACGAGGCTGACGATGTCGTCGACGTCCAGGGAGGCACCCGGCATCTGCCGGAAGTCCTCCACGGTTGCCTCGGCTACGTCTTGGAGGCCGGGCACAGCGCTCACCAGGTCTGAGCCGGTCAGGGTCGGTGTGACGCCGGCTGCCGCAGCGGTGCGCGTCATGGCGATGGTGCCGCCCAGGGTGAGTACCAGAACGGTGCTGTTCGGGGCACGATCAGCGGAGAGCACGGAGGACCTTTCCAACGGGGTGATACGCGGACGGGGTTCATCGGGACGAGGAGAGCTTGCCGAGAAAGAGCAGGGTCTCATCCAGCGCTTCCACGGTCAGCAGACGGCTGCGGGGACGAACGAGACCGGCGACGCCGTACTCGCCCAGAGCACGGCACCGGGCAGTCAACCAGCTCCAGTCCAGGCCCAGGTAGCCCGCGAGTGATCGCAGACGCGTCTCCGAGTCCTCGCCCACTAGAACGTCGGCTTCCTGCGCGTCAGCGAAGGCGTTGGCGTACGTGCGCAGCTCTCCTCGGGCCGAGGTGCTGCCAGCAGCCCACAGCGCTCCGCCAGGGACCCGCACCCAGTTGGCAACGACGGCTCGCTGGCCGGGGATTAGGGCCACTCCGTCCACCTCCGAGTAGTCCGGGTTCGGCACCACCCTGGCCCGGATGCCGCAGCGCTCCATGAGGGCGATCGCCAACAGCAACAGAACCTTCTCGTATGTCTCAGAGCGCGCCACCTCGGTCTCGGGCAGGCAGAAGACTCGGATGGTCTGCGCTGCGGTCCCGTGGAAACGTTCGAGGGATCGGAGGTAGTCCAGTTTGTGCTTGAAGAACAGCCAGCAGGCCGCCTCTTCGCCGCTCTGCTCACGCGTCCAGAAGATCGGGACCGTGTTCGCATCGGCTAGTTCCTGCTCGATGTGTCGGGCGCAGAAGGCGGATCCCATCCAACTGCTGCCGACGGCGGTCAGGTCGACGAGCAGCTGGCTCGGCGCTGATCGGGGTAGGGACAGGTAGGTGTCAAGGAGGTGCTGCTCGGCGTCAAGCGTCTGATCATCGGACAAGAGGCCGTCATCGAGCTGGGTGAGCGCCCAGAGGATGCCATAGGTGAGGTCGTCCAGAAGGTAGGCCGAGGGAATCGACAAGCCTCCCACGGTTGGCGGTCCCGGCAGCGCGGGCCTGCGAGCAGCTATGGCGTCGCGGACGTACAGGTTGAAGTCGTCCTGACGTTCTTCGACACCTACAAGAAACCCGCGGCGCGCCGGCCGTAAGAACCGTTCCAGCTGGTGCAGCCCGTCCTGGCTCAAGTCACGAACGTCGGCCTCGTCGCCTCGCCTGACGACGGGAAGAAGGTGCACCGCGGCGCTGGTGCCATCCAGACGTTGGCGTCCAGCGATTTCCCAGATGCCTGCCGGACCGCCAGCGGGGAGCAGCAAGTTGGACGTGGGCCAGCGCGAGCCGATCCGTGCGGGGACCGACTCCAACCCCCTAGCTGGCTCGCTCGCGTGGGGTGACGGGCTGAAGAGTTCTTCGACGGTGTGCCCGAACATGCGCTCCAGGATCTGCGCCGCCTCGCCGCGGGGCCGGCCGTACCAGGTGCCCGAGGCCCATCTGTCGAACGTCGTGCGCCCGACGCTGGCCGTGGCGAGTCGACGGTTGCCCTTCTCGGGGGCGAGCTCCCGGCCAGTGGCGGTGAAGTGGATGCAGAACGCTTCCCAGCCGAGTAGGTCGCGGTCTTTCAACAGGAGGCTGAACAGCGTCCGACGCATCGCGGCGGCCCCTCCCTGGGCGTGTACGGGCAGCAGAGCAGCGGGACGGTCTCCACGCATGGCGACAGGTGCTGCACACTTCGTGACCCTGGCTAGGATGCTCCCTCGGGTGAGCGCTTAGCAATATGGTCGAGCAAATTGCTCGACCATATTGCTTGTAGGCAGCCCGGTGAGCCGTCAGACTGGCCACCATGCCAGAAGCGAAGACGCCGTGGTCGTTGACCCTCAGCGAAGTCGGCCTGCGCCTTGAGGAGTTGCGTGAACGACGCGGCCTCACCCAAGGTGACGTTGCGGGCCACGAAGTGCTGCATCGACGCGGTGTCAAGATCGACAACAGCGGTCTGAGCCGACTGGAGCGGGGACAGCGCCGCCGTGTCACCCGCGATCTCGTCGAGGCGCTGCTCGAGTGCTATCAGGCCAGCGCCACGGAGAGCTCCGAAATTCAGGCTCTCCTGAACGCAGACACCACGCCGGCTGGCCGTCCGCGCCCCGCACTGTGGCGGAGGAACGCCAACCTTCTTGGCCCTATGCAGTTCGAGGGCTTCCTGAAGATGGAGCGACGCGCTGCTGAGCTCTGGAACTATGAGCGCGACGTGTGGCCGGGACTGTTTCAGATCGAGGACTACGCCCGGATCGTCATCAGCCGGATGCGGCCCGAATTGCGTCCTGCAGAGGTGAAGGCCCTCGTTGACGTTCGCATGGACCGACAGCAGCAGGTCCGAGGTGGTGCACCGAAGGACTTTCGTGCTCTCGTGGACGAGAGCGCGTTCCGCGACACCATCGGCGACCGGGCAGTGTTGAGACGCCAGTTGGAGCGGATCCGCGCTGAGTCCGAGGAACATCGCAACACCATCCGCATCCTGCCGGATTCGATCGGCCTGCATCCGGGAGCTGCAGGCGCGTTCGTCCTCATGGGCTTTCCCGAAGCTGCCCGTCAGGTTGTGTGGGTGGAGACCATGGTCAGTTCGGTGTACTTCGATGGTGATGAAGACGTACAGCGCTACACCGCGGCTTTCACCAACTTGTGGGAGCGGGCGCTGGACCCCACAGAGACGCGCATGCGCCTCGAGAAAAGAATCAAGGAGCTAGAACAGTGACATCGAAGCCGGACCCGTCCTCATTCGACCTGGCGTCGATCGAATGGACGGTGTCCCAGTACAGCGGCGGCGGCGGGAACTGCGTCCAGGTTGCCGTCCAGGACGGATACGTTCTGATCGGCGACTCGCAGAACCCGGGGCGGCTGCCCCAGGTATTCACTCCTGCTGAGGCGAAGGCCTGGCTGCTTGGTGCGAAGGACACGGACTTCGACTTCCTGCTCGATCTCTAGCCCGTCCCAACGTGCTCAAGCGACCGGGCCGTCCCCAGGGCCGTTGGGGACGGCCCGGTCGCTGCTTGTAGCGGGTATTCGCACCAGGCGACAGTGTGAGTACAGAGAAGTTCTGTCAGTCCCTCGGCCAGTGATCTGCGGCTTAACGCAGTCATTAATTGATCGCTACGGGCGTCTTGGCTGATCCGCGGAGGGAGCGTGAGAGGAATCGTCGGGCCTCGGCGGCATTCGATCTCGCAGTCCCTGCGAGGCTATCTCCCCGTCCTCTGGAAATCGCGGTCGGAGATTCGCCCGTGATGAGCCATCCGGCGAGGGACGCCACTCGCTCGGACTTCCGCTCGAAGGCGTATGAGGTACGTCCGCCGGGTGTAGAGACCTCACGTACGAGGCTGAATTCCTGTTTCTCGTAGTAGGCGGCGAGGGCCGGTGAAGTGCAGTCCCGTCGTACCCAGCTGATGTTCTCGCGAGCCGCACGGTCGACGGCCCAGTCGGCGATAAGGGTTCCGAGTTTGCGGTGCCGTTCGGCGGGGTCCGTAACCGTTCCGTTGAGGTAGAAGGAGGTCTCCTCAGCTTCGGCGGTCGTCCAGGCCCAGGGAGCCGCAGTCCGGAGGATCGTGGTGCAGCCGATGATGCGGCGGTGGTCCTCTACCAGCACCCACATATCGCCGTCCCGCCGAGTGCAGTTGCCGGCAAGGTCTTGAACGTGCTGTCCCCAGCTGGACCAGTTCGACAGCTGCTTGCTCTTCATCCATTCGGAGCGGGCCTGGATCATGGCCTCGAGGGCGCATCGGTCCTCTGGTGTGGCTGGTCGCATCGCGAGCATGCGGTCCGCTCCTGTGTGTGCTCGTCCACGAGCGGGTCAACAACTTGGTGTGCTGGGCGGAACCTTAGAGGCCTACTGCCTGGTAGGTACAACTTTCCCGCTGACGTTCTTTGAAACGCCTGATGAACCAGGCCGGTACGTGGAGGGATGACCGGAAAGCGCTCTAATCAGGCAGTTCGACGGCCATCGGGCCTGCCCCGGCTGGGCATGTTCAGGCCGCAGCGGACAGTGGGCGATAGCTTGAAGGCCGGCTGCGAGGTGGAAGTCGGCCTCCGCGTGCGGGTACGCCGACGGCGGCCCGGGATCACAGAGGCCGGGCCGCCGTTGCGTCGTCCTGAGCCTGCCCGAGGTGTCGGCTCAGGCGTTGGTGGGCCGGGAGAGCTCGAGTCGGTGGTCTCCGTCGGCCGGGGAGGGTCAGTCCAACTGCATGGGCACGTTGATGTACTGAGCGGCGACCCAGCCCTTCTGGCCCTTGTGCGCGCCGGACTTGACGGTGACGTAGCCCCAGGCGCCCGGCTTGCCGTTGCTGCCCTTGTTGCACTGCCAGTAGACGTCGGTGCCCTTGGAGAGCTGCCCAGTGGCGGTGTAGCCGGTGCCCGGACCGGTGCGGAACTTCACCGTGGTGTAAACGTCGGTGTTGATCTTGATCTGGTGGGTGCAGGCGCCGCTGCCGACCGTCGCGGCGCTGGCGGTCGAGGCGGTGGCGACGGCGCCGCCAAGGAGCAGCGCGCCGGTGGATGCCACGGTCGCGACGCGGCGGGTGAGGGTGTTCATGTGCGGCTCTTCCTGGTGTCGTCGGCCAGAATTCGCTCGCCGCGTGCGCAAGGCTTCTTCACCGCGGTGCTCATGCGGCGCGATGAAGGCGGGCGAGAAAGGAATCCGGAACGCGACAGGTTCGTCGTCGTTCCGGATCCGATCTTCAGGCTGAGCAGAGGAGTTGACCAGGCTCGGTTTATTCCGTGAAACCGCATTCCGGAACGGTGGTGTCAGGTGGAGGCCGTTCCGGGAATCGATATACAGGAAGAGCTATTACAGGAAGCTGTATTTCCGGGAGCCCCGCGGCGACGGTCAGGCTGCGGTGACGGAGACGGCGAGGGCCCCGATAACCATGTAGGGGCCGAAGGAGACGTGCGTGCGTCGGGCGCGACGGGCCGTCATCCGTGCCACCTCCAACACCGCGCCGACGACGAATCCCGCGGCTGCTCCCCAGAACAGGGCCGTCCAGCTGCTCCAGCCCAGGAGCGCCCCGACGGCCGGTGCGAGCTTGACGTCGCCGAGTCCCATGGCGCCGGAGAACGCCATGAGGAGGAAGACGGCGGTGAGCACGCCGGCGGCGGCCGCCGCACGGCCAAGGCTTCCGGTCTCGCCGGCCAGCGCGGCTGCGGTGAGCAGGATGAGCGTCCCGCCGCAGGCGGGGAGGGTGAGCACGTCGGGGAGCCGTTGCACGGCGAGGTCGATCAGCGCGAGGGCGACACCGCACGCGGCGACCCAGTACTGGGCGGCAGCGAACCAGCCGCTCGCCCCGCCGGCTGCGACGACGGCGAACGCGGCGGCGGCCACCGCCTCGGGCACGAGGGCGCGCGGTCCGATCGCCCGTGCACACGCCGGACAGCGTCCGGAGACGGGCAGTACGGGCAGTCGACGCCCGAGGACGGCGTTGCCGCAGTGCGGGCAGGCGCTGCGGGCAGGCGCGGGCGCCGGGACCGAGCGGGCGAAGACCGCTGGGCGGGCGGCAGCACCGGCCAGGGCTCCGACGGCGGCGGTCAGAGCAACGGTGAGGGCGGACAAACGACACTCCTACGTGCACAGCCCGGCCTCCCCGTGACGGGCCGGTCTGCTTCGACCCTACGGCCCGCCGAGGCGACTCCCTCCGGTGCGTCTCCGCGGAGCACCTACAACGCGCCCGGCGAGGGCCGCCGGGTGGCAGAACCCGAAGGCCCTCGGTCTCGTTCGGCGCCGGCTCATGCTCCCCGTGCGCCGGCGTCGAGCGTCTCCGCCAGGCTAAGCGCGGCCAGGACCTGCGCCTGGCCCTCGGCCGGCTGCAACGTGCCGGCCGCGGTCGCCTCGGCGATCCGGGCCGCGTGTTCCAGTGCCATGGCCACGCCGGTCGGCTCCCGGTAGGTGGTCAGCCACTCGAATCCCGCTCGGAGCGAGGCCGCGAGGTCGCCGCCGTGGTCTTCGGGAGAGTTCGTGGTTAACGCCTGGAGCCACAGCTCGGTATGGGACTGCAGGATCGCGGTGAAGGGCCGGTAGTCCGTGACGGTGCCGCACCGCCCGCCAGCGCCCTCAGGGCCGCGTCGGCCGGTCCAGCTGTCCGCCAACCACCGGTGGCGGCGGCAGACCTCCAGCCGGTAGTCCACCGGCCGGTCCCGTGCCCGGGTGCGGCGTTCGACGACGACGGTCGACGGTGCGGTGCAGGTGGTGATCTGGCGCAGGACCGGCACAGCGGTACCCCCTCCTGGTCGCGGGTGAGGATCTGATCATGGCCACGGGAGGGGTGCGCCGTCGTCCACGTTTGGACGCTACGGCTGTGACCCGGCTCTCATTCCCCGGCCGGGCGGCGCAGTTCCGTCAGCGCGCGCCGTCGGATCCCGGTACGACGCGAAGGCGGGCGGGCTCGCGGCCCGAATCTGTGGATGGCGTGGGGAGCAGCTGGTAGGGCTGCCACAGTGCGGGGGGTCGCTGGCTGCGCTCCCAGTGCGGAGCGCCGGTCAGGGCGACGATCCGGTGCACGGGGACGTGTAGCGGCAGGTGCCGGCCGCCGGGGTTGAGTGCGATGCCGACGCTGTCGACGGCTTCGAGCGTCCCGAACAGGGTGGCCCACGAGGCCTGTTCGGCGTCACGGCCGCACAGCACGTCCAGGCGCAGCGCGCTCCAGCGCAGCCAGGGCACCATCTCCTCCAGCTCGGCCGGGGCCTGGGGGCTGTCGGGAATCCAGCAGCCGTACCCGTCACGCAGGGCGCTCGCGATGCGGTAGGTGCGTTCCTCGCCCGCCCCGTCGCGCCACGACCGGTCGGCCGCACGCCGGGCGCGGCGCTGCTCGAGGACCTCGTCCGTCGGAGTGGACGGCTCGCGGTCACCGTCGCCGGGCAGGAACGGGAACGCCTGCCGCAGCAGTGCCTCGGCTGCAACCTGGTCTGCCCCGCCGCCGGTGACCGGCCCGCCGGCGGTGAACCGCGGCTCGTAGTGGGAGAACTGGGCTGCCTGTTCCCGTTCCAGCTTCGCCACCAGGTGCGCCGGGGCAGCAACGACCGCCGCGTAGGACGGTCCGGCGGTGTCGCCGCCGCTCCAGGACACGTAGTCGTCGACCTCGCGGTGCCCGTGGGGGACGACCGGGCCCAGTACGGGGGAGGCGGCCAGGTAAGCGACCGGGGTGTCGCGGGTGCCGGTCAGCGGCCAGTCGCGTACCAGCAGCAGCCGCGCGGACATCGCGGCGGACTCTGCCTCGAACTCTTCCTCAAGGCGAGTGCATGCGGCTGTCACGGCCTGCGGCCACCACAGGGCCAGCTCGGCGTCCGCCCACGCTGCCGGGTCTGCGTGCCGGTCGCCAGGGGTGCGCGGCGGCACGGGCAACCGGGTGACGTCCCGCACCCGGGCACCCTTCAGCTCGTCCGCGACGGCGGCACGGGCCAGGTCGGCGGACTGCTCGGCGCCACGGCCGCGCGAGCGGGCCGCAAGCCACACCCCACATACCAGAGTCCACACGTCCAGGCGCGGTTCCGGCTCGTACATCCGGGCCCGCCGACGCGAGAGATTGCCGACCGCCGCGCCGATCTGGTCCAGCTCCCGGCGCTCATCGGTGTCGGCGCAGCGTCGCACCGCGTCCCGGGCGCCGTTGTACGCCTCGACCTCAGGGCACTGGGCGGCGTACTCCTCCAGGAACCCACGGAACCGGGCTGCCAGCTGCTGCCAGGCGTCGGCAAGCACGGCGGCATCGGCGGCCAGACTGGAATCGGTGCGGGCGGTGTCCAGCCAGCGCCGGAACTGCTCGTCGTCACCCGGCGCCCACCGGGCGGCGTGCCGCGCGTACCCGAGCCAGGTCTGCGGCTCCCGGTCGGTGCGGCAGCGGTCCAGCTGGTCTTGACGCTGGGCGGCAAAAGCGGCCGCCCGCCACAGGGCATCGGGCGCCTTCGGCAGGACAATGTCGCACTTCTTGCAGATCTGCGCGAAGACCTCGACGAGCGGATGAGTGGAGGCCTCGGCGGCCGGCTTGGCGAACCGGCATGCGTCGGAACTGAAGCGGCGCAGGTCGGGGTGGGGGACGTGGAACTTCCCGCTGCGGCCGCCGGTCAGGGCCACCCGGATCGCAGCCAGGGCTGGCAGCTCGGTCCCGAGGGCGGCGAGCCCGCGGCCGGAGATCTCAGGGAAGGCTCGCCGCACCGCTCAGGCCCCAGTCGCCGGGGCCATGACCGGGCGCGTGCCCAGAGCTCCGCAGGCGCACGGCGGTGACCCGCCGTCCAGATGGGCGGGGAAGATCTGCGCCCACGCCAGCAGCGAGGCCGTCCACAGACTGCTCAGCAGCTCGTGCACCTCCTCCTCCGACGGGGTCCTGCCGGTGTCGCGGCGCAACACGGCCCGGGCCAGGGCGTGGACGGCGATGTTCACCATCGCCTCGCGTTCCGTGCAGCTCTGCCGGAGCGGGTTCTCACCCGCCAGCGAGAGGCACCGGTACGCCTCCGCAAGCTCCTCGCGAGCCGCTTCGTCTTCGACGGCGTCCATGGCAGGCAGGAGGTCCGCGGCCAGGTCGCCGAGGAACACAGCGGTATGAGCGCCGGCCTCACCGCCGGTGTGCAGGGCTCGGGCGTCGAAGGCGAGCAGGGCCCGCCGCAGAAGGTCTTGGAGAGCATGCGGGGCGGGGGCGGTCGTCACGGGGAAAGCGTACGGGCTGCGCTATACGGGCCGGGGCCACCTCGGGTTGCTCACCCTCCCGAGTGCCGTGACCTGTACCGGCTTGCAGTCCTTCACGGCGCCTGATCCCGCGACACCAACAGCACCTTCTCGGCCAATGCGGGTGGGAAACAGGGCAGGAAGAGCGGCTCTGGCCTGCTGCTCGTCCGGTCCGCCCCATGATCTGGCCTGGGCCACCTCGGCCCTGGGGACGGTGAGGAGCAGCGGTATGGGCGTAAGTGACA
Organism: Streptomyces sp. NPDC051582; assembly: GCF_040681715.1. NCBI lineage: Bacteria > Bacillati > Actinomycetota > Actinomycetes > Kitasatosporales > Streptomycetaceae > Streptomyces > Streptomyces sp. NPDC051582. Next base: position 125,115 of record NZ_JBFAZJ010000020.1, read on the forward strand.
GCTATCTGTCCAGGGCGGATGTCCAGAAGATCCTGGGCATCAACTCCTTCGGGCTGTGGCGCCTGGTACGCAAGTACGACGACTTCCCAGAGCCGACCGAGCCGCCGTACAACCCGTTCGCGGGGTTCGGCGAGAAGAAGGAGCCCGAGGAGGTCTGGGACGGTACCCAGGTCTACCGGTGGGCGGCGGACACCCCGGAGTTCACGCACCGCGGCGCTGTCCTGCTGCGCCCGCGTGAGACGGACCTTCCAGCAGGCCGGTGGGCCGGATTCCAGGACACGGTTCGCGGGCCGGCGCTGGACTGGCACACCGCTGTGGGCACGATCCGCGTCGTGCACTGCGACGACCGGAAGGTCGCCACCGACGTCGCCTCCGCCCTTGCCGCGTCCGGCAACCCGGACGGTGTGGTCACCGTCTGCGCCCTGTACGGGGACATGAGTTTCCGCGGGCCCTCCCTGGTCGCCTCCGACACCGCGCACCCGGGCATCGAGTACGAAGCCGACTGGAGTGACGTCGCCGCACTCGCCGGGCAGGATCTGCCCTGGTGGCCCCACCTGCTGCGCCTGCCCCAGCTGATCCGGGAATGGAAGCCCGGTGCTCCGGCGGCCGTCGTGGACGTGCCGCCCAACGACAACGAGAAGGTCCTGCGCCGCGCAGCGCGCAACGACGCCTTCGACGTCACCTCACACCTGGCCGCGACGGACATGGCCAACGACATCCGCAACGAGCGCATCGACCACACCACGCACGACAACGAGATCTTCGGCAAGGAGGGATACGGCAAAACCCCCAATCCCGTTGCCATCGCCGCCGTACCCGACACCAGCCACCACCCCCTGCCCGTCGGGGGCGAGCGCCACGTCCTCAAGGCCGGCTGGAGCAAGCTCGCCCTGAGCAATCACCCGGACGCCGTTGCGGCTCTCGAAGTCGCCGTCGGCCGCGAACCCGACCTGCTGCCGTTCGGAGCACTCGCCGAGGTGCCGGTGAGCACCGGCACCATCACCGACCGGTGGACCCGCCGGCTCACCATGTGCGACCCGACCGCCGCCCACGTCGTCCTCGCCCAGGGCAAGAAGGCGGACGCCTTCTTCATCGACCCGCTCACCGACATGCCCGTCCTGCGTACCCCCGACGACGGAGGCAGGCCGGTGTGGCGCTTCTACGCCCCGCTGTCTCTTCCGGCGGGCGGCGCGGAACTCACCTCGGTCGTGCTGCACCACACGGTGTGGGTCCTGACGAGCGACGACCACGTCCACCCCGCCCCGTGCACACCATCCGAGCACCTGTGGTGGGGCAACGGAGGGGGCGACCGTCCCAGCGAAGCCGCGATGGTCCTCGACGCCCTCCTGGACGACCTCGGCGCCACCCTCAACCTCCGCGAGCACTGGAAGGCGCCCAAGGGCCTGACCGCACTCCTCAACGAGGACCACAGGCAGGGCAGCGAACTCACCCGCAGCACCCTGCTGCACGCCCGGATGACCCCGCCGCGTACCAACTGAAACACCCACACCGATGGGTGCGGCCGTGTGCACGACCGCACCCATCCATCACCTCGACGCGGCCACACAGGCACTCTTCGTCCGCGTCACGTGACGAACAGCCCGCCATGCAGTTGAACCGGCGAGAGATCCACATCTTCGACACAGGCAGGCATGATGGGGAAAAGGGCGCAGCAGAAGCGGGCGGCAAAGCACGCGAAGCAGGCGAAGCAGCGCACGGCCGCTGCATCGCGGAACACCGCCGTCTTCAACGCGCTGGCGGCGCAGATGCCACGTCTGACCTCCATGGACGACTACGGGCCGATGAGCACGCCGTGGGGTGACTTCACCGACTCCTTCGCGACGGTCGCCGAAGCGCTCGCAGCGGCGGAGGAAGCCGGCGGTCTGCTGTCGTGCTTCGCGTTCGACGACTCCGGTGAGTACGAGCGGGGCTTGCGCCGGGGCGAGGACGGCTGGCGGTACGAGGTGACGCTGTACCCGCGCGGCTACCTACGGGAGCTGGTGAAGACGTCCTGGCTGAGCGCCGAGGACCGGGACCAGGCCGTCGAGCAGCTGCGCCGGGCCTTGTCCGAGTATGTGCCCGCAGGGTTGCGCCGCCCCGACCTTGAGGTCGTACAGCGGCCGTCGACCACCAGCGTGCCCCGCGTCGGCTGGACACAGAGTGTGCCCGTGGCCGGGCTGGAGACCTGGGAGGACGTACGGCTTGCGGAGAAGGACCTGCCGCTGTTCGCCCTCCCACCGCTCGCGGATGGCCCCGGCAGCGTCTGCGACCCTCTGCCGGCAGAGGTCTTCGCCCTGTTCCAGGAACAAGGTCTGGACGCGCACAGCTGCGCCGGCTGCGGTATGCCGGTCACCAACCGGCACCCGCACTGGCCGGACGTGTGGGTCAGCGTGGAGAACGAGTTCGGGCCGTCCTGCGAACGCTCGCTCCTGAGCGGCATGGACTCGCTGCAGAGGGTGCCGCACGTTGTCGACGCGGCCCAGGCACGGCCCGCCAGACGGCTGACCGGCAAGGAACAGAAGGTCCAGTGCCGACACTGCGCCGTGCATGTGACCGAGCAGCATCCCGACTGGCCCGGCGTGTGGACCGAGGCCGGCGGAGACAGTTCGCCGGTCTGCGCGGTGGTCGGCTCCGGGTGCGGCGACGCGCAGTCGTACGACCTTGTCGACTGCGTCTATCCGCACATCCCGGCCGGCGGAGACAGCCCGGCCGCCGCGGCCATCGCCGCAGCCCAGGAGACGGGCTACTTTCACCAGCCCCGGCCCGTCCTGTTCTGACCCACAGCGCGCCAGGGCCCCGAAAGGGGCCTCGTGGAGTGAGCCACCGCCTATGCGCGGGCGTGTCCTGGTGACGTGCCCGTTCCATCAGGCCGGGCAGGATGGCGAAGCACCCGGAACCTAGACGTCCTCCGAGGTCATGTCGTCGCGAAGTCGCAGGAAGCGCACGGGGTGCCGGTACGTTCCCAGGTCCACGGCGGTATCGACATCGATCTCGGCGACGAGGTCGGGTACGACGAGCTGGAAGATGAGCGGCTCGGAGGCGCCCCACCCGGCAGAGAAGCGACGGCCGTACCAGGGGTGCTCCTGCCCGGCGGGGCGCAGGGCGGCGCCCAGTTCGGCCGACGCGGGCCGGGAGAGCGGTGTGGAGCGGGCGATCAGCTGGAGCCGGCCCGCGGGGTCGAGACGGCCGAACAGGAGGCTCTTGGGCGCGTGAACGGCTCCGGTGACTGCTCCGATGATCCCCTCCGCCGTCGTGCGCGTCCGCAGCTTCTGCCACCCGCGCTCTCCGGGCCGGTACCGGGAGCCCGGGTCCTTGATCATGACGCCCTCGATGCCAGCCGTGCCCCAGGCCGGGTCCAGCCAGGACAACGCGGTTTCCCGGTCTGAGGTCTGCGGGCACAGGGCCCAGGGGGCAGCCAGCCGGCGCGAGGTGAAGAGGTCCTCGAGGGCAGCCCTGCGCTGGTGAAGGGGTTCGTTAAGGAGGACGGTTCCGGCGACTTCCAGGAGGTCGAAGACGATCAGGTGGGCGGGTTCCTGGCGGGCGGCATGTTCTGCGGTCGCTCCCCGGCGGCGGGCTCGCCGCTGAAGGGCGGAGAAATCGAGCCCGTGCTCGCTCCACACCACCAGCTCGGCGTCCAGGACCGCCTCGGCACCCAGGGCGGTCGCGGCCCGGACGATCTCCGGGAACGCCGGCCCGAGGTCCGCGCCACGCCGGGACTGGATGTAGGGCGTCGGGCGGGCGAAGACGAGGGTGCGGTAACCGTCCGCCTTCTGTTCGAACAGTGGCGGCCTTGATCCGGCGCGCGGCAGCGTGGTCACGGAGCGGGCCAGCATGGGCTCGACGGGCGGCGAGAGGTGCACCCTCCACTCCTACGCGATCCGCCCCATGCCCGCCCTTCGGCCGGCGGCAGGGACGCGGTGCCGCCGACACGCGGCCGGATGCGCGTACGCCTGCTGCTGGCTCAGGCGTGGCTGAGGATGACCAGCAGCGCGGTGCCCTCGGCGAGCATCTGGACGGTGAGCGCTGCCTGCCGTATCCGTACGGCCGGCGCGGCCAGTGCGACAAGCAACGCCACCGCGCCGACGCCCGCACTCCACTCGAACACCCAGCCAGGCAGGCCGGGGGTGCACTGCTCGCCGTAGGTCACGCACCGGGAGGCCTGCTCCGAGGCCAGCGTCAGGATCCCGGTCACCACGGCTGCCGGCACGAACAGGAGTGCGGCCAGAGCGGCCCACAGTCGTGTGCGCTCCCTCGGCGACAGAGACTGCGCAAGGCGAGCGGAAGCGGGTGCGGAGGCGGGTGCGGAGGCGTTCATGCCCCCATCCAATGTGGGCGGCCGGCGCCGCACAGCTGACCGGCTACTCAGATCGCGTGCGTCACGTACTCAGACATGGTGGTCCTGCCCCTCCGTGCGCCTCCCTCGCGGCGCCTGGATGGCCGAACAGTGATGTCCGGAAATCGCATGTTCGAATTAATGTTCGATACAGTCGAGAGTGGCCGGATCAGTTGGTACGGGTTTGGGGGTATCTGGGCGGAGGGTGTCATGCGAGGAGGCGTCCCACACCTACACGTCAGCAGTGGGTTTTCGGCCCGCTACGGCGCCTCGCATCCGCGCGACCTCGTCGCCCGGGCCGCCGAACGCGGGATCGGGACGGTGGCGTTGACCGACCGCGACATGGTCACCGGCACGGTGCGCTTCGCGAAGGCCGCCGCGGCCGCCGGAGTGAAGCCTGTGTTCGGCGTCGATCTCGGCGTCGCCGCCCATGTCCCGCCGGCCGAGAGACGCCACCGGGCCCCGGTGCGCGGCGGCGCCCATGTCACGGAGGCCGCCTTCCGGGCCACGTTCCTGGCCCGGGATGCGAGCGGGTGGGCACGGCTGTGCCGGATGGTGTCCTGCGCCCACGCCGAAGCCTTCCCCGCGGGCAGGCCGCCGACAGCGTCGTGGGAGATGCTCGCCGAGCACGCTGGCGACGGCCTGACGGTGCTGCTCGGTCCCGCGTCGGAGCCCCTGCGCGCCCTCGCCGCCGGGCGCCCGGACGTCGCCGAACGACTCCTCGCCCCCTGGCGGCAGATCACCGGCGACGGACTGCGGCTGGAGATCGTGTGCTGGGGCCTGTCCGGCACCGGGCCGGGCTCTGTCCGCCTCGCCGCGCACACCCTGACGCTCGCCGACCGCCTTGCCATCCCGGCCGTTCTGACCAACGCCGTCCGCTACGCCGACCCCACCCAGCACCGGATCGCGGACGTGCTGGACGCGGCCCGGCTGCTGCGGCCCATCGACCGGCGGCGCCTGGACTGCGGTGAACGCTGGCTCAAGGACGGGCCCGCAATGACCGAGATCGCCGAGCGGGTGGCGGTCGCCGCCGGGGCGGACCGGCGCCGCGCCGAGCGGCTGATCGCCGACACCGCCCTGGTCGCGGACGCGTGCGACGTCGACCCGGCCCGGGACCTGGGGCTCGGGGTCCCGCACTTCCCCGAGCCCTCCGTGGTCGGCGCCGAGCCGGGGCCGGACGGAGCCATGCGGCTGCTGCGGCAGCGGTGCGAGAGCGGCATGATCGCCCGCGGCCTCGACCGCGACCAGCGCGCAATGGACCAGCTCGACTACGAGCTCGGCATCATCGGACGCCTGCACTTCGAGCCGTACTTCCTTGCCGTGGCCCAAGTCGTCGCCGATGTGCGGGACATGGGCATCCGGGTCGCAGCCCGCGGCTCCGGCGCCGGCTCCATGGTCAACCACTCGCTTTTCGTCGCCACCGCGAACCCGCTTGAACACGGACTCCTGTTCGAGCGGTTCCTGTCCGAGCGGCGGGCGTCGCTGCCGGACATCGACGTCGACGTCGAGTCCGCGCGCCGCCTGGAGGTCTACGACCGGATCATCGCCCGCTTCGGCCGCGAGCGCGTCGCGGTCACCGGCATGCCCGAGACGTACCGCGCCCGGCACGCCCTGCGCGACGCCGGCCTCGCGCTCGGCCTGGCGCCGGCCACCGTGGACCGGATCGCGAAGTCCTTCCCGCACATCCGCGCCTGCGACATCCGCTCGGCCCTCGCCGAGCTCCCCGAGCTGCGGCAACTCGCTGCTGAGGCGCAGCAGTTCGGGCCGCTGTGGGAGCTCGCCGAAGGGCTGGACGCCCTGCCGCGCGGAATCGCGATGCACCCGTGCGGGGTGATCCTCTCCAACGTGAGCCTCCTGGACCGGCTGCCGGTGCAGCCCACGCCGGGCGGCGAGTACCCGATGCTCCAGGCGGACAAAGAGGACGTAGAGGACATGGGCCTGCTCAAGCTCGACGTCCTGGGCGTCCGGATGCAGTCCGCCATGGCCCACGCCGTGAAAGAGATCCGCCGCACGACCGGCCGTGCGATCGACCTCGACAACGCCGACCACGTCCCGCTCGACGACCGGTTCGCCTTCTCGCTCATCCAGAACTCGGACACGGTCGGGATGTTCCAGCTCGAGTCGCCCGGCCAGCAAGATCTCGTCGGCCGGCTCCAGCCCCGCGGCCCGCAGGACGTGATCGCGGACATCTCCCTGTTCCGCCCGGGTCCGGTCCAGGGCGGCATGCCAGCGCTCTTCATCGCCGCCCGCCACGGCGCCGCACCCGTCTACCCGCACCCCGACCTGGAACCGGTCCTGCGCGATACGTACGGGGTGACGATCTGGCACGAACAAATCATCGACATCCTGGCGGTCATGACCGGCTGCGACCGCGCGCTGGCCGAAGTGGCCCGCCGCGCGCTCAGCGACGAGCAGCGCCTGGTGAAGGTCGAGGCATGGTTCCGGCAGCTCGCCGGGGCCCGCGGCTACAGCCCGACCGTGCTGGACAACGTCTGGGAGATCGTCTCGTCGTTCGGGGCCTACGGATTTTGCCGGGCGCACGCGGTGGCGTTCGCCGTGCCGGCGCTGCAGTCCGCGTGGCTCAAGGCCCATCACCCCGCCGCGCTCTACGCGGGGCTGCTGGAACACGACCCGGGTATGTGGCCGGCCCGGGTGATCGTCGCTGACGCCCGCCGTCATGACGTCCCCGTCCTGCCCGTGGACATCAACCTCTCGCAGTCGCAGTACACGGTCGAGCGGACCGCATCCGGCTGGGGCGTGCGGATCTCCCTCGCATCGGTGCACGGCATCTCGGACGACGAGGTCACGAGAATCGCCGAGGGCCAGCCCTTCACCTCGCTGCAGGACTTCTACGCCCGTGCTCACCCCAAGCTCCCCACGGTCGAGCGCCTCATCCGCATCGGCGCCCTCGACCCGCTCAAGGGGGAGTCGTCGCGGCGGGACCTGCTGCTGCAGGCGACCGAGCTCCACCGCCAGACCCGCAGCCGGCCGGGCGTCGGGCAGCTGCAGCTGGACACCCCGCTAGACGCCGCCAGCCCGTCCGGGCTGCGGGAGATGACCGCACGCGAGCGGCTGGAGGCGGAGCTCGGCGTCCTGAAGATCGACGTTTCGCGGCACCTGATGGAGGACCACCACCGGCTGCTGCGCGAGATCGGCGCCACCGACGCCAAGCACCTGCGCGCGATGCATCCCGGACAGCGCGTCCTTGTCGCCGGCGTCCGAGCCTCCACCCAGACTCCGCCGATCGCGTCCGGGAAGCGCATCATCTTCGTCACCCTCGAAGACGGCTCCGGACTCGTCGACCTCGCCTTCTTCGAGGACTCCCACGAACGGTGCGCGCACACGGTCTTCCACCACGGCCTACTCCTGGTCAGGGGCAAGATCGAAGCCCGTGGGCCGAGGCGCACCGTGGTCGGCGAGATGGTCTGGGACCTCGATGAGCTCGCCGCCGCCCGCGCCACCCACGGGCCGCAAGCCGTCCTTGACCTCCTGGGCCAGGCACCCGCGCCCACCCCCGCCCAGGCCGGCCCGCCGCGGACGATGCCCGTCGGCACCGCGGGCGCTCTCATGCACCCCTGGAGCGATCTTCAGCCCGCCGGAAGCCGATCAGCCGACCTCACCCGCTTCGGGCACAAGAGCCAAGGGAGCGCCGGATGACCCCTGCCAGGAACTCGCGGCCGCGCGCGATTCTGCGGATCCACTTCCATCCCGCGGAGCGAAACGACGAGCTGTACGGCCACCTGCTCACCGTGCTGGACGGCATCAGCCCCCGCATCGAGCCGCTGCCCGCCGACTGGTCCGCCTACGTCGACCTCACCGGCGCCCTCACCTTCTGGGACCGCGATGTCGAAGGTCTCATCGCCGTGCTCCGCCTGCGCCTGCTCGCGCTCCACGGCGTCCAGAGCTCGGCCGGCGCCGGTCCCACGCGCGGCATCGCGGCGATGGCCGCGGACGCCACCCCGCCCGGCGCCGCCACGGTGGTCGCCGACGACCCGTACGAGATCGCTGCGTTCCTGCGCCCGAAGCCGGCCGCCGCCCTGCCCGGCATCGGCCCCAAGACGGCCCGCACCCTCGCCCGCTACGGCATCACCACCGTCGCCGACATCGCCGACACCCCGCTTCCCACGCTCCAGCGAATCCTCGGCACCGGACCGGCCCGGCAAGCCCACGACTTCGCTCACGGCCGCGACGAGCGCCCCGTCGTCCCGGGCGCCGCCCCCAAGACCATGAGCGCCGGACACCGGTTCGACGGCGACGAGCTCGACCCTGACCGGCACCACCGCACGGTCCTCGGCCTGGTCCAGGAGCTCGGCGCCCGGCTGCGCACGGCCGACGAGATCACCCAGGCCCTCACGCTCACCGTCACCTACGCCGACCGCACCCAGACCACCCGCACCCGCAGCCTCACCGAACCGACCGCCCACACCCCCGCCCTGGCGGCCGCCGCCCGCGACCTCCTCGCCGGCCTCGGGCTCCAACGTGCCCGGGTCCGCGCGCTCGCCCTACGAGCGGAACGCCTTCGCCCCGCCGAGTACGCCGTCCACCAGCTCACGCTCGACGATCGCGACGAGAAACTTCTCCGCCTTGAGGCTGCCCTCGACAGGGCGCGCCTTCGCTACGGTCCCGGCATCGCAGGGGCCGCATCGACCTTCGGGTGATCCCGGCTCCGAGTCCCCACCTCGGGGCCGCGGCAAGGTCCGGTCTCAGCACCCGTACCGGTCGAGGACCTCGCGGGTTGCCTGGTCCAGCGGCCCAAGCGGGTGGGTGCCGCCGTCCTCGGCCGGCCCCAGGCGCAGCGTCGTCTCTCCGCTGATGGGGGTGACGACGAGCACGCCGCCGTCCGCCGTGGCCTGGACTGCATCGTGCCGGTAGGGGGAGGCCGCGAGGCAGCCGTTCGCGTACTCCCGCTCGTAGCGTTCGTACGGGCCGGCGAAGTAGTAGCTCGCGACGGGCCCCTGCCCTTGCCACACCACGAGGGCGATCAGGCCCGCTGCGATGCCGGGCACCGCTGCGCCGAAGCCGGACCCCTTGATCAGTTTCGGTCCGCACCGGATGACGAGCCCGATGCCTGTGCAGGCGATGAGGCCAGCCGCCATGAACAGCAACAGGGCGTGGGACAGCAGGTCGGCCTCCTTCCCGAAGGTCAGCGGCAACCCCGTACATGCGAGCACCAGCCAGCCCAGTCCGGCCAGGGTCACGCCCTGGTAGGCGTTCAGCTTCGCCGGCCACTTCGCCCGGTCGGGCACCAGCTGCCGCTCGCGTCCCACCCAGCGCCCGGCGCCGCGCAGCCGCCCCGGCTGCGGTGCGACACCTGCGGCCCGGTGCTCGACGAGGAGAGCAAGGACTGCGTCGCCGAAGGCAACGGCTCGGGTGTGCACCGCGAACCGGTCGCTCGACAACCGGGTGAACTCAGCCTCACGACCGGGTTGGATGCGCATTCCGCTGCCCTGGGGGAAGGCACGGTTGATCGGGTGACCCGGGTCGGGGAAACCGGGAAGCGTGGGCGCTGACCGGCCCCCACCGCCGACCAGTTCGGCCACTGCATGGCCCGTCCGCTCGGGGATGAACGACTCGTACAGCCGGTCCACCTGCCGCTCGCCATGGAGGCTGGCCTGCAGGGCCTCGGCCTGCTCGACGATCGCGGTGAGGAGAGGACCGGTCGGGGCGCTGCGCATCTTCTCCAGCGCGGCGTCTCGGGGAATGGCCCGCCACACTCCGCCGAGCCGGTCCACCGTCCGGGCCTTCCACGCATCGCGGAAGTACGGCCAGATGCGGGCGACCGGAAGCCGCCGGGGCGGACGCCGGTCGCTCAGGTGGGAACGCAGCAGCATGCCCGCGCTGCGGAGATAGTCGGTCTCGGCCGCATAGGAGATCGCGACGGCGGTCGTCCGCTCTGTGCTCGGAGCGTCGTCCACGCGCTGGGCGGCTGCTCGGGCGGCGTCACCCTGGGCGCTCAACTCGGCGATGGCCCGATGCCAGTGGCTGCTCACCGGCCGCCCCCCTCTGTCCCCGGTCTGGTGTCGCCCTGAGGTTACCCGCACGGTCCGACACAGCAATCTCCCCGGCCAGGACCACTGGCCGGGGAGCTCGTAACCGCAGGGGTCAGGCCGCCACTGCGTGACGGGAGTCAGTCTGCTCCTGGTGGCTGGACCAGTTCAGGTCGACGTGGGTGGCACCCTCGCGGACCAGGATGGGCCCGTGCGTCCTCTCCAGCCGGCGGTACTCGTTGCCGCCCGAGTTCGGGTTCTTGTAGCCGGCCCACTTGCCCAAGTCAGCTTGTGTCAAAGCCACACCCGCGGCCTGGTGGGCGACATAGATGCGCTCGGCCCGCTGCCGCTGGGACAGGTTCGGCGGCAGCACCGACAGGTCGATCTCGATACTCACCCGCTCTCGTGCATCCTCCTCTGCGTCCTCGTCCGGCGGGGTGTCGTGCTCCGGGTCCGGCTCGTCCTGGTCGGGGTCGGCAGTCTCGTCACCAGGCAGCAGCTCGTCCTCGTCAGCATGCTTCGCGGGCTCGCCCACCTTGGAAGCCTCGACAGGGTCTGCCGCGCCCTCCCGCGATGCCGGCTCAGCCTCGCCCGGCTGGCCTTCGGGCGCACGCTTCGCGGAGAGATCGCCGGATTCCGGCGCAGAACCCATGCCCTCGGGCTCCGGCTCCGGCTCCGGTTCGGGCACGGCCTCAGCCGCAGGCTCCGCCACCGGCTCAGGCTCGGCCACCGGCTCAGGCAACGGTTCGGGTGCCGCCGCTGCTCTAGGAGCCGCCGCCGGCTCGGGGGCCGGGCGCGGCTCAGGCACTGCGGCGGGCGCCGGGGCCGCGCTCGCCGGTGCCGCCGGTGCGGGTTCCTGCGGTACGGCGCCGGGTTCGGTTGCCGCGGCCGCCGGCGGCGCCGTCGCGGCGACCGCTGTGGGCGCAAGCTCCTCGGCCTTCTGGGCGGCAGGCTGCGCGGGACCGGCGGTCAGGGCGTTCATGGGCACCGTGGTGACGGCCGGGGGCGCGGCGGTCTCGGCCCGCTCCACGGTCACCTCTGCCGTGGCGGGCGCAGCCGCCGACGGGCGGGGGCGCTGGGAGCCGATCACGCGGACGTTGTCGACGGTCGCCAGGAGCTCGGCCCGCCACGCCTTCCACATCTTCACCGGCGCGCCGATCGGCCAGGGCAGCCACAGCAGCAGGCTGTAGTTGCGGTCGCGGTCGGCCTTGCGGCGCTTCTGCCGTCCCATGATCACTTGCTCGATCTTGAAGAGCAGCATCTCGAGCAGCACCGCGTACACCAGCGGAGGGACCATCGCGAGGAAAGCGGAGCCGGCGCCCGCCTCGGGAGCGTGGAGCAGGTTCATCGCCGCCGACGCGGAGACGAACCCGAGCAGCAGGATCCGCGTGATCGCGCTGGAGCGCAGGGTCAGGGCCTCGAAGAAGCGGATCAGGCTGAGGCTGAGGGCACCGGCGTCCAGGAGCAGCGCGAACCCTGTCGCGGCGTCCCAGTCGCCGCCGTTATGGGCGTGGGCGTACTCGCGCTGCGCCCCGAAGGAAAGCCAGGCGGCGATGCCGGCGAGGACGAACATCATCAGGCAGCCGACGCCGAGTGCGATCACGGCGAGGCGGCGCTGCCAGGCGTTGCGGCGCTGGAGGGCGAGCTGGGTGCGCTCCTCGGCGGTGGCGTTCTGCTCGGCGGCTCTGCGTCGGTTGCCGAACACCATGGCGACGGTGGCCGCGGCGCCGATTCCGGCCACGGCGAGGCCGGCGGGCAGCGCCCACTGGATGGTGGTCATCGGTGGCCTCCTTCCCTGGTGTGGCCCGCCGCGGTGGTGGGCCCGGCGGGCGGGACGGCGGCGTTCTGCCGGCGGCGGCTCATGTGCGCGGTCTCCTTCGTCGGACGGACGGCCGAAAGGGCCCCTCGCTCTCTACAGGTGTGATCGAGCGGTGCGGTGTGACACCGGAGGACGGTGAATCTGAGACGCGTCATGAGGCCGCGGACCCCAAAGTGGGCTGGATCCTCTCGCCCTTGAGGAGCGTGCGCAGCAGGCCCACGGTCTCGGGCGAGGAGTCGACGCCTTCCTCGGCGTTGATCCGGGCCAACTGGGCGGCGGCGCGCTCCAGGCCCTCCCGGTCGCCCATCTCGTGGCAGATCGTGAACAGGTCCCGGTAGAGCAGCTCGCTCTGGGAGTCGACGAGCATGCCCTTGGTGACGGCCTGGGCTGCCGCCCGGTAGTCGCGGACCTGGCGGCGGCGTTCAGCGAGCTCGTGGGCGACGTCGACGATCGCGCTGATCATCTCCTGGATATCGGCCTCCGCCCAGCAGTACTTGGAGGGGTCGACATCCGCGAAGGGGCGGCCGCGTACGAGGGCCAAGGCGTGGGCAAGGGCGACGTCGGCGTCCTGCCCATCGTGGTGCATGCCCTGCTGGTACAGCTCCTTGAAGCGGTCCCAATCCGAGGTGACGGCGGGGCCGAGCCGGTAGACGCCTTCGGTGACCGCAGGAAGGTAGGCGCCCCGGGGATCGTCGGCGGGCAGGTGGGGGTTGGGGCCGAGCCAGGAACGCAGCCGCGAGATCGCGGTGTTGCGGGTGCTGGAGGTCTTGCGCAGCCCGGGCCAGATCGCGTTGTCGAGGTCCTGGCGGCCCAGGCCCGGGTGCAGCACGAGCCAGGCGGCGATCTCCAGAAGGTGGTTGTGCCGGTTGCTGCCCACCCGGCCCTGCGCGCCGGCCAGTTTCACCGGACCGAGGACCTGGACCTGGGGGCCTGCGGGCTCGGCCGACGGGGTGGCCAGCGCGGCCAGGACGGTGGAGGTCGCGGCGCTGGGACGGGGAATGATCCGTGCTTCGGTCGCTGTCACGGCTGCCGTGGTCTCGCTGAGCGCGGCCGCGGTCAGGCCGGACTCGTCCTCGTCGCCGGCCAGGGCTGAGCCGGAGTGGTCCTCGTCCTCGTCGTCGTCGGCCAGGGCTGAGTCCGCTTCCTGCGGCTCCTCCTCGTCCGGGTCGTCGCCGAGCGCGGCGGCGGACAGTCCGGAGTCGGCTTCCTCCGCGTCGGGCGGCGCCGGGGAGTCGTCCTCCTGCTCGCCGAGTACTTCGTCGAGGACCTTGTCGAAGTCCTGCTCCGGCTCGGCGGTGTCCCACACCTCGGCACCCAGCGCGGACGCCGCCTCGGGGTCGCCGTCCTCAGCAGGCTCGCCTTCCTCCCAGCCGGTGGGCTCACCGGCGGCGTTGCTGACGGTGTCCTCGTCGGACTGCTCGTCGGGGGCGGAGGAGCCCGCGACTGCGGGGGACAGGGCGCTGCCGTCCTCCTCTTCCTCCCAGCTGTCGCCGCTTCCGCTCTGGGCGTCGTCGTCGATCAGGGCGGGGGAGAAGGCGGTGAAGGCCGGCAGAGCGGTTGCCAGGCCGCTGCCCTGTGTGGCGACCGTGGTGGTCACTGCAGGGGCGGCGGTGGTCTCCGGCGCGAGCGCGGAGTCCTCGCCGAGCGGAACGGTGGGGCGGGGGCCGTTGGTGTCGGCCGACCCGGTGTGCCCCGTCCACGCCGGCGGGGGGACGTCGTCGGTGCGGCTGGAGGTCGCAATCAGCTGGACGAGCCGACCGTAGGAGTCGTCGTCCAGGTGCTGGAGCCTGACCGCGAGGTCCAGGTCGGGCAGTTCGACGGTGGTGCCGGGCTGGGCGGGCAGCGTCCAGGCGCCGGGCAGGTCGAGTTCGCCGCCCGCGGCGGTGACGACCGCGACCGAGGTGCGGGGCCGGGAGGCGAGGAGGTCCTCAAGGTCGGCGACCGCCGGCCCGGTGGGCGGGGCGGTGGCGATGAGGATGCGGGGGATCCAGATGTCGCCGCCGTCCTCGCCGAGCCGGGCGGCCCGCAGGTGGTCGTGGCCGCCGTCGGTGAGCGCCTGGCGCTGGAAGGCATCGTGCGCCTGGAGTTCGGTGGCGGCCGGGGCGAGGTCTGCGTGGTGCTCGATCTGGTCGGGGTAGAGGTGGTGCAGGTCGCTGCCGGCGCCGGCGAGGACGATCTGCGTGTCGGGCGCCAGCTTGGAGGACGCGAGTTCCACGGCGAGGGCGAGCATGACCGCGCGGACGTCGGCCGGGCTGCCTGCCAGGCGCAGCAGGCCGATGCTCTCCAGGTTGACCAGGACCGCGTCGCCGTCCTCGGTCTCGCCGAGGCTCACCAGGGCCGGGTAGGGCGCGGTGATGTCGGCGGCCTCGTCTTCGTCGAGGAGGTTCGCGCCCCGGGTGGGGCACGACCACACGGTCGGGTTGTCCTCGTGCTCGGAGAACGGTTCCAGCGGCGGGGTGGCGGCGGCCAGGTGGAGCTCGACTCCGCGCGCGGTGATGCGCATCGCCTCGACTTCCGGCAGGGGCCGGCCGGCCTGGCGGCAGTTGGCAGCCAGGGTGCGCAAGGCGCGGTCGGCGAGCGCGGTGCCGGTGATGTCGGACGCGACGCGCAGCTGCTTCTCGAATTCCGCGGTGGCACCGGAGGGCATGGGGATGCGCCGCTTGGGGCGCCGACGGCGCTGCTGGCGCGCGCGACGGGTCGCGACGACCGCGAGGACGGCCGCGGCCAGGATGCTTCCCGCCGCGGCGATCGTCTGCACGCTCTGGTCACCGCTGTCGGAGGCCTCCGCGGCGTCGTGGGCCTGGGGCGCCTGAGTGGGCGTGCCGTGCTGCTCGCGATCGGGCGCGGAGGGCTGCTGGGTGGGGGTCTCCGGCCGGGCGGTCGGCTGCTCACCGTCCCGGGCGTCCTTGTCCGTGCCCTGGCCGGGGGTCTGGGCCGCCTCGCCCTTCTCCCCGTTCTCGGCGCCCGGGCCCGGCTTGTCCTGGACAGGCGGCTGCGTCTGGTCAGATCCGGGGCGGTCTTCGACCTTGCCCTGGTCTTTGCCCTGATCGGTGGGCTGCTCGTGCGGCGGCTGGGCCTCGTGCGGCTTTGAGTCGCTTTGGTCGCTGCCGGCCGCGGCGGGGATCTGCAGTTTCCAGCCGGGGTAGATCTCGTCGGGGTCGCCGAGGGCGCGCCCATCGGCCTGCCTCACACCCTTGTTCGCTTCGACGATCCGGGGATAGTCGTCGGCGTCGCCGAGCTCGTCCTCGGCGATGCCGGTCAGCGTTTCGCCCGCGCGGACGGTGTGGGTCTCGGCCGCGGCCTTGGAGCCGGCAGTCTGCGGACGGACTCCGCCGTGATCGGCGGCGGGTGCGGCGTCGGCAGGAAGGCGCAGGGTCCAGCCGGGCTGCAGGACGGTGGTGTCGGCGGTGACGAGCGAGCCGTCTGCCTGGCGTACGCCCTCGTTGGCCTCGACGATCCGATGCCACTCGATCCCGTCACCCAGGCGCTTCTCGGCGATGTCCCACAGGGTGTCGCCGTCCTGGACGTGGTGGACGGGGCCGTTCCAGGTGGCGGCGGCCGAGGTCTTGGCCGTGGTGGCTGCCGTGGCGTGCGCGTCGGCGGTCACGGCGGCCGTGGCCACGGTCGCGGGCGCGGCGCTGGCAGGTGTGGCCATCGCGGTGCCCGCGGGCAGCAGGACGAGGATGCCGCCGACGAGGGCGCCGGCGAGCTGCTGGGAACCGCCGAGCATGCGGATCCGGGGAGCCCGGACGTGGCGCAGCGCGGCGCCTGTCTCCAGGACGACCGAGAGCAGGAACGTGAGGTAGCCGTACCAGCCGATGAGGGTGACGGCGCCCAGGAACAGCTGGCCGGAGTCGGGGCTGGTGAGGGCGGTGGTGACCTCGTCGAGGCCGGGGACATGGTCGGGCAGGACGCCGATCCCCAGAAGCACGGCGGGCACGCCCACCAGGATGGCGACCAGGACCAGCAGCGCGAGGAAGGCTCGGGCGATGGTCGCTGCGGTACTGCGATTCCTCATGATCGTCACCCCCGGTAGACGAGGTTGGCACTGCCGTGGCCGGTCACCGATCCGCTGGCGCCGCCAAGAAACACGGCGTGGTAGGACTCGGTCACGGTTACCTCCAAGGACCCGCCGTCCTCGCTCACGCTCACCGAGCCGCTGACGTTCTCGCGGCTGAGGTAGGTCCGTGCCGCGGCGACGGCCGCGTTGCGGTCGACGGTGACGCCGCCACCGGAGATCGCCTTGCCCGCGTCGACGGCCTGGCCGCCGGCCCGTGCGGCCTCCTGCGCGACGCCCTCAGCGTGGGTGAGGGCTCGCAGCCTGCCGGCGCCGTCGTAGACGAGCGCGGCCACAGCGAACAGCGCCACGACGGTGACGAGGACGAACACGCTCATCGAGCCGCGGTCGTTGCGCAGGGCGCGACGGATCCGCGGGCCGAGAGCGAAGCGGGCGGGTGTCATGCGGTGGTCCTGTCAGCCGCGCTGGCGGTAGGAGTCGATTGACGAGGTAAAGCTGCTGGTCAAAGTCTTCGAGCCGGGCAGTCCGGGCAGTCCGATATCGGAGAGCCGCACCGTGCACGTCACCGTGGCGGTGGTCGAGGCCGGCTCACCGATCCGTGCGGAGAACCCGCCGGTGGACACGGAGATCGAGGTGCTGGTGCACTGAAGCCCCTGCTGGTTCAGCACACTGCGCGCCATCTCCTGTCCGGCGGTGCTGGCGGATCCGCCACTGCGTTCCAGCGACGCGGCGCGCGCCGCATTGCGGGCGGCGGTGTCGACGGCGTTGTCGGCGGACCCGATCCGGCCGAACGCGACGACCAGCAGCAGCACCAGAATGAGGACGGGGAAGAGGATGACCGCTTCCAGCGACAGTGCGCCGCGGTCGTCCCTGAGTCGTTCGACGAGAGTCACCGGGCCTCCGTGATCCGCTCGGCGGCCGCGTCGGCATGCTGGTCGATCCGCAGCTTCAGGCCGGGGATCATCGTGTCGACGTAACCGGTGACCCGGATCGTCACCGTCGCCCCCTTGCTCCCGCTCACCGATGTACCGGACATACTGCCGCCGGCCCTGGAGAGGAACTCGCGGGCCTCCGCGGTGCCCGTACCTGCGGACGCACCGCGCACGCGGGCCGATTCCACTCCCAGCTGGGCGGCGGACATCGCCACGTTCTTGGCGTGCCACCACAGTCCGACGTGCACGACCAGCAGGATGATCAGCAGCACGACAGGGAAGACGATGAGCATCTCCAGGGACATGGCTCCGCGGTCCCGCGCATCGCGTTCGGCGAGTGCGCGGGACCGGCGGCCAACAGCCCGGCGAACGCGGATCACTTGATCTCTTTCGCCTTCTCGTTGACCTTGGTGAGGATGACGCCCGCCGCTATCGCGGCGACGACGACGAGTCCAGCGACGATCATCATCGTCTCGATGGAGATGGCTCCGCGGTCCTCGCGGACGTTGCGCAGCCGCTCGATCCGGGTGGCGAAGTAGGCCTTCAGGAAGGTGAAGTTGGGGTCGGTTCCCATCGTGGATTCCTTGTCTCTTGCGGGAGTTAGCTGGCCATGATCCGCGCGATCGCGGGATAGCCGATGTAGACGGTCATGATCAGGACGAGCATCGCGACGGGCATAACCATTTTTTCGCTGGCCATGTTGGCCTGGGCCTTCGCGGAGGTGACCAGGGCGCCAGAGAGGGACTTGGCCTGCGCGCCGAGGGTGTCGCCGACGGCTGCGCCCTCCTCGCCGGCGATGGCGATGATGTCGGCCGGCGCACCGAGTTCGGGGACGTCGAGTTCGAGCGAGAGCCGCTTGAGGCCCTCCCACGGACTGATGCCTTCGAGTTCGGCGCGGGTGATGGTGTCGCGGATTTTCGCGAACACCCAGCCCTCGCCGACCTCCGCAGCCCGCTTCAGGGCCTGGGTAGGGGCGGCGTCCGCGGCGCGTTCGAGTTGCACGAGGCGCAGGTAGGCCTTCACGGCGTACCGGAAGTCCTCCTTGGCCTCCACGGCCTGTTGCTTGAGCTGGAGGTCCGGGAGGAGCCAGAAGACGACCGCGAGGCCCAGGCCTGCCATTGCAGGGATGGCCACCGGGAAGGGGTAGCCGGCCAGGTTCGCCAGGCTCACCGCCAGCACGGGCAACAGCAGCCCGTACAGGGCGAGGCCGAGCTTGCGGCCCAGGTGCGCGGCCGGGGAGCGGCCTACGAGTTCCAGCTGCTGGCGGGGCAGCCGCAAGGTGCCTTCCCCGACCGTGCGCAGCAGGAAGACACCGGCCCTCTCCATCAGGGAGGTGGGTTGGCTATCGAGGTTGCGTTCGAGGTTCTCGAGCCGGGTGGCGTCCATCCGGGACAGGACGTCGCCGAGGTCGGGCCGCCCGGGCAGGAGGCCGCGGGCGGCGATGACCACACCGAGGCCGGCGACGGCGCCGCCGATGACGGCGTAGGGGGAGAGGATCACGATGCGTCCTCCGTGATCTGGCCGCCGGAGCGGTCGGCGGATGACAGGAACCGTGGAGCGGGCTCGAGGGCCGCCATTCGGCGCATCCAGATTTTGACCAGGACGAATGCGACGGCGACGAAGGCCAGGACGAGGTGCCCGGTCACGGTGTTGTACGGCTCGACGTAGGTGCCGGAGAACGCGGTGATGCCGAAAATCCCCAAGCAGAAGATGGTCACCCAGCGATCGTTGGTGCGGGGCTTTTGCCGGTCGGCTTCGACCTCGCGTCGGGAGAGGACCTCGTGCTGGAGGGCCTCGGCGAGCTCGCGCAGCGCCTTGCTCAGGCCACTGCCGCGGTCCTCGACATGCAGGATCAGCAGCGCGGCGACCTCGTCGACCATGGCGTCGTTCAGCTCGTCGGCGAACGCGCGGTATGCGGCCTGCGGCACCCAGCCGGCCTGCTGGCGCGAGACGAGCAGACGCACCTCCTCGCGGATGGCCTTCGGCACCGTCTCCAGACTGCGCTGGATGGTTGCCTCCAGGCTGACACCGACGGTGTGGATGTCGGACATGCGCCGCACCCACTCCTCGATCGCCTCCAGCTTGTCGATCTGCGACTTGCCGGAGCCGGAGGTGTTCAGCAGCCACGGCAGGCCGATCACCACGGCGACAGTGACCAGGCCTCCCATCAGCCAGCCGGTGAACAGCCACACCCCGAGGCCCGCCACAGCGGCGCCCGCCAGCCGGGTCTGGCCACGGGCCCACCACGAGGTCGGGGTACGGGCGTCCTTCACGAAGAGACTGCGTACCTGACGCTCCAGGCGACTCCGGCGCCGCACAGTCGTCGAGGGTGCCCAGCCGATGCCGCCGGTCACAGCCACGACGAGACCGCCGACCGCCGCGAGACCCGCGAGCGCTGCGAGCAGGGAGCTGATGGTGAGCGTCACAGCGGCATCACCGTCTCCAGCGGCGCGCCCCAGCTGCCCCACGGGTTCTGCAGAACCCGCCGGTCGAAGCCGGCGCGCACCAGGTCTTCCAGGCAGGTCTGGGAGATGTTCCCGTGCGGAACGGCCCGCGGCTCACGGCGGCCGTCCTGCTCGCGCGGGGCGAACACCATCTGGTACGACGGACGCCCGCCCTCGCCGATACCCGTGACCTCCATGACGTGGCTGACGAAGCGGTGCTTGCGCCCGGGCTTGCCGCTCGGGGCGACGAGTTCGCTTTCGTCGACCAGACGCACGTAGACGACGAAGTCGACAGCCTGGGCGATCAGCCGGTACGCCAGGGCCTCGGTCATGCCGATTCCGGCCTCCAGACACAGGGTGGCCAGACGCTCGATCGACAGCTGAGGGCTCCGGGCGTGCAGGGTCGCCATCGACCCGCCTTCGCCTTCGTTCATTGCGTGCAGCATCGGCACGACTTCCTTGGAGCGGACCTCACCGACGATCACGCGCCGCAGCGACATACGCAGCAGCTGCGGGAACAGGTCGCTGAGACTCAGTTCGCCCTGGAGCTTGCCGTCCGCGCCGCGCTCACCGTTGGACTCGCGTCCCTCGTAGGCGACGACCTCCGGACCCTCGGGGTCCTCGTGGAGGTGGAGTTCGTACTCCGACTCCAGGGTTCCCACACGCTCATTGCGCGGGATTTCGCGGGCCATGGCCCGCAGCAGAGACGTTTTGCCTACGCCCTGGGAGCCGACCACGATGACGTTCTTGCGGCCCCTGACCGCGGCGCGCAGGAAGTGGGCGAGGGAGGAGTCGATCGTGCCCCAGCGCACCATGTCGTCCAGGCCCTGGCCGCGGGTGCGGTGGCGGCGGATGACGATGCTCGGCCGCGGCGTGATGTACGCCGAGGCGGCGAGGCGGGATCCGTCGGCCAGCCGGAGGTTCAGGTTCGGCGTGGCAGGCGTCAGCGCCCGCTCGCCCTGCCCCTGCATGCGTGCGAGGTGGTTGATCAGGTTGATCAGGTCCCGGTCCGTTTTCGCGATCGGGTCCCACGAGCGGGTCGGGCGGTCGGCGTAGTCGACGCGCACCTTGTCCCCGTAGATGATGATGTTCTCGACGTTGGGGTCGTCCAGGAGCGGCTGGAGACGGCCGGCGCGGAAAAGCTCGTCGAAGACGGCCTCGCGCACCGTCCGCTCCTGCTGCGGCGTCAGGTCGGCGCCGCTGGCGGCGTACTTGGTCGCCCATTCCGAGACGACCTGCATGATGATCGACTGGCCGCGCTGGCGGCGGTCCTGCTCCGTCATGGACGCATCCGCGCCCGCGGCCTCGCCGATCCTCATGCTGGCCTGGGACCGCAGCTCGGCGATCACCTCGTGCCCGACCGGGAGCGCCGCAGGGGCCGAGGTGTCGGAGGCCCGAAGGACACTGTCGGGCAGACGGGTCGGGGAGACCTGAGCGGGCACCGGCCGCAGGACCGGTGCGCCCGGCGAGGGACTGTCGTCGAGGGCCTGGGCGAACAGGGTCCGGTAGTCGGGGGCCGGGGTCTCCGGCCTCGTGTCGGTCATGATGCCCTCCCGGTGATCGCCGGCATGCCGGCCGGCTGCAGCTGCACACGGCGCTTGGTCACCAGTTCGTTGATCGTCTGGTGGGCCGTGCGCGCGGAGCGCAGCAGATTCCGCGGCATCTTCTTGTACGCGCCGTGGGTGAGGACGTCGGCACTGTCCGGATCCCACGCGAGCATGCCGACGACCGGGGCCTGGAGGTGCTGCTGGACCTGGCTGGAGTTGAAGGAGCCCTCCTCGATCAGCAGCAGCCCGAGCGCGTCGGAGCCCGTCCCGTGGTGCGCCAGGTCCTCCTTCAGGACCCGCACCGCGGGCGCTGCCGCCGCGATGGAGGCCTGGGTGGTGCGCACCACCATGAGCACGGCGTCGGCGCGGTGCAGCAGGGGCGTCGGGTAGCGGGTCGTGGACAGCCGAGTCTCGGACTCGGTCAGGATGCGGCCGGCGTCGATGATCACGTCGTGGCCGGTCTGGTCCATGACGTTCAGCAGCCGGGAGATCGGCTCCCAGGTACGGCTGAGCGAGGCAGCCTGCGTCGGGTCGGTCAGACCCGGCAGGAGAAGCCGCTGCCCAGTGTTGTCGCGGTCCAGGCTCACGAAGTGTTTGTCGAACTCACGGGCGAGGGTGCCCTGCCGGTCCGCGGCCGCCAGGCGGTGCAGGCCCATGACCGCGCTGCCTTCCCCGCCCAGGAAGCCGGCCCGGATCGTGCCGCCGGCGGGGTCGGCCTCCACCAGCAGGGACGGCTTCGGCGAGGCGAGGGTGAGGGCGAGCGCCGAGCACGTGACGCCGCTGGACTTGCCCGAGACCAGCGCGATGACGGCCATCAGCTGCCCGCCTTCAGCACGATGGTCACCGCGCCCCGTGCGGTCCAGGTGGCCAGGGGCGCGCTGTCGGTGCCCGCCACGGCCACGTCGACGACGACGGCGCCGTTCGCGTCCGGGGACGAGACACCGACCACGACCGCGCTGATGCTGTCCGCTGTCTTCTGCGTGGACGATGACTTCGCCGCGTCGGCGTCGTCCTGCGGGGTGTGGACGAGCGCGACCGTGTTGCCGGTGCGCAGTTGCTGAGCCGGGAGCTGGCCCGGCTTGGCCAGGATGCCCACGGTGTCCCGGCCCTGGGCGACCGGGCTGCCCTCGCGTACGGAGGAATCGGTGATGAGCGTGCCCTTGGGCAGGTCGGCGGCCGCGGTCTTGCCGACGATGTCGCCGCTGCGGCTGACCGGGACAGGCGCAAGCGCAGGGTCGGGAGCGACCTCGGCAACGACGAGATCGCTCTTCTTCACCGTCTCGCCCGCCTTGACATCGTGCGCCAGGGCGATGACCGGGGTTCGGTTCCCGGCCTCGTCGACCTGCCACACGGCGACGAGCGCGCCGACTGCCGCCAGTGCCAGGCCGGCACCCACGACGACCGGGCGGCGCCGGCGCCGAGGGGCGTCCTGGGTGATGGGGACCGGCCCGGCGGGGGTCGCCGCGGGCTGGCCGGCCGACTTCTTGTTCGCGAACGTCGTCGCCATGGTTGCTGTGATTCCTTGTTAGTTGACGACCTGGAGCTCGCCGATATTGATCGCGGTACCGGCGTTGCGGGTCTCGTTCGGCAGCGTGCCCGTCTCACCGTTGCTGGCGGTCCAGTCGATCACCCAGGTGCTCGTCGCGGTGATCTTGTAGGAGCCGCCGTCGGGCACCTTGGAGTAGGTGTGGCCGCAGTCCGGGGACTCCTTCTTCCCGAACGACTGCTCATACGGTGTACCGGGCTTCGTGCAGGTCACGGACGAGCCGTCCCCCATCGACCAGGTGATGGACTTGACGTGGGCGGTCGCCGTCACCGACAGTCCGCCGGCAGCCGCGGTTGTCGACTGCGGGCCCCAGGTGTTGGGCGTCTCCGCGGTCCACAACCACACCGGCATGCCCACAAGGCCCTTGGATCCGGCCGGGGGCGCGCTGCCGATCTTGGCACCGTCCAGGCGCATCATGCTCAGGGCACGCTGTGCCAGTTCGGCTGCGGTTGGGCCGGTCTGCCCGAGCGGGTCCGTTTCGGACCAGCGCGCGAAGCCGTCGGTCGGGGTGGGGCGTGCGTGGATCTGCGCCATGCACGCGAAGGCGTAGATCGCGCCGGTCGTGTGACCGTCCCAGATTGGGTCGGACTTCGGCGGCTGGGGGTCGAGCTTGCGGATGTAGCAGCTGTAGTAATCGACCCAGGTGCCGACGCCGGGGATGGTGCACGGCCAGCCCTCGGTTCCCGGGACGGTCTCGGCGCCGGTCTGGCAGGACTTGCCGTCGCCCTTGCCGCCTCCGCCTCCGCCTCCGCCGCCTCCGCCCCCGCCGCCACCGCCGCCACCGGGATGCCCGGGAATCTCGACTCCGGTGCAGATCCAGGTGCTGTTGCAGTTGCCGACGTCCGTGCCGCCCCCGCCGTCGGCCCATGCCTGAGAGGGAAGGAGCAGGTAGACGATGCCGGCGAGCGCGGATATGACGGCCGCGGCCTTGCGGGTCAGCATGTGCGGTCCTGCTGCTGCGTCTCGACGATCATCCACTTGTCGCCGACGGTCCGGGCGGAGATGGTGGTGACGAACCGGGTGAGCCGCTCCTTGGGCAGCTTCACCTCTTCGCCGGTCTTCTCCTTGACCAGCTTCCAGTTCGTCACGTCGACGCAGTCGGTGATGGTCGCCTTCTTCGGCGACTCGTCCAGGCTGACCGCGGTGACCTCCGGAGAGAGCTTCGGCTCGCCCTTGATCACGTTGCCGTTCAGCTTGAGCGCGACGAGCTCGGACTCGGCCTTGCCCAGCGCCTTGTCGAAGGCGTACTTATCCAGCCCCGTGTCGACGGTGCTGGCCTTCGCGTACGCCTTGACCTGTGCGTCCCAATAGCTGCGGTAGACCGCCAGGACCTCTGCCTTGGCCTTCGCCTGCGGGTCGGCGCTCGGCGTCGCGCTCGGGGTGGGGGAGGCAGCGGGCTTCTTCTCGCTGCCGCCTCCGCAGCCGGCGACCGAGAGGGTCAGGACCGTAGCCGTGGCCGCGACCACCGTTCGACGCAGCCAGCGGTTGGTGCCCGGAGCGGCGCTTGAGATCGACACTGACGTATCCCCCTTGTGAGTAGTGGTGACGGCTGATCGTAGGAAACGGAGGCGTGGCCTCAGACGACGGCACGGCCAGAGCCGGGGGTGACTTGGGCCGGCGGTACGAGAGAGCGGGGCGGCGCCGAACACCGGGCGCCTGCCGTCATGCCGACGGCGCCCTGCGGATACCGGGGCGCCCGCGGGCTCCTGGACACGCCGAGGAGCACGGCAGTCGAGGCCGGTCGGCCGGCATCTGCCGTGGTGTCGGCGGTCCTGGTCGTGGAGCCGGCAGTGGTCTGGTTCAACGCGACTGTCCCCCTCGCGATCTGGGACTGGGCGTCTCCCACAACGCGATCAGTCCGACCTTGATTCTGGCCAGAAAGATCAGAAGCAGCCAGGCCCGGTTTTTTCCGGTAGCCGCACTTCCGGTATATGCCTCTGGCGCGGGCATTTTGAAAAGGCTGTGGCCAGGGCTTCAGGGCTTGATCAGCAGGGCCGGTCCCGACGCGCGCAAGGCGTTCCGGGCGGCCTCCTGGTCGGCGCCGGTGATGGCGTTAAGTCGACGTTCCACGAAGGGTGTGGAGGGGTGGTCCTTGCCGTAGACGGATTGCAGCAGCGCCAGGAGGACCCTTCCGGTCCTGACGGCGTCGGGCGCGTTGGTGACGGTGAGCCAGGAGGCGGCGGCGTTGCGGGCCTGCCGGCGGATCTGGCCGTGGCTGGCATCCAGAACCTGCTGCCAGGACGCGGCGGTGTGCACCGAGACCTCGGTGGCCATGGCGGGCTGCTCGGCAAGCTGGGCGCAGAAGGCCACGAGTTCGAGGGCGTGGAGGGTGTAGTTGTGCAGGGAGCCGTGGCTCTCGGCGAGTTCCTCGCTGATGGTCCGAGCGGCCGTCAGGGCCTCCTCGCGCCGGCCGGCGCGGAGGGTCTGGCGGAGGTCCTTGATGCGGGGGGCGAGAAACTCCGGAACGGCGACGGGGATCTGCAAGACAATGGGGGCGGGGCTCATGAACTCTCCCTGGTGCGGGGCGGCTTCGAGCGGATGCCGCCACCGGGGGGCCGGCGGCGGCATCCGGAATCGAGTCCAGCAACAGCGTGCTGCTCGACCGCGCACGTCAACGGGCGTGGGAGGGCCCTCGGTGCCTGGGTGGGCGCTCCCCCGTGCGTGCACGGCGCGCCGACGTCGGTAGTTGACCGCCCCTGGGGAGCGCGGGTCAAGCCCCTGCGCTGCGCAAGCGGTTCATATTTCAATGATCGGAACGGAGTGGGGCGCGCTGTTTCACCAGCCGGAATGGGTGAGGTGCAGCCGCCGGAGCAGAGGTCAGGGCGCGAGCGGGCCGGCCGAGGAGCGGTCCCAGGCGATGAGTGCCGCGTGGTCCATCAGCTCCAGCAGGTTCGGCGCGGCGGTGTCCTGCTCGAGGTGGCGGTATTCCGTGCTGAGGGTGATCGCGAGCCGCTCGGGAAGGCCGAGGCCGGGGTAGCGGTCTTCCTTGATCAGGATGCGGGCCGCCTCGATGGCGGTCCGGCCCTGGCCGTGCATCACGTACGCCTGGTCCGAGAGGTCGTCGAGGTAGGCGACGTAGGTCCGCAGGTCGTCGGGGGTCATCAGCGGTCCGTGGCCGGGGACGATCCATTCGGGGTCGAGGTCCAGGATCCGCAGGCAGGCGGCAGCGACGCGATCCAGGGGGCCGGCCCAGTGGGAGGGATGGTCTCCCGCGAAGACGATGTCGCCGGCGAAGACCACGCGCTGCTCCGGCAGATGGACGATGAGGTCGCCGACGGTGTGGGCCGGGCCGACCTCGTGCAGCTCCGCGGGGATGTCGCCGACTGCGAGGTCATGGCGTCCGGTGAACGTCGCGGTCGGCGGGAGAACCTGTATGCCCGCGAAGTCGAACTTGCCGAAGTGCTCCCGGAAATACCAGCCGAGGGGCTGACCTGGGTCGGTGTCGTGGATGAGGGCCTGCAGCTGCTGCGGCTTCGGCTCCAGGCACTGGTGCGCAAGTGCGGCGTGGGTGGCGAAGACCTCGGCGCCGGGAAGCTGCTGAAGACCCCAGGTGTGGTCACCGTTGGCGTGGGTGACGGCGACCCGGTCCAGCGGGACGCCGGGGCCCGCAGCCGTGCGGGCCGCGGCGAGGAAGACGTCGGTCAGGGCGGGCGTGTAGGGCGTGTCGATGACGAGGGCCTGGCCCCCGGAGACGACGAGACCGCAGTTGGCCAGGCCCCAGGTCGCGTCGTGGCCGGGCTGCCAGGCGAAGACGCCGGGCGCGATCTGCTTCAGGTCAGTGGTAGCCATGGGCATGCATTGTGCGGGCCGCGGCCGCCCGGACGAAATCTCTCCGCCGAGGCGACCGCGGGCGCGGTGTCAGTGGTGGGGCACGAACGGCAGGAGGAAGAACCGGGCGCCCGGGCTGCCGAACGGCTGGGCGGCGCACATGGTGACGGTGCCCAGCTGGGACGGCGCGTGCCGCTCGCAGCACCGGGTGCGGTGGTCCTCGGTACCGCGCGGGGTCACGAAGCCGGCGTGCCGCATCGGCCGCGCGTCGCCGTCGGGATGTATGTACGCGAGGCTGTGGTCGCGGTAGATCGGCCCCGCCACCGGGTCGTCATTGACCTCCTTGTCGAGCATCTGGAGATCTTCGTTCTCGGGGTGCGCGGCGACCGCCGTGCGCAGCTGGGCTGCGACCTGCGGCGCCCAGCGTGTGTCCCAGTCGACGAGGTGGTGCTCGCGCGCGTCCTCGCGCAGGAGCATCCACCGGATCAGGTTGCGTTCGGGCAGGGCCGGGGACTTCCCCTCGGGCTGCGGGAACATGAGTTTGAAGTCGTCGTTGGCGGCCAGCACGTTCCAGGCGACGTCATTGATGTAACAGGGCTGCCCGGAGACGCCGTTGACGGCCACCTGCCACGCCGGGTCGACGTTCGTCCCTGCCATCGGGTCCATGGGGAACGGGGGCTCGTAGCCGATCGCGTAGACGTAGAGCGCGGTCCGCTCGCGCTCGTTCATGTTCAACACCTTGGCCACGTTGTCGAGGAACTCGGCGGTCGGCTGGGGTGTGTTCCCGCGCTCGAACTCGGCGTAGGTCTTCTCCGTGACGAACAGCGCCTGGGCGACCTGGGCCTGGGACAGGCCGCGTGAGCGCCGTCCCCTGCCGGTGCGCTTGGGCCAGCCGAGCTCGACCGGGTCTATCTGTCCGCGCTTCCATTGCAGCAGCTGCTGCAACGCCTCCTTCTGATTCAACTTTGTACCCTTCCCCGTGTTGCCATCCCCGTGCCGGCCGCGCGATATACCGGAAGCGCTCGCTCCTGAAATTCGAGGACCGGAAAATTCAGAGCCTGGTGAGCGGGATCTTGGCCGGGAAGAATCGACCACTGGATCGAATCCGCGTTGTGGGAGACGCGAAGGTTCTCCACAACCGCGAGGGGGAGTTCGCGTTGCTGCATCCCGTTGCCACCCCGCCGGACCGCACGGGCGGAGCCGTGGCACGCACCATGGCGGTGCTCAGAGCGCTGATCCGTCTCGGGCCGGGTGAACATCCCCTGGCGTCGGTAGCCGAGTCCGCGGAGCTTCCCGCGCCGACCGCTCACCGGTATCTGCAAGCCTTGATGCGGGAGGGCGCCGTCGAACAGCGCGGGCCGCGTGCTCGCTACGCCCTGACTGACGCGCTGCACGGTCCCCCCTCTTCGACACCCGCCCAGCCCCTCCAGGCTGGCCCGCCCTCCCCTGCGGTGAGGGCCGAGATCGTCACACTACAGTCGAGAACAGGCCAGGTCGCATTTGTTTACCGACCGCACCTGATCGGCACTCCGATGAGGATCTGCGCGGAACGGGCATACGGACCACACGCCGACGAGGTCCTCACGTCGCCTCAGATCACTTTGCGATCTCTTGAATCAGCGCCTCTGGAGTCCGACGCCGCCGGCCTGGCGATCCTCGCCTGCCTCGGCTCCATCGGCGACCACAAGATCGACACCGCGCACGTCCGTGAGGAAGGTCACGCCATCGGCCCTTCCCCGCTGCCCGGCCGCACCATGATCGCCGCGCCCATCTGGTACGGCTCGGCCGTCGCCGGCTCCGTCGCGCTGCTCGCCAAGGACGGGCCCATGCGGCGGGACGCCACTCGCGCCCGGTACGTGGCCGCCGTGATGGACACTGCCGCGGCGATGAGCGGACAGCTGACGCGTTCCGGCGCCCGCCGGGCCAGTTGACCCACTTCAGAACCCCACAAAGCACCACAGAAAGGCACCACCTCGTGTCCCGTTCCGTCCTGATCACCGGCGGCAGCCGCGGCATAGGCCTTGCCATCGCCCGTCACCTCGCCGAAGCCGGCGACCGCGTCGCCATCACCTACCGCTCGGGCGAGCCCCCCGAGGGACTGCTCGCCGTCCGCTGCGACATCACCGACACAGACCAGGTCGACGCCGCGTTCAAGGAGGTCGAGGAGCAGCACGGCCCCGTCGAGGTCCTCGTCGCGAACGCCGGCATCACCAAGGACCAGCTCCTGATGCGCATGAGCGAGGACGACTTCGCCTCCGTCGTCGACACCAACCTCACCGGCGCCTTCCGCGTCACCAAGCGCGCCTCGCGCGGCATGCTCCGCGCGAAGAAGGGCCGCGTGGTGTTCATCTCCTCCGCCGTCGCCCTGCGCGGTGAGAGCGGCCAGGCCAACTACGCCGCCTCCAAGGCCGGCCTCGTCGGCTTCGCCCGCTCCATGGCCCGCGAACTCGGCTCCCGCGGCATCACCTTCAACGTGGTGGCCCCCGGCCTCACCGAGACGTCCATGAGCCAGGCACTGAGCGACGAGCAGCTCGAGAACCTCAAGACCCAGATCCCCCTCGGCCGGCTCGCCCGCCCCGAGGAGATCGCAGCGACCGTGGCCTTCCTCGCCTCCGAGCACGCCGCCTACATCACCGGCGCCGTGGTGCCCGTCGACGGCGGCGCCGGCATGGGCCACTGACCTCTGCGACCGCCCGCAACCCTGGAGTCCGATGAACGCATGACCTGACAGCGGGCAGTCCCCCGTAGGCTGCCCCGCGGCAGGAGGCCCCCGGTGTGTCCAGCACCTCGGCCCCGCCGCATCTCTGCCACCACCCGGCGAGTGTCCAGCCCGCCTGGTGAAGAACCCGGTCCGCAGACCGGGCAACACCGCCCCTGCCAGGGCGGATCACTTGGTTCCCGAAGAACCCGGCCCCACCGAAGAGGGGCTCACGCATGCCCGAAAGGAGGGCGTGCCCTGCCCATGATGCAGCATGCCCGCGCGCCGGTCCACGCCACCGCCGCCCCACCGCGCCCAACGCACGGACAACACCGAATATCCCCGAACAACCGATTCATTCCGGTCTGCGAGCATGCGGACCAGGAGATCGGCACGACCGCGTCCCGGCGTACCCGGCGCGGCGACTTCCTGCGCGCCGCCACCTGGGCCATCACCCAGCGCCTGCACCCCAAGGCCGGCGACACCACGCTGCGCGTCGCGCGTGACCTCGCCGCGCGCCTGAACGCCGACGGACACGTCGCCTACTGCCGCGACACCATGTTCAAGCGCCTCGGCATCAGCCGCCGCACCCTGGAGCGGCACATCGCCGTCCTGCGCGAGCTCGGCCTCCTCGTCTGGGCGCTACACGGAACCCGGACCAACACCCGCCCCGCCGGAAGCGGCGAGTGGGCCGGCACCGCCACCATCTACGCCGCCGTGGTCCCCCGCGCCTGGGACGACGCCCTCGGCCACCGCGTGAGCGGCCACGGCTACCACGCACGGCACATCGGATTCACCGAGCACGGACGCCAGCTGGCCATCGCCGACGCCCGCCGCCGCACCCACCCTTCCCACCGCCGTGACACCCCTTCCTGTAAGACCAACCACCCACGTCCTAAAGCTGAGATGGGAGGGAAGAAGAACAACACCAACGCACCCCGCGGCGCGAGGCCGCGCTCCCGACGCAGGCACGAGGTTCCGGAGCCCTACCGGGCCGGCACCCAGCAGGCCGCCCACGCCGTCTCGGTCGCCGCCTGGATACGCCCCCGGGTGCCGTGGACCCAGGGCGAGGGCCTGCGCCGCCTCGCCTTCGCGCTGCGGCCCTGGATCGCCACCGGCCTGTCCGCCGCCGACATCGCCGCCGACCTGTCGGTCTGGCGCGTGCCCCGGCGGCCGGCCTCCCCGGCCAGCGTGATCATGGCCCGCTGGAGCGAGCGCGCCGACCAGGACCAGCCAGCCCTGACGCACGGCCCGCGCGAGGAACCGGCCGACGCAGTCCCGCCCAACACGGCCTTCCTGGAGGCCATGGACACGGTGCACACCCGCCTGCACAGCCTCTACCCACCCGCCGAGCCGGAACCCGATCCGCCCGGCTTCGTCATCCGCGACCGGATTCTTGCCTCGTTCGCGGCGGCGGACCGGGCCCGCCACGCGCGCACCGCCGAGCAGTGCCTCACCTTCGCCGAGTGGGAGGCCGTCTGCGACGCCCGGGAACGAGCCCCCTGGTGACCCCGCGCCGGCTCAGCCCCCGCACGAACGGAACGCACCAGGCCACGGCACCGACGGCGAAGCTCTCGAGCCGGAACACGGCTCCCCTCTCCTGTTCAGGACGCCGTCGCCGGCGTGGCCTCGGGCTGGGTGTCCTCGGTGGCCGCCCCCTGCGCCTTGCCGCCGGCGCCGCGCCGGCGCGTACGGATGACCGCCCGCACCGACCGGAACAGGGCACGGACCAGCCGCCACAGGCCGACCGCGCCGCAGCCGACCGCCGCTGCGCTGGTGCCCAGGCGCGCAACGGTCGCCAGCCATCCCGGCAGATGCAGGTAGCCCAGCGTCAGCGATGTGCCGATCAAGCTCAGGCTGAGCACCATGAGGACACTGCTGTGCCCGATCACCCCCCAGGTGCGCTTCAGTTCGGCGTAGGCGTCCGGATGGGCCTCCCGCCACAGGACAGGCCGTTCCAGCTCGTGCTCACTCATCGCTCTCTCCATTCGTCGCATGCTGCGTTCCCTCGTCGGCGCCGCCCAGGACCTCCCGGGCATGGCGCAGTCCCTGCCCCAGCTCCTCCAGCTCCAGCCGCACCTCGTCCAGCAGCTCCCGTGACAGCAACCCTTTCGGCAGCGCTGGCCGGGCCGGCGACGCGGGCGCGCGGTCGTCACGGATCGCCGACTCCACCGCCTCCTCCTGCCGCTCGACCTCGACGGCTTGCTCGACCAGGAGCGCGAGCGACTGCTCGTAGCCGAACAGGAGTTCGCGGGCTTCCACGTCGTCCGCCGCCAGCGACACCAGCCCGGCCGCGTCCCACACCAGCCGCGGCAGCACCGCCGCCGCGCGCGTCAGCTCGTAGCGCTCGCTGCGCTCGGCGAGCATGCGCAGGCGCTGCTCGGCGGCCAGCAGCCGGAAGAAGACCGCGGCGTACGCCTCGCCCGTCTCCACCCCGCGCACGCGGCGCCGGGTGAGGTGCCGGACGGCCGCCGGCAGTCCGGCAGCCGCGACCAGGCCGGCCACGCCGGCCACGAGCAGACCGGAGGCCGCCGGCAGTACGGACGTCGCGGGGCCCAGGGCGGCGAAGGCGGTCACGGCGAACAGCGCGGTCCGGCCGACCGGGAGGGGCCGAGGAAGCTCCAGCCCTCCCAGCGTCCAGATGTACAGGGGAGGGCGACGCCCCCAGACCGTCCGGCACACCCAGCGTCCCACCAGGTGCTGCCCCGGATCGAAGACGCCTGCCTCGCGCAGCACGCCCGCAGGGTGCGGCCCGAAGATGTCCCAGCGCAGCCACCCGCCCCGGGTCCGCTCCCGTATCAGCAGCAGTGCCTGCATGGCGGATCGCTCGCTGGCCGGGGCCGCGAGCTGCCCGGCCAGTTCGGCGTGCACGGCGTGATGGAGCCGGGCGGCTTCCCGGACAGCGTGGGTCCACCGGTCCGGGTCCCCGCCGAAGGGCAGCGGCTGTGCGGGCGGCCTCATCGCCGGGCCGCCTCGGCCGGGCAGGAGTCCAGCGCGGTGCGCAGGGCCGCCTTCTCCGCCGGCGTGACCGACAGGCGGTACTTGGTCTTCACGCGGACCTGAGCGGTCGCGTACCAGCAGTGGGCCTCGGCCCGCGGGGGCATCCACACCGAGGCGTCCTTGGCGCCCTTCGCAGCGTTCGTCGGCCCGTCGGCAGCAACCAAATTGGCCGGGTCGTTCGCGTAGTTCAGCCTCTGCGCGGCGGTCAGCTCCCGCGCCCCTGAGCGCCACCCGAGGGCCAAGGGGACGACGTGGTCGATCTGCACTGCCATCGACGTACCGGGGCCGCGCTTGAAGTCGATCGTCCGGCCCGTGTACCGGTCGTGGAGAACGCCGGAGAGGACGGTGCAGCCGTCCTCGGCCCGAACGACGTCGTCCAGGTCGCGGGCCAGGACGTCCTGACGCGTCGGACAGGAATTCCCCGACATCTCGACCGTGCCCGCATCGCTCCACGCCGGTCCGAAGGCGTCGCGGCTGTAGCCGGCGAGGGAGGTCTGTGCCCGGACCGTCAGGTTGTTCAGCTGGGCCAGCACGGGCGCGCCCCCGGCCGCGGCCGGACCACGAGCGGGGGCGGCATCGGCGGTGGAGCCGGGGGCGGTGAGGGGTCCGCAGGCGGAGGCGGCGAGCGCGCCGGCGAGCACGAGGCCGGCGGCCAGGAGGCGAGGGGCCATGTAAGGGAGTCCTGTTCGGGTCGGAGAAGGCACCGTTCACCTGCTACAGGTGTGGCGGACGCCGCCGGTGTGACACTCCGCCCGAACTTTTATGGGCTCCTTCAGCCGAGCGTGCCGTCGAAGGTGACCTTGGAGCCGCCCGCGTCGACTGCCTCGACCGTCACAGGGCCGCCGACGGCCGCCTCCGGAACACGGAAGGAGACGCTCTGCGTAGCGGTGCGGTACGGGGCGATCGCGGCGTCGCGGTACCCGTACACCGGGCGGACGGTAGCGGCCAGGTGCAGGTCCTGGCCGGTCAGGATCCGCACGGTGGTGCCCAGGCCGGGCATCGGGTCGCGGGAGCGGTTGACCACGCTGAGCTCCAGGCTCCCGGTGCGCGAGGCGCCCTCGCCGCTCACCGTCACCTTGCCCACGCGCACCTGGCCGTTCCACTGCCCGAGCGGCGTGACCGACTGCCCGGCCGGCGCGCCCTGCGGCGCCTGGGTGTCCGGGGATGCGGCGGTGCCTGGAAGGGCGCCTTCGAAGAAGAGCAGCTCCGGCTCGGCCAGGCCCTCCTCGGTCGCTTCCACGGTCACGGTGACGGGCAGGCCCTGGGCCTGATCGGGAAGCACCAGCTTCAGGTCCCGGTCGACGGATCCGTTGGGTCGGACCTGCTGCGGTTCGTCCTTGGCGGAGGACGTGCTGCTGTCGGCTTCGGTAGCCGTGTGCCCGAGAGCTCCGTAGCGGGCGGTGACGGCGGTCCGCGGCGCGGTCGCGACCTGCGCCCGCTGGTTGGCCACGGTCACCCGCGCCGTGTACGCGCTCGAGCCGGCCGGCACGCCGGGCACGGCCCCGGCCGGCAGTCGCTCGACGCCCTGCAGCGTTACCGTCCATGCGCCGTCGCCGACCGGGAGCGCGGTTCCCGGCTTCACGATCCCGTGCGGCAGCACCGTGGAGGACGAAGGCCGGGCCGCTGGGGCGCTGGTTGTTGGTTTGCCGTCGGCGTGGGGATCGCTGTCGGAGCCGGCGCAGCCGGAGATCAGCAGCGCCCCGGCCACGAGCACGGTCGGAAGGGTGTGGCGCAGGCGCACGGACATGGTTCCCCCTGTGTCAGGTACCGGAGCTCGGTCGAGGGGGATCATGCCAAAACGCGTCCGGCCGGGGCCGGACGCGTTGGTGAGGGGTGTCTGATTCGGGCCACCCGCAAGCCTGTGCGGGCTGCGGGCTACAGCGTGATGGGGATGGGGACCAGGAAGTACTCGGTGTCGCCGACGCGGACGCGCAGCGGGTGTCCGGGTGTCAGGTTAAGCAGCCGATGGTGCACGGTCGCCGGGGAGTTGCGCACGGACAGGGCGGGCTCCAGCGCGGCACGGACGGCGGCGCGCGAGGTGTCGGACAGCGGGTTGCGCTCGGCGATCTCCGCGCATTCGTCGAGCTGGGCGTCGGTCAGGTCGGGTCCGAGGCCCTTGCGGAGGGCTTCGACGGCGACGGCCGGGGCCAGAACTGCCCGGTTGTGGTCGCGGCATACGTGGCCGGGCGTGCCGTGGGGCTGGAAGTGACGGGCGGTGCCGATGGAGGTCATGGGGGCTCCTGAGTGGGGTGGGCGGTGTC
This sequence comes from Streptomyces sp. NPDC051582, assembly GCF_040681715.1. NCBI lineage: Bacteria > Bacillati > Actinomycetota > Actinomycetes > Kitasatosporales > Streptomycetaceae > Streptomyces > Streptomyces sp. NPDC051582. The sequence goes on from NZ_JBFAZJ010000020.1 coordinate 159,468, forward strand.
AGTGCTCGCGGATCGTCGCGGTCTCGGCGACGGTCAGGACGTGCGCGGGGAGGGTCGTGCGCCCTTCGGTCATCGCCCGGTACATGCGGTGCACTCCGTCGATCAGCAGGCGAGCCGGGCCGCTGTCGAACTCCAGGGTGGAGATGATCACCGGCTGTTCGAGGTCGGTGCGCATGGCGTGCTCGGCGCTGAAGTGGGACTGGTCCGGGCCGAAGATCGGGCACCAGGAGAGGCCGTCGTAGTCCGGCCTGAGCAGGCTCAAGTGGTAGGCGGCCGACCAGTCGGCTACGGAGGTCTGCTCGGTGGGCCGGGGGTGCTCCTCCAGGAGGCGCATGGCCCGGTCGATGTCGAACACCCACTTTCCGTACTTGAACAACTGGCGGGACGGGATGGTCACGGTTCCTCGCTGACGGGTCGGGGATCGGGGCAGGGGAGGGGTCAGCCTGCGGTGGCTGACGGTCACGGGGGCCGGTCGGTCGCCGCCCCGGAGCGAGCCCGGGGCGGCGAGAGCCGGGTCAGCGCGGGCCGAGCGGGATGACCAGGACGCCGACGTGAGGCAGGTTCATCTCGGCCAGCAGCCGGGCGGCCCGGCCACCGGGGCTGTTCGAATCGCTGGGGTCCAGGCGTATGGCGCCCCGGTGGGGGCCGCGCGTGGGGGTGAGGTACACCGTGTTCTCCGGTGCGTTGCGCTCGAAGACGCTGACGGTGGCGTAGTCGAACCCTCCGAGGTTCGGGTACCGCTCGGCGACGGCCGCAGACATGGCGGAGACGAGTTCGGGGCTCGGCGAGGCGACCGAAAGGGGGAGGGGGGCGCGGCGCGGCCGGAAGCGCAGAGCTAGGGCGCGGATCAGGACGCTGAGGACGCCGAGGCCGAAGCCGAGGGCGAGAGAGGCTGGCTGGATCAAGGTGTTCTCCCTGGGATTGCGGATGGTGGCGGAGCGGGGGTTCTAGGCGTCGGCCGTGGTCACGGCGGCGTGGACGAGGCGGGCGAGTCCCCGGCGCCGCTGGCGCTTGGTCAGCCCCTGGACGCTTCCGGCGTTCTCGTGTCCGGCGGCGGCGGTCAGGCCGGACACGAGGGCGTGGATCAGTTCCTTGCCCTCGTCGTCGGGCGTGGTCGTCTGGGTGGTGGCCGCCGTCAGGGCGCGGACGACGGGCCGGGTGGCCGCGAAGTACGCCTTGACGAAGCGGGGGTCCCGCTCGGCGGCGACGGCGGTCAGCACGCGCATGACCGGGAGGTGATTGCTCCAGCTGTCGAGTACGGCGTCGACGAGCCGGGCGGCGCCGGGCAGTCCGTCCGAGGACCAGGAGCCGTCCTCGAAGGCGTCGAGCGCCGAGTTCGTCTCCTCGACCAGGAACCGGGACGCTTCGAGGACGACGCCCTCGACGTCGGGGAAGTACTGGTAGAACGTCGCGGGCGACGTGCCCACCGCCCGGGCGATGTCCAGGACCTTGATGTCGCGGTAGGACCGGGTGGCGAGGAGTTCGAGCGTCGCGTCCATCAGGTTCTGGCGGGTCCGAAGTCCGCGTTCGGTGGGTACGCGGCGGTCGGGGGTGCGGGTCACGACAGGGGTGGGCACAGTCGTCTCCTGAGCTGGAGGAAGGGAGGGGAGTGGTCCAGGTCTGGGGCGCCGGTGGACGCCGGACCCGACGTGCAATCACATTACACATTGGAACATGAATACACAACACGACTGGTGTGGGTGTCTCAGTAGTCCCCGCCCTCGACCTGTGCTCGCGCGGCCGTGGCGGCCGCGTCCCCGGACTCGGCGCGGAAGGTGTCGATCCACCGGGTGAAGTCGGTCTCGTCGCCGTCCAGTTCGACGGCGGCAGCGGCGTGCTCGCCCGGAATGACACCGGCGACCAGCAGCGCGTCGGCTCGGTCGTACCGCAGACCGAAGACCGTGAACACCTCTCCCGTGCCGGGCGGCTCGACCTGCGCAGGAGGGCCGTCCGGGTCCAGGCCGAGGCCGGCGAACATCTCCTCCACGGCGCTGGCCAGCTCCGCAGCCTCCGGCCGGTGCCCGGGACCGGTCTCACGCAGGGAGCACCACACGCGGAACAGGGACGCGACGGCCGAGCCGCTCGTGGTGGCGGGGTCGAAGTGCAACATGACGGTCTCTCCCAAGACTTGAGGGGAAGGGCGTGCCGGGTGATCGCCCGGCACGGTGCGGCAAGGGGAGTTGTCACGCCTCGGGCTGCGGCGCCTTCGGGGCTCGGGCGGACATGCGGTGCGTAAGGGCATGCGCGCCGGCGAACGCCGCCCCTGCGCCGAGGGCCAGGTAGTCCGCTGCCCGTCCGCGCAGGACGAGTGCGTCACCATGGCCGAGCAGCAACACGGTGCAGACGGCGAAGGCTCCGGCCACCAGGGCGGCGTCCAGACCGGCCGCGGCAGCACCCCAGACCCAGCGGGCGCGAGCCGGGGCGGTTTTGCGCTCCTCCCGCCTGCGCAGGGCGGCGCAGGCCCGGCTCCGGGCGAGCCGGCGCGTTTCGACGACAAGGACAGCGAGGGGCACGACAAACAGCCACATGACGGGCTGCTCCAGCAGGATGCCGCAGCCGGCGAGCAGCGCGACCAGGCCGTAGACGGTGTGCAGCGGCTGGCAGCGGCGGTGCTGGTGCGTACGGGGGCGGAGGTCTTCGGACATGACTCTCCTCGGTTGAAGGTGATCGGGAGTTCGGCCCTGTGAATGGGCCACGGGGTGCTCTGGCCGGGCAGGCAGGGCCTGCCCGGCCAGAAGATGGACGACTACGCGTCTGCGGTGCGCTGGGACTTCGCCGAGGGGCGGGCCCGAGCGCGGCGCAGCCGGTCGGACCAAGGCGCGTCGGCGGGCCCCACGGGGTGCTCGGGGATGGTGATCTCGTAGTGCGGGCAGCTACCTTCCTTGGCCGTCTCCAGGGCGGCGTGCCGGTGGGGATTCGGGCACTGCTGGCGCTCGTGCTCGCCCCTCCAGTAGCGGACCGTCAGCGTGTGGCCGGACCCGCTCTCGCGGTGATGGCTGGGCCGCTGCTCCTGGAAACGCTCGCCCGCGTCCGGGTCGACCCACCAGTTCTCGACCTGGCCGGAGTCGGAGATGCCCCGCCGCCGCTCGGCCTCGCGCTTGCTGGGCTTGAGCTGGTGGACCTGGTGGGAGAGGACTCGCACCGTGGTCCGCTTGTGCTGGGTCAGCAGCTCCCACAGGGCGCGCACGTGGCGCGTCATCAGCTCCTGGCAGCCCTGGCGCGCCGAGCCGCTGCGGTACCGCTCGGGGTTGTCCGGGTCGCGCAGCCGGGCCTCCGGCTCCAGGACCTCGCCGGGGCGCGCCATCAGGGTGTCGTACGGCGAGAACGGCAGCTTCAGCAGCGACTCGTCACATGTCAGCGGAGTGACCCATGTCCAGGGGACGTCATCGTGCGGGGGCTCCACCGGCTCCAGGTACCGGTCGGGCCGGAGAAGGAACCAGCCCTCTTCCGTCCGGGGCGACCACGGGCCCCATACGTAGCCGACGACGCGTCGGCCGTTGGGAAGGTCCAGGGGGGTGTCGAGGAACAGCATCCCGCGCGAGGCGGGGAGGTGGGCAGGATCGAACGGTGTCGTGGCCTTGTCCGCCCGCCGCACCACGCGGCGTAGTGCCATCTGGCCGAGGGAGTCGCCGATCTGGAAGAGGCGGGCGGAGCGCGCCCGGTCGGCTTCCTGCCGCAGCTGCAAGGCGACGGCGGCTTCCAGGCCGTCCGGGTGGCCGTAGGGCGCCAGCCGTTCAGCGTCCCGGCGGTACGCCTTCGCCTTCATCAGGGCGAAGTCGAGGCTCTGGGTGTGGGCATCCACGTACCGGCGGCGCCAGATGCGGATGCGGTGCTCGTCTGGGGTGCCCCAAGCGGCGGTGTCCGAGCCGGTGAGGGCCCCGCCCGGGGCCGTGCCGTGGCCGGGGCGAAGCCCCAGTGCCTGGAACCGGCGGACTTCGGCATCGGTGTCGTTGACGACGCCGTCCGTGGTGTCCATGACCGGACGGTGGTGCTTGTCGTCCGGGTCGAGGGCCCACTCCAGGCCCGCGAGCTGTGCCATGGCCGCCCGTACGGTCTCCGGCTCCGTGGACCTGACGAAGTCGGCGAGGAGCCTTTGGACCGTGCTGGCGTACGCGTCGGCGGCTGCGAACCGCAGTACGCGCTTGAGGAACGCCCCGCCCGGGCCGTGCTGAGTGCTGGACAGCGCCAGCAGCTCGTCGGCCACCCGCTGCTCGCTCAGAGCCGCGTTCGCCAGGTGGTCGTACATCTGGCGGAAGACGGCCATCTCCTCATCCGCGCCGAGGATGCCGTCGATGGCGTCATGGATCCGCCCGACCTTCGCCGGGGAGGTCTCGCGACCTTCCGGCGCCCGGAGCAGATGGTCCGCAGCGGCGTGGAGTTCGCGGTAGAGCCGCAGCTGGAGCTCCGTGAGGATGAGGAGATCGGCTCCACCGACGGGGGCCCGCTTGGCTGCCGCAGTGACGCCCGCCAGCAACTCGGAGTCGGATACGTCGGACAGATGGAAATTCATGTCATCCCTACCTGGACACAGGGGACTTGGGGAAACTCGCGGGTGCTGTGCACCAGGCGATGAGATGACAATACATATTGGAAATACAATACGCAACGTCATGGACGAGGGAACTGCCCGTTCCTTCAGGGCCGGTGGCGGGGGGGCGCCCCCGCCCCCCCCCCCCCCCCCCCCCCCCCCCCGGCGCCGCGGGGGGGCCCCCCCCCCCCGCAAAGACACACCCCGGCCGCACCACACCCCCCA
>NZ_JBFAZJ010000021.1:0-159767 GCF_040681715.1 Streptomyces sp. NPDC051582
CGCCCGGTTTACATTCCGAACCCGGAAGCTAAGCCTTTCAGCGCCGATGGTACTGCAGGGGGGACCCTGTGGGAGAGTAGGACGCCGCCGAACAACCCGCCCTTTTAGCTCAGTCGGTAGAGCGTCTCCATGGTAAGGAGAAGGTCAACGGTTCGATTCCGTTAAAGGGCTCCAAAGAAAAAGGCCCCCGCCTCTTGGCGGGGGCCTTTTTGCGTTTCCGGGGCCGGCCCCGGAGTCCGGACGGGCGGGGTGCACCGCGACTCTCTAACATGGGCGGGAAGGGGCGAACCCCGGGAGGCATGATGACCGTTCCCTTTGACGCGGCCCCGCAGCACAAGCAGAGCGACCCCGAGGATGTCCTCAAGAAGGTCGGGGGCGCGTGGCACTGGGCACTCGGCTTCGCCCTCGCGACCCTGATCCCCGGCATCCTGATCCTCGTCTGGCCGGACGAGACGCTGCACATCCTGGCCGTCATCATCGGTCTGCAGCTCCTCGTGGCGGGTGTCTTCCGTTTCGTCACCGCGTTCTCGCACAGCAACGACGGCGGCAGCAGACTCGCCGCGGTCTTGGTCGCCGTGCTGGCCCTCCTCGCGGGAGTCCTGGTGCTACGGCATCCGATGCAGACGATCGGCGCGCTCTCCCTGATCCTCGGCGTGTTCTGGCTGCTGACCGGAGTGCTCACGGCGTACACCGCGCTCGCGGACCGCGCGGTCGTGCACCGCGGCCTGCTGTTCGGCCTGGGCGCACTCGGAACCGTCGCCGGAATCGTCGTGCTCTGCTTCCCGGTGGATTCCGCGGTCGCGCTGACCCGGCTGCTGGGCCTGTGGCTCGTCCTGCTCGGCGTCTTCGAAGTGGTGATGGCGTTCGCACTGCGGTCCGCCACCCGCCACCCGGGTACGGCCTAGTCGCCCGTGCGCGGCTGGGGGACGCGGAACGCCAGGATGGCCATGTCGTCCGAGGCGGGTTCGGCCGCGAAGCGTTCCACCGCGCGCAGGACGCGGGCGGCGACGGCGCCGGCCGTGAGGCCCGTGCAGGTGGTGAGGACCTCCGTGAGGCCGTCGTCGCCCAGCATGCGGGTGCCCTCGCGGCGTTCCGTGACGCCGTCCGTGACGCAGAGCAGCACGTCGCCCGGGTCCAGGGTGAGGGTCTGTTCGTAGAGGTCGAGGTCGTCGATCACGCCGAGCAGCGGCTGCGGGTCCGCGGCCGGGGTGACCCGGCCGTCCGGGCGCAGGCGCAGCGGGAGCGGGTGGCCCGCGCAGACGACCTTCATCAGGGCGCCGCCGTCCGGCTGCGGGTGGAGTTCCCCGTACAGGAGGGTGAGGAAGCGGCTGCGGGCGCCCTCGTCGAGGATGGCCGCGTTCAGCCGCTCCAGGACGGCCGGTCCGCCGAGTCCTTCGCGGGCCAGTAGGCGCAGGGCGTGCCGGGCGAGGCCGGTGACGGCGGCCGCCTCGGGGCCCGTACCGCAGACGTCGCCGATGGCGAAGCCGTACGCGCCGTCGCGGATCGGGAAGACGTCGTAGAAGTCGCCGCCCACCTCGTTGCCCTCTCCGGCCGCGCGGTAGATGACCTCGACCTCCATGCCGGGGATGGCGGGGGAGCCGGGCGGGAGCAGGCTGCGCTGCAGGGAGCGGCTGATCGCCGTGCGCTCGGAGTAGAGGCGTGCGTTGTCGAGGGCGAGGGCGGCCCGGCGGGAGAGGTCCTCGGCGAGTTCCAGGATCTCCTGGCGGAAGTGCTCCTCGGACGGCTTGCCGAGGGTCAGCATGCCGATCACGCGGTTGCGGGCCAGGAGCGGGAGGACCACGGTCTCCCCGCCGACCGCCTGGGCCGTCGCGGGCCAGGGGCGGGCGCCGGCCTCGCGGACCGGGTCGGGCGGGCTGACGCGGGAGAGCAGGGCCTTGAGGCCGTCGATGCGCTCCTCGTCCTCGTGGAGCACGTACGCGAGGTAGGGGTCCGAGGACTGGTCGGCGATCGTGTAGACGGCGCACCAGGTGGCCAGGGTGGGGACGGTCATCTGGGCCATGAGGGCCAGGGTCTGGTCCCGGTCGAGGGTGCCGGCGAGCAGGTCGGATGCCTCGACGAGGAAGGAGAGGGAACCGCGGCGCAGCCGTTCCAGCTCGCCGAGGCGGGCGGATTCGACGGCGAGGGCGATGCGGTCGGCGGCGAACTGGAGGCGCAGGGCCTCGGCGTTCGAGTAGCGGCCGGGGTTCTCGGCGGCGACGCCGAGCGAGCCGGTGAGCCGGCCTTCGACCTTGAGCGGGACGGTGATCACCGAGCGCATGCCGGTGGCCTCCAGGAGCGGTACGGCTCCGGGGACGGCGGCGAGGTCGTCGTGGACGGCGGGCATGCGGGCCGAGCCGTACCGGTTGGTGCCGGCCTCGACGGGGACGCGGGCGAAGCGCTGGCGGGTGGAGGGGAGCCCGGTCGTCGCGCGGACTTCCAGCTCGGTCTCGTCGTCGGTGGCGAGCAGCAGGAAGGCGGAGTCGGCGTCGAGCATGTCGCGGGCGCGTTCGACGGTGCGCTGGAGGAGTCCGTCCAGGTCGTCGGGGGCGGGGGAGCCGATGAAGACCTCGAAGGGGTCCGCGGGCCGGGGTTCGGTGAGCTGGAGGCTGTCGGCCGCGGCGACCCGCACGGGGGTCTGGAGCAGGGCCCGCTCGTCGTCGTGGACCAGCAGGCAGACGATGGACGGTTCTCCGTGGGCATCGCGGACCCGCAGGTGGGAGGCGTACACGGGGATCACGCGGCCGTCGGCGCCGCGGATGCCGTAGCTGCCCTCCCAGCGGGACAGGCGCAGGGCCTCGGCGATGCCGGTGCCGGTGCCGGGGGTCTGGGGCCAGGCGGCGAGCTCGGAGAGGGGGCGGCCGAGGACCTTCTCGGCGGCGTAGCCGAAGACGTGCTCGGCGTCCTCGTTCCAGGCGGAGATCGCGTCGGAGGCGTCGATCTGGAGGACGGCGACGCGGACGCGGCTGTCGGCGAGGGGCAGGAGGCGGTCCGGTACGACGGGTCCGGCGGATCGGGTACCGACCGGCCGGTCCGGGAGGTCGAGCCGGAACCACACGTGTTTGTGGGTGGCGGTGTACTCGACTCCCCAGCGGGTGGCGAGGGCGGCGCAGAGCATCAGCCCGCGGCCGTTCTCGCGGTCGGGGTCGGCGTACGGCCGCTCGCCGGGGTGTTGGAGAGGAAGCTCACGTTCCGGGTACCGGTCGGCGATCTCCACGCGTACCCCGTCCCCGGAGCGCAGGCACAGGACCTCGGCCCTGGTGCCGGCGTGGACCACGGCGTTGGTGACGAGCTCGCTGGTGAGCACCACGGCGTCGTCGACGATGTCCGCGAAGCCCCATCCCTGCAGGGTGTCGCGGACGAACGCCCGGGCCGCGGCGACCGAGCGCCCGAGGGGGTCGAAGCTGGCAGCCGCCCGAGCCGTGATCACGAATCTCCTTCGACGCGGTTGGACATCGGGTGCCAGGTTACTTACCTTCGCGGTCGGCATGGTGCCGTCGTCCGGGATTCCACCCGCAGGGTGCGGCCGGTGTGCGATGGTGCCGAAGTGTTATGGCCGGGTTCGGCCGGGGTGAAACACTGGGCAGGATCGGATAGCCGGGCGTGCGACTCGCTTGGTGTCGGTGGAACAGCGGTCGACCCTTTCGGGAGGGACACGGTGGAGTCTGGCGCAGCGGTGCGGCGAACGGGAACGCGCCCGAAGGGCGGGAGGTCCCGCCGGGGCGGCACGACGGAAGTCGATACCGCGGCCCTGAACCGGCTGCTCACGGCCCTGGTGTCGATGCGGGACGGGAATTTCCGCAAGCGGCTGACGGTGTCCGGCGACGGTGTGATGGCGGAGATCGCCGCCGTCTACAACGAGGTCGCCGATCGCAACCTCCATCTGACGGGAGAGCTCTCGCGGGTGCGGCGGATGGTGGGCCGCGAGGGGAAGCTGAGCGAACGGCTGGAAACAGGCGCCTGTGAGGGCTCCTGGGCGGCCGCGATCGACGCCTCGAACCAGTTGGTCGACGATCTGGCCCGGCCGGTGTCCGAGGTGGGCCGGGTGCTGTCGGCGGTCGCCGAGGGCGATCTGGACCAGCGGATGGACCTGCGGACGCAGGCCGCGGACGGGGCCGGGCATCCGCTGCGCGGTGAGTTCCTGAAGGTCGGGCGTACGGTCAACAACCTGGTCGACCAGCTGTCCGCGTTCACCGACGAGGTGACGCGGGTCGCGCTGGAGGTGGGTACCGAGGGCAAGCTGGGCGGTCAGGCCCAGGTGCGCGGGATGTCGGGTTCCTGGAAGGACCTGACCGACTCCGTCAACACGATGGCCTACCGGCTCACCGCTCAGGTGCGTGACATCGCTCTCGTCACGACGGCGGTGGCGAAGGGCGATCTGTCGCGCAAGGTCACGGTGCACGTGGCCGGCGAGATGCTCCAGCTGAAGAACACCGTGAACACGATGGTGGACCAGCTGTCGTCGTTCTCCTCCGAGGTGACGCGGGTCGCGCGCGAGGTGGGTACGGAGGGTGAGCTCGGAGGCCAGGCGAAGGTGCCCGGGGTCGCGGGTGTCTGGAAGGACCTGACCGACTCCGTCAACACGATGGCGGGCAACCTGACGGCCCAGGTGCGCGGGATCGCGCAGGTCACGACGGCTGTCGCCAACGGTGACCTGTCGCAGAAGGTACGGGTCAGCGCGCGCGGCGAGGTGGCGCAGCTGGCCGAAACGATCAACCAGATGACGGAGACGCTGCGGACCTTCGCGGACGAGGTCACGCGTGTGGCCAGCGAGGTCGGGGCGAAGGGCCTGCTCGGCGGTCAGGCGCAGGTGCCGGGTGCGGCGGGTACGTGGAAGGACCTCACCGATTCGGTGAACACGGTCTTCCGCAACCTGACCACGCAGGTGCGGGACATCGCACAGGTGACGACGGCGGTGGCCAACGGCGATCTGTCGCAGAAGGTCACGGTCGACGTGGCCGGCGAGATGCTGGAGCTGAAGAACACCGTCAACACGATGGTGGACCAGCTCCAGTCCTTCGGTGCGGAAGTGACGCGTGTGGCCCGCGAGGTCGGCGTCGAGGGCGAGCTGGGCGGTCAGGCGCAGGTGCCGGGTGCGGCGGGTACGTGGAAGGACCTCACCGATTCGGTGAACACCGCCTTCCGCAACCTCACCGGTCAGGTGCGCAACATCGCGCAGGTGACGACGGCGGTGGCCAACGGCGATCTGTCACAGAAGGTCACCGTGGACGTCTCGGGCGAGATGCTCCAGCTGAAGAACACCGTGAACACGATGGTGGACCAGCTCTCCAGCTTCGCCGACCAGGTCACGCGGATGGCGCGGGACGTGGGTACGGAGGGCCGCCTCGGCGGCCAGGCCCGGGTCGAGGGGGTGTCCGGGACGTGGAAGGAGCTCACCGACTCCGTCAACTTCATGGCCGGCAACCTGACCTCTCAGGTGCGGCAGATCGCGCAGGTGACCACGGCGGTGGCGCGCGGTGACCTGTCGCAGAAGATCGACGTGGACGCGCGCGGCGAGATCCTGGAGCTGAAGAACACCATCAACACGATGGTGGACCAGCTCTCGGCGTTCGCGGAGCAGGTGACCCGGGTGGCCCGGGACGTGGGTACGGAGGGCCGTCTCGGCGGTCAGGCGCAGGTGCCCGGTGTGGCCGGCGTGTGGCGGGACCTGACGGACTCCGTGAACGGCATGGCCGGGAACCTGACCTCGCAGGTGCGCAACATCGCCCAGGTCGCGACGGCGGTGGCGCGCGGTGACCTGTCGCAGAAGATCGACGTGGACGCGCGCGGCGAGATCCTGGAGCTGAAGAACACCCTCAACACGATGGTGGACCAGCTCTCGAACTTCGCGGAGCAGGTGACCCGGGTGGCCCGCGAGGTGGGCACCGAGGGCATCCTGGGCGGTCAGGCGGAGGTGAAGGGGGTCTCCGGCACCTGGAAGGACCTCACCCAGTCCGTCAACTTCATGGCGAACAACCTGACCTCGCAGGTGCGCAACATCGCCGAGGTGACGACGGCGGTCGCGATGGGCGACCTCTCCAAGAAGATCACCGTGGACGCGAAGGGCGAGATCCTCGAACTCGTCACCACCGTGAACACGATGGTGGACCAGCTGTCCTCGTTCGCGGAGCAGGTGACGCGGGTGGCCCGCGAAGTGGGCTCCGAGGGCATCCTGGGCGGTCAGGCCCGGGTCCGCGGGGTGACGGGCATCTGGAAGGACCTGACCGACAACGTCAACCTGATGGCCAACAACCTGACCTCGCAGGTGCGCAACATCTCGCAGGTCTCGGCGGCGGTGGCCAACGGCGACCTGACGAAGAAGGTGACGGTGGAGGCGCGCGGCGAGGTCGCGCAGCTCGCCGACACGGTCAACACGATGGTGAAGACGCTGTCCTCGTTCGCGGACGAGGTCACGCGCGTGGCCCGCGAGGTGGGTACGGAGGGCCGCCTGGGCGGCCAGGCGCACGTGCCGGGTGTGTCGGGTACGTGGAAGGACCTGACCGATTCGGTGAATTTCATGGCCTCCAACCTCACCGGCCAGGTGCGGCAGATCGCCATGGTCACGACCGCCATCGCCAAGGGCGACATGACCAAGAAGATCGACATCGACGCGCGCGGAGAGATCCTGGCGCTCAAGACGACGATCAACACGATGGTCGACCAGCTGTCCTCGTTCGCCGACCAGGTCACGCGCGTGGCCCGCGAGGTGGGTACCGAGGGCATCCTGGGCGGCCAGGCGCGGGTGCGGGACGTGGACGGCACCTGGCGCGACCTCACCGAGTCCGTGAACGAGATGGCCGGGAACCTGACCCGGCAGGTGCGCGCGATCGCGGCGGTGGCCACCGCGGTGACCCGCGGCGACCTCAACCTGAAGATCGACGTGGACGCGTCGGGCGAGATCCAGGTCCTCCAGGACAACATCAACACGATGATCGCGAACCTGCGCGACACCACCTTGGCCAACAAGGAGCAGGACTGGCTCAAGGGCAACCTCGCCCGGATCTCCGCCCTGATGCAGGGCCGCCGGGAGCTGGACGACGTGGCCTCGCTGATCATGAGCGAGCTGACGCCGGTGGTCTCCGCCCAGCACGGGGCGTTCTTCCTGGCGCTGCCTTCGGGCGGCACCACGGAGTTCGGGACCGAGCACGGTCCCGACGGTTCGTACGAGCTGCGGATGCGCGGGAGTTACGCGTACGCGGGCGGCGCGGTGCCCACCTCCTTCCGGCCGGGGGAGGGACTGATCGGGACCGTCGCCGAGGAGAAGCGGACGATCCTCGTGGAGAACACCCCGCCGGGCTACCTGAAGATCTCCTCGGGGCTCGGGGAGGCGCCGCCGGCCCATGTGATCGTGCTGCCGGTGCTGTTCGAGGGGAAGGTGCTCGGCGTCATCGAGCTGGCGTCGTTCCAGCCCTTCACGCAGATCCAGAAGGACTTCCTGAGCCAGATCGCCGAGATGATCGGTACGAGCGTCAACACGATCAGCGTCAACTCCAGGACGGAGACGCTGCTCAAGCAGTCGCAGGAGATGACCGAGCAGCTTCGAGAGCGCTCCGACGAGCTGGAGAACCGGCAGAAGGCCCTCCAGGCCGCCAACGCCGAGCTGGAGGAGAAGGCGGAGCTGCTGGCCCAGCAGAACCGGGACATCGAGGTGAAGAACACCGAGATCGAGGAGGCCCGGCAGGTCCTGGAGGAGCGCGCCGAGCAGCTCGCGGTCTCGATGCGCTACAAGTCCGAGTTCCTGGCGAACATGTCGCACGAGCTGCGCACGCCGCTCAACTCGCTGCTGATCCTGGCCAAGCTGCTCGCCGACAATGCGGACGAGAACCTGTCGCCGAAGCAGGTGGAGTTCGCGGAGACCATCCACGGGGCGGGCTCGGACCTGCTCCAGCTGATCAACGACATCCTGGACCTGTCGAAGGTCGAGGCCGGGAAGATGGACGTCTCGCCGACGCGGATCGCGCTCGTGCAGCTCGTGGACTACGTGGAGGCCACCTTCCGGCCGCTGACCGCGGAGAAGGGCCTGGACTTCTCGGTACGGGTCTCCCCGGAGCTGCCCGCGACCCTGCACACGGACGAGCAGCGCCTGCTCCAGGTGCTGCGCAACCTGCTGTCGAACGCGGTGAAGTTCACCGACACCGGGGCCGTGGAGCTGGTGATCCGGCCCGCGGGCTCCGACGTGCCGACGGCGATCCGGGAGCAGTTGCTGGAGGCCGGTTCGCTGCGGGAGGCGGACGCGGACCTGATCGCCTTCTCGGTGACGGACACCGGGATCGGCATCGCGGCGAGCAAGATGCTGGTGATCTTCGAGGCGTTCAAGCAGGCCGACGGGACGACCAGCAGGAAGTACGGCGGCACCGGGCTCGGGCTGTCCATCAGCCGGGAGATCGCCCGGCTGCTGGGCGGGGAGATCCACGCGGCGAGCGAGCCGGGCCGCGGCTCCACGTTCACGCTGTACCTGCCGCTGCATCCGAGCGAGCTGCCGCCGCAGGGGTACGCGCCGCCCACGCCCGGCGGCGGGCGCGGCGAGGTGTACCGCAGGCAGGCCGACGGGGCGCGGCCCGCGCTGCCGGCGACCCCGGCGGCGCCGGTCCCCGCGGCGCAGCCGCAGCACGCGCAGCCCGTACGTCCCGCGCTGCCGGCCGCCGAGCCGGCCGGTCAGGGGCAGGGCGGGGCCGCGCTGTTCCGGCGGCGGCGCAAGCCGCTGAGCGACCTGGAGCCGCGCACGGCGGTGCCGGGACAGCCGAACGCGCAGGGGCCGGAGGACGATTGGGTCAACCCGGCGGAGGAACTTCCGGTGCTGCCGAGGTCGTACGACTTCCACGGCGAGAAGGTGCTCATCGTGGACGACGACGTGCGCAACGTGTTCGCGCTGACGAGCGTGCTGGAACAGCACGGACTGGCAGTGCTGTACGCGGAGAACGGACGGGAGGGCATCGAAGTCCTGGAGCAGCACGACGATGTGACGGTCGTACTGATGGACATCATGATGCCCGAGATGGACGGGTACGCGACGACCTCGGCGATCCGGCGGATGCCGCAGTTCGCGGGATTGCCGATCATCGCGCTGACGGCGAAGGCGATGAAGGGGGACCGGGAGAAGGCGATCGACTCCGGTGCTTCCGACTATGTCACCAAGCCGGTCGACCCCGACTATCTGTTGTCGGTGATGGAACAGTGGATGCGGGGCAAGTGATCGACTGCCGGGCACTCTGATACCAATTGCTGACTGACTGTGGCGAAAACGGTGTGAAAGGGCGGGAGGCGGGGAACCTTCTGCTCCCCCACACCGTTTCTGCTTCGTGCACAGTGACATCCTGGTGACAGGGTGTGGCGATCTCGGGACTGGGGCTACGATGACCGGCACAAGGACGGACGGCGCAAGGATGCCGTCCTCTTCTGGGGCGGGGCCCGGCGTACAGGCCGGTGCCAGGAGCCGGGGAGGCCCCATGCCGGGGCGAGGAGGACAGGGCATGGTGCAGAAGGCCAAGATCCTCCTGGTCGACGACCGGCCGGAGAATCTGCTGGCGCTGGAGGCCATCCTCTCCGCGCTCGATCAGACACTGGTCCGGGCGTCGTCGGGGGAGGAAGCGCTCAAGGCGCTGCTGACGGACGATTTCGCGGTCATCCTGCTGGATGTGCAGATGCCCGGGATGGACGGTTTCGAGACCGCCGCGCACATCAAGCGGCGTGAACGTACCCGGGACATCCCGATCATCTTCCTCACCGCGATCAATCACGGTCCGCACCACACGTTCCGCGGCTACGCCGCGGGCGCGGTGGACTACATCTCCAAGCCCTTCGACCCGTGGGTGCTGCGGGCCAAGGTCTCGGTGTTCGTGGAGCTCTACACGAAGAACTGCCAGCTGCGGGAGCAGGCGGCGCTGCTGCGGCTCCAGCTGGAGGGCGGCGGCTCCAACGGCGACGGCAGCAAGGAGACGGCCGGCCTGCTGGCCGAGCTCTCCGCGCGGCTCGCCGCGGTCGAGGAGCAGGCGGAGGCGCTGACCAAGCAGCTCGGCGAGGAATCGGCCGACGCGGCGGTCGTGGCGACCGCGGCCCACCTGGAGCGCAAGCTCACCGGACTGCGGCGGGCGCTCGACGCGCTGGAGCCCGGGACCGGCGGGGGAACGCCGGTGCTGCCCGCGCAGGGCTGAGCCCGTCGAGGTGCCGGCGGCCCGGCCGTTCGCGGCGGCGCGGTATCTGGCGGTGCGTCAAAGCACTGATGCGGCGCGCGACACGAACGGGTGAAGGGGTGGGCACGCGTGTCCACCGGCGCGCGCACCGGTAACCTCGGGCCCATGGCCTCACGTACGTCCGGCAAGGGTTCCCAGAGCGCAGCGGGCACCGCGAAGGGCCGCACCGGCCGGACGACGGCGCCGGCGAAGAAAGCGGCCGCCGCGCGCGGGTCCGCCGCGAAGAAGGCAGCGGCGCCGCGGCGCGCCCCCGCCAAGAAGGCGCCGCCGAAGCCCGCGCCGTCCCCCACCGGGGGCGTGGTGCGGCTGGTGCGAGCCCTGTGGCTGGGCTGCGCGCACGCGGTGGGCGCCGTGTTCCGAGGAGTGGGCCAGGGGGCCAAGAACCTGGACCCCGCCCACCGCAAGGACGGCGTCGCGCTGCTGCTGCTCGCCCTCGCGCTGATCGTCGCTGCCGGTACCTGGTCGAACCTGAGCGGTCCCGTCGGGGATCTGGTCACCATGCTGGTCACCGGCGCCTTCGGACGACTGGATCTGCTCGTACCGATCCTGCTGGGCGTCATGGCGGTACGTTTCATCCGCCACCCCGAGCAGCCCGACGCCAACGGCCGGATCGGCGTCGGCCTCTCCGCGCTCGCGATCGGCGTCCTCGGCCTCGTGCACATCGCCTGTGGGGCGCCGGGCCGCGACGAGGGCACCACCGCCATGCAGGACGCGGGCGGCCTGATCGGCTGGGCCGCCTCGAAGCCGCTGATCTTCACCATGGGTGCGCCGCTCGCCGTGCCGATGCTGGTGTTGCTGACGGTCTTCGGGCTGCTCGTGGTCACGGCGACCCCGGTGAACGCGATCCCGCAGCGGCTGCGGCGGCTCGGGATCCGGCTGGGGATCATCGCCCCGAACGAGTACGACGAGGGGTACGGGGAGGACGGCGCCGCCGAGCGGCACGACCCCGAGCAGTGGCGGGCCCGGTCGGGTGGCGCCGGCGCCGGTGCGGGTGCCCAGGCGGATCCCGCCGGTTCCGGCGATCCCGCCGACGCCGCCGAGGAGCAGGCGCTCGCCCGGCGCCGGCGCCCCCGCCGGGCCCCCGCCCGACCGGCCGCCGAGCGGGAGATGGACGCCGTCGACGTGGCCGCGGCCGCGGCCGCCGCGCTGGACGGGGCGGTCTACGGCGGAATGCCGCCCTCCCCGCTGGTGGCCGACCTGACGCAGGGCATCTCGGTGGAGCGCCCGGGGCGCGAGGGCGTGGAGACCACCGCTCCGGTGCCTCCCGCGCGGGTGGAGCGGCCCAAGGCCGCGGGCGCGGACCTGGGTGCGGGTGCGGGTGCGGGTGCGGGTGCGGGCGCCGAGCCGGAGTCCGAGTCGGCCGCAGGGCCGCACGACACCACCGCCGCGGCTTCCGGGACCCTGTCCGTCCCGGACCTCACCAAAGCCCCGCCGGCGGCCCAGCCGCTGCCGCCCCGCGCCGAGCAGCTCCAGCTGCGCGGGGACATCACGTACGCCCTTCCCTCGCTCGACCTGCTGGAGAAGGGCGGGCCCGGCAAGACCCGCAGCGCCGCCAACGATGCGGTCGTGGCCTCGCTGACGAACGTGTTCTCCGAGTTCAAGGTCGACGCGCAGGTCACCGGCTTCACCCGCGGCCCGACGGTCACCCGGTACGAGGTCACCCTGGGCGCCGCGGTCAAGGTCGAGCGGATCACGGCGCTGGCCAAGAACATCGCCTACGCCGTGGCCTCGCCGGACGTCCGGATCATCAGCCCGATCCCGGGCAAGTCGGCCGTCGGCATCGAGATCCCGAACACCGACCGCGAGATGGTCAACCTGGGTGACGTGCTGCGGCTGGCGGACGCGGCCGAGGACGACCATCCGATGCTGGTGGC
Organism: Streptomyces sp. NPDC051582; assembly: GCF_040681715.1. Taxonomy (NCBI): domain Bacteria; kingdom Bacillati; phylum Actinomycetota; class Actinomycetes; order Kitasatosporales; family Streptomycetaceae; genus Streptomyces; species Streptomyces sp. NPDC051582. The sequence goes on from NZ_JBFAZJ010000021.1 coordinate 12,062, forward strand.
GCTCGGCAAGGACGTCGAGGGCGGCTACGTCATGGCCAACCTCGCGAAGATGCCCCACGTGCTGGTCGCCGGCGCCACCGGCTCCGGAAAGTCCTCCTGCATCAACTGCCTCATCACCTCGGTGATGGTGCGGGCCACCCCGGAGGACGTCCGGATGGTGCTCGTGGACCCCAAGCGCGTCGAGCTGACCGCGTACGAGGGCATCCCGCACCTGATCACGCCGATCATCACCAACCCCAAGCGGGCCGCCGAGGCGCTCCAGTGGGTCGTGCGCGAGATGGACCTGCGCTACGACGACCTGGCCGCCTTCGGCTACCGGCACATCGACGACTTCAACCAGGCGATCCGGGACGGCAAGATCAAACTGCCGCCGGGCAGCGAGCGGGAGCTCAGCCCGTACCCGTACCTGCTGGTGATCGTCGACGAGCTCGCCGACCTGATGATGGTGGCCCCGCGCGACGTCGAGGACTCGATCGTCCGCATCACCCAGCTGGCCCGCGCGGCCGGCATCCACCTGGTGCTCGCCACCCAGCGGCCCTCGGTGGACGTGGTGACCGGTCTGATCAAGGCGAACGTGCCCTCGCGGCTGGCCTTCGCCACCTCGTCGCTCGCCGACAGCCGCGTCATCCTCGACCAGCCGGGCGCCGAGAAGCTCATCGGCAAGGGCGACGGGCTGTTCCTGCCGATGGGCGCGAACAAGCCGGTCCGCCTCCAGGGCGCCTTCGTCACCGAGGACGAGATCGCCGGGATCGTGCAGCACTGCAAGGACCAGATGGCGCCCGTTTTCCGGGACGACGTCACCGTCGGGCAGAAGCAGAAGAGGGAGATCGACGAGGAGATCGGCGACGACCTGGACCTCTTGTGCCAGGCTGCCGAGCTGGTGGTCTCCACCCAGTTCGGGTCGACCTCGATGCTCCAGCGCAAGCTGCGGGTGGGTTTCGCGAAGGCGGGCCGGCTCATGGACCTGATGGAGTCGCGGGCAATCGTGGGCCCCAGCGAGGGCTCGAAGGCGCGCGACGTCCTGGTGAAGGCGGACGAGCTGGACGGGGTCCTCGCCGTCATCCGGGGAGAGACCCAACCGTGATTCACGGGCGGGCAACCGTTTCCCCTGGGCCCGCGTCAAGTTGAGGGAGATGGCGGCGCCGTGCCCGGCACGGGGCCGCCGCAGCACCCGGACTTCCCACACTGTTCGGTTTGCCATTCGGATGGCGTAGGAAGTCCACCCTCCGGTTGCTCCACCCTTTCGTCACCCCCCTAGACTGGACATCCAGCAGGTGGCTACACGCTCGAAAGGCGCCCTCGTGTCCATCGGCAACTCCAACTCCCCCGAAGATGAGCGTCCTTCGACCGACGACCGGTCCGAGGACCGCATCATCGAACGCAAGGCCGAAGGACCGTCCATCGGGACGGCCCTGAAGAAGGCCCGGATCGCCGCCGGGCTCACTGTCGACGAGGTCAGTTCCACCACCCGCGTGCGCATCCCGATCGTGCACGCGATCGAAGCTGACGATTTCACGCGGTGCGGCGGCGACGTCTACGCCCGCGGTCACATCCGTACGCTCGCCCGCGCCGTCCACATCGATCCGGAACCCCTGGTCGACGCGTACGACGCGGCCCACGGCGGCCGGCCGGCCCCCACGCCCGCCGCGCCGATGTTCGACGCCGAGCGCATCCGTCCCGAGCGGCAGCGGCCCAACTGGACCGCGGCCATGGTCGCCGCCATCGTCGCCGTGATCGGCTTCGTGGGCTTCACCGCCTTCGGCGGCGGCGACGCCAAGGAGAAGCGGCCGGTGGCGGACGCCTCCGCCGCCCCGCAGGCGGCGCCCAAGCAGTCGGCCGGGAAGCCGGCCGCCCAGCCGCAGCAGCCCGCGAAGCCCGCCAAGCCGGAGCCCTCGGACAGCGCGATCGCCGCCGCGCCCAAGGACGTCGTCACGGTCGTCCTGACGGCCAACGACGGCGAGAGCTGGATCTCCGCGAAGGACCACAGCGGCCGGCTCCTGTTCGACGGGACGCTGACCCCCGGCCAGTCCAAGACGTTCACGGACAAGGAGTCCATCGACCTCGTCCTCGGTGACGCCGGGGTCGTGAAGCTCTTCGTGAACGGCAAGGAGATCAAGGACGATTTCCAGCCGGGTCAGGTGGAACGCCTCACATACACCAAGGACGACCCCCGCCAGGGACCGGCCCAGGCGGGCTGATACAGCGCTGAATCCGTGATTCCGGGTCCCCGGGGTGCTGCGCCGCACCCCGGGGATCTTGGTTTACCGGGACTTGGGGCGGGGGCCGGCGTTTGGACAAAGTAGTCTTGAGTCCATGCCCGAACGCCGTACCGTCGCCCTTGTCACTCTTGGCTGCGCCCGTAACGAGGTGGACTCGGAGGAGCTCGCAGGCCGCTTGGCGGCGGATGGCTGGGAGCTCGTCGAGGACGCCGCCGATGCGGACGTCGCCGTCGTCAACACCTGTGGCTTCGTCGAAGCCGCCAAAAAGGACTCCGTAGACGCCCTGCTGGAAGCCAACGATCTCAAGGATCACGGCAAGACCCAGGCCGTCGTCGCCGTCGGCTGCATGGCCGAGCGCTACGGCAAGGAGCTCGCCGAGGCGCTCCCCGAAGCCGACGGCGTGCTCGGCTTCGACGACTACGCCGACATCTCCGACCGCCTCCAGACCATTCTGAACGGCGGCATCCACGCCTCCCACACCCCGCGCGACCGGCGCAAGCTGCTGCCGATCAGCCCGGCGGACCGCCAGGAGAGCGCGGTCGCACTGCCCGGCCACGCGCAGGAGCCGGTGGCCGAGGCCCCCGCCGACCTGCCGGACGGGGTCGCGCCCGCCTCCGGGCCGCGCGCGCCGCTGCGCCGCCGTCTGGACAAGAGCCCGGTCGCCTCGGTCAAGCTCGCCTCCGGCTGCGACCGGCGCTGCTCCTTCTGCGCCATCCCGTCCTTCCGCGGCTCCTTCATCTCCCGCCGCCCCAGCGACGTGCTGGGCGAGACGCGCTGGCTCGCCGAGCAGGGCGTCAAGGAGATCATGCTGGTCTCCGAGAACAACACCTCGTACGGCAAGGACCTCGGCGACATCCGCCTGCTGGAGACCCTGCTGCCCGAGCTGGCCGAGGTGGACGGCATCGAGCGCGTCCGCGTCAGCTACCTCCAGCCGGCCGAGATGCGGCCCGGCCTGATCGACGTACTGACCTCGACCCCCAAGGTCGTGCCGTACTTCGACCTGTCCTTCCAGCACTCGGCCCCCGACGTGCTGCGCTCCATGCGCCGCTTCGGTGACACCGACCGCTTCCTGGAACTGCTGGACACCATCCGTTCCAAGGCCCCGCAGGCCGGCGTCCGGTCCAACTTCATCGTCGGCTTCCCCGGTGAGACCGAAGCCGACTTCAAGGAGCTGGAGCGCTTCCTCACCCACGCGCGGCTCGACGCGATCGGGGTGTTCGGCTACTCGGACGAGGACGGCACCGAGGCCGTCACGTACGCGAACAAGCTGGACGAGGACACGATCGCCGAGCGGCTCGCGCACATGCAGCGACTCGCCGAGGAGCTCACCTCGCAGCGCGCGGAGGAGCGGATCGGGGAGACCCTGGAGGTGCTCGTCGAATCCGTCGAGGCGGTGGGCGGGGCCGACGAGGACGAGGCCGGTGCCTACGGGCGGGCCGCGCACCAGGCGCCCGAGACCGACGGCCAGGTCGTCTTCACGGACAGCACGGGCCTGGTGCCCGGCCGCATCGTGACGGCGAAGGTCGTCGGCACCCTCGGCGTCGACCTGGTGGCCGAGCCCCTGCACCTCGACGAGGAGGCGGCCGGATGACCGGAGCCCCGGCATCTGCGGCGGGCGGGACCGGCCGCCGGCCCGCGCCCGGCGCGAAGCTGGGAGCCGCGGCGGTCAATCAGGCCAGCCTGTGGAACATCGCGAACATTCTGACGATGATCCGGCTCGTCCTGGTGCCGGGCTTCGTCCTGCTGCTGCTCGCCGACGGGGGCTATGACCCCGTCTGGCGGGCGTGGGCGTGGGCGGCTTTCGCCGTAGCCATGATCACGGACATCTTCGACGGGCACCTGGCCCGCACCTACAACCTGGTCACGGACTTCGGGAAGATCGCCGACCCCATCGCCGACAAGGCGATCATGGGGTCGGCGTTGATCTGTCTCTCCTGGCTGGGCGACCTGCCCTGGTGGGTGACCGGCGTGATCCTCGGGCGGGAACTCGGGATCACGCTCATGCGTTTCTGGGTCATCAGGTACGGAGTGATTCCCGCCAGCCGGGGCGGCAAGCTCAAGACCCTGGCCCAGGGAACGGCGGTGGGGATGTACGTGCTCGCGCTGACCGGGCCGCTGGCCTCCCTGCGCTTCTGGGTGATGGCGGTCGCCGTCGTGCTGACTGTGGTCACCGGTTTGGATTACATCCGGCAGGCCGTGGTGCTGCGCCGCCAGGGTCTGGAAGCGGAGCGGGCCGCGAGGTGACACACGCGGTGGGGGAATCTCCGGAGTCCGGTGGGGCGCCTTCGGGCGCCGCGGAGCCGCCTGCGGAGACGGGGACCCCCGCCGCGCTGGCCGCAGAGGTGCTGCGGTTGCTTGCGGAGAGTGATCAGAGCCTCGCCGTCGCGGAGTCGCTGACCGGTGGGATGGTCGCCGCGGAACTCACGGGCATCGCCGGGGCCTCCCGGTCGTTCCGCGGTTCGGTCACGGCGTACGCCACCGAGCTGAAGCACCGGGTCCTGGGGGTGGACGCCGGGCTGCTGGCCGCGGAAGGTGCGGTGAACGCGCAGGTCGCGGCCGAGATGGCGGCGGGCGTGCGGCGCGTGCTGGGGGCATCGTGGGGGATCGCGGCCACCGGGGTGGCCGGTCCGGACCCGCAGGACGGGCAGCCGGTGGGCACCGTTTTCATCGCCGTGGCGGGTCCGGCGGGCAGGAAAACCGTCCCGCTGAGGTTGAACGGCTCCCGTACGGAAATTCGTAGGGAGAGTGCACGGACAGTGCTCGAACTGCTCTCAAGCGAACTCCGCGAGTATGCGCGGGGGCAGGATACGGAACAGAACGGGGGGATTTGATGTTTGCAGCCCTGAGTGAACACGACATAGCTCCCCGCACGGCCGCCGCGCGAGGCGGTACGGTGGGGCGTGAAGGATGCGGCTACACGGTCAGAGGAGGGAGCCACCGATGATTCTGCTCCGTCGCCTGCTGGGTGACGTGCTGCGTCGGCAGCGCCAGCGCCAGGGCCGTACTCTGCGCGAAGTCTCCTCGTCCGCCCGAGTTTCTCTCGGCTATCTTTCCGAGGTGGAGCGGGGGCAGAAGGAGGCATCCTCCGAGCTGCTCTCCGCGATCTGCGACGCGTTGGACGTACGGATGTCCGAGCTGATGCGCGAGGTCAGTGACGAACTGTCGCTGGCTGAGCTGGCGCAGTCGGCCGCGGCAAGCGAACCGGTCACGGTGCCGGTCCGCCCGATGCTCAATTCGGTCTCCGTGGCTTCGGTCACGGGCGGCCCGGAGCGGGTGACCATCAAGGCGCCTGCGGAAGCGGTGAATGTCGTAGCCGCGTGAGCCCCATGCGCGAGCTGTGAAGAAATGAGCGTGGCCGGAGCCCCGGCCGGTGCATCAGCACCGGCCGGGGCTCCGGGCCGTTCTGGGTGCGCTGTCGGGGGGTGTACGGGAGGATGGGGGCTCCGGCGGAGTCCGGATCGCGGCCCTGATCCCGGGAGGCAGCCGTGCGGCGTTACCTACGCATACCCCCGGTACTGGGCATACCCCCGGCGGCGGCCCTCGCGGTGGCGCTGGGCGCGCTGTGGTGGTGGGCGGTGCTGCGGCTGGCGCTGGCGCCGGGCGACTCGGGCCCGGTGGAGGGCGCGGTGGCCGTGGGCGGCTGGGGGCTGGGGCTGTTGCCGGTGCACTGCACGCCGGGGCCCGCACGCAGGGCCCGGCGGGCGGCGGCGGAGTCGGCCGACGGGGGTCGGGTCGAGCCGGTCGACGGGGGCGAGGCCGGGCCGGCGGACGTGGTGCCGGGTGACGGGGCGCTCACCAGGGCATCGACACTCCGCCGTTCGGGCGCAGGATCTGGCCCGTCATGAAGGACGAGGCGTCCGAGGCGAGGTAGAGCACCGCCTGGGCGATGTCCTCGGGCTCGCCGACGCGGCGCAGGGGGGACATCCGGACCATCGCGGCCTCGGTCTGCTCCTGGACCTCGGGGCCGTGCCGACCGGTCATGGGGGTGCGGATCCACCCCGGGGCGACGGCGTTGACGCGGATGCCGTGGGGGCCCGCCTCGGTGGCGAGCGTCCTGGTGAGCTGGACGACGGCGGCCTTGGCCGCGCTGTAGCAGAGCAGGCCGGGCTGGGCGGCGTCCACGGCGCCGGAGGCCATCGTGACGATCGAGCCGGGGCGGCCGGACGCGATCATGGCGCGGGCGGCTTCCTGGCAGGTGCGCAGCACTCCCTTGAAGTTGATGTCCAGGACCCGGTCGAGGTCCTCGTCGGTGGTGTCCAGGACGCTGCTGGTGTGCATGATCCCCGCGATGGCGGCGGTGATGTCGAGCGGTCCGGCGGCCGCTGCGGCGGCGCGCAGGGCGGCCCGGTCGGTGACGTCGAGGGGGTGGAGGGTGGCGGATCCGCCGGCCTTGGAGACGAGGTCCGCCGTCTCGGCGATGCCCTTTTCGTCGCGGTCCGCGCAGTGCACGGCGGCGCCCGCCCCGGCGAGGAGGACGGCGGTGGCGCGGCCTATGCCGCTCGCGGCGCCGGTGATCAGGGCGGTCCGGCCGGTGAGGTCGTACGGGGCTCTGGGTGTGGGCATGCCGGGACGGTACGACCGGATCTGACGGAGCGTCAACTAGGCGGAGGGGTTCCGCGGGTTCGCACGGGCCCGCGGGGTCGGGCCGGACTGGCAGTGGGGGCACCAGTACGTCGGACGGTCGTCCTGCGGGGCCTCGCGGACGGGGGTGGCACAGCGCAGGCAGGGGCGGCGGGCCCGGCCGTACACGAACAGCTCCTGGCCGCGGCGGCGCAGGCCCGTGGTGTTGCGGATTGGGCCGGCGCCGGTGTTGGCGCGCAGCAGGCGGTGGGCGGCGCCGGCCAGGCGGACGGCGGTGGTCGCGGGGTCGGGGAGGTCGCCCACCGGCGTCCAGGGGGTGACCTGGGCGAGGAAGCAGAGCTCGCACTTGTAGATGTTGCCGACGCCGGCCAGGTTGCGCTGGTCGAGGAGGGCCTCGCCGAGCGGGCGCCCGGGGGTGGCGAGGAGGTTGGCCGCCGCCTTCTGCGCGTCCCAGTCCGGGCCGAGGAGGTCGGGGCCGAGGTGGCCGACGGCCCTGTCCTCCTCGGCGGTGCGCAGCAGTTCGACGACGGGGAGGCGGTAGCCGACGGCCGTCCGCCCGGTGGTGCCGAGGACGGCGCGGATCTCGTACGAGGGGCCGCCGTGCCACTTCTCGTCCGGGCCGAAGATCCGCCAGGAGCCGTCCATGCCCAGGTGGGTGTGGAGGGTGAGGCCGCCCTCGAAGCGGGCGAGGAGGTGTTTGCCGCGCGGGGTGACGTCCAGGGTGGTGCGGCCGGTGAGGTCGGCGGTGGCGAAGCGGGGGACGCGCAGGTCGCTGCGCGTCAGCTGGTGGCCGGCCAGGGCGGCGTGCAGCCGGGCCGCGGCGCGCCAGACGCTGTCTCCTTCGGGCATGGCGCCATTGTCGCCCCGCGGGGCCGGGCCGGGACGGCCGGAGCCCCCGCCGCGCCGTGGCGCGGTCGGGGGCCCGGTCGGGGAGAAGGCGCAGGCCCTACTTCCAGAAGAGGCCCTTGCTGTCGTTCAGGTTGTTGTACGGGTCGCCCCAGTACTCGGCGCCGACCACCTTCGTCTGGGCGGACGGGGCCAGGGCGATGGCGCAGCTGGTCTGGGTCTGGCCGTTGGTGAAGCCCTTCGGCAGCGTCTCGTCCTTGCACTTCTCGAACTTGCCGATGACGGAGACGCCCTGGGCCTCGGAGCCGTCGGGGAGCAGGCCCTTCATGTGGCTGACGGAGGCGAACGAGAGGTCCGTGGTGCCGGTGTTCTTGACCGAGTAGCGGATGTAGTAGGGGATCATCCCCTTGACCTTGTCGCCCAGCTTGAGCGAGTCCAGGTCGGCCGGCTGGCCCTGCTCGACGGTGGTGATGGTGAGGGCGATGGCGCCCTTCGTGCTGCCGGAGCTGAACGGCACCTGCGCCGTCTCGCCGATCTTGAAGGTCTGGCCGGGCTTCGCCTGGCCCGCGGCGGGGGCCTGGCCGCCGTCGGCGGAGGGGCTGGCCGGGGTGCTCGGCTGTGCGGAGTCCTGCCCGCCCTGGCCGGCCGGTGCGCTCGACTGCGCGGGTGCGACCTCTTCGTTGCCGTTCTTGCAGCCGGTGAGGCTCAGGGTGCCGGCAACCGCCAGGCCGATGACGCCCGTTGCTGCTCGTCGCATGGTGTTGGTGCTCACTTTTCAGGTCCCCCATGAGTGTGATCTTTTGGCGTGGCATCGTCAGGATCGATGCCTGCGGTGATCTTGATAGTCCATAAAAGGGCGGGGTTGCCAGCTGAAGAGGGCTTCGTGACGTGCTCAAGACATAAGCGGGACATAAGTGGGATGGTCGAGACCGGAATGCCGGATTCCGGCACAGGATCCCCACACCGGATTCACGAGCGCATGCGCAGGCCCCGGGGCGTGGCGTGGAAGCCGGCCGCCTCCAGGGCCGGGCCCAGCGGGGAGGTCAGCGCGGGGGCGGCGTTGATGCGTTCCACCGTGAGCGCCGGGAGCGTGCCGATCCGGGAGGCCGCCGCCAGGGCCGCGGTGGCCGCCGCGAGCCGGGGATCCTCCGCCGGGGGCCAGGCCAGCAGCGTCTTGCCGCCCCGCTCCAGGTACAGGACGAGCTCGCCGTCGACCAGCACCACCAGCGAGCCCGCCTTGCGGCCGGGCCTCTGCGTGGCCCCGGCCGGGGGCTCCGGCCAGGGCAGCGCCGCCCCGTACGCGTTCGCCGGATCGGCCGCCGCCAGGACCACCGCCGCCAGCGGGGGCGGATTGCGTTCGGCCGAGCGCAGCCGGTCCACCGCGCCGTCCATCGCGAACTGGGCCGCGCCCAGGCCCTCCACCACATAGCCGCGGCGGGCCTGACCGCTGTCCTCGAAGGCCGACAGGACCCGGTACACGGCGCTGAAGCCGCCCTCCACGCCCTCGGCGGCCACCGCGCCCCGCGTGACCACTCCGTGCCGGTCCAGCAGGGTCCGGGCCAGCGCGTGCGCCCGGTGGGTGGGGTCGGGGGCCTGGGCGGGCAGCAGCGACCAGCGGCCGGAGACCGTGGGCGGCCCCGGACGCGACACCTGGGTGCTGAGCGCCCCGTAGCGGCCGCGCGGCACCGTGCGCCGGGCCCGGTGGGCGGTGGCACCCGCGGTGCGGCCCGAGCCGAGCAGGGAGCGCAGCGGGGAGAGCGTGTCATTGGTGAGTCGGCCCGACCAGGCCAGGTCCCAGACGGCATCGGACAGTTCGAGGTCGGTGGCCTCGGACCACTTGGCACGCACCGACTCCGCGAGCTGACGGAAGAACAGCCCGTACCCGCCGGACAGGGTGTCGAGGATCGACTGGTGCAGGGGCGTCAGCTCCAGCGGGTGCGCCGGGGGCAGCAGCAGCGGGGCCGCGTCCGCCAGGTAGAGCGAGACCCACCCGTCCTTGCCCGGGAGGGCCCCGGATCCCGCCCAGACCACCTCCCCGCTGGTGGTGAGCTCGTCCAGCAGGGTCGGGGAGTACCCCGAGACCCGCGAGGGGAGGATCAGCCGCTCCAGCGCCGAGGCGGGCACCGGCGCGCCCTGGAGCTGCTCGATCGCCCTGGCCAGGCCGTCGATGCCGCGCAGGGAGCCGCCCAGGTGCTGCCACTGCGGCAGGAAGGTGGCCAGGGAGGTCGGCGGGACCGGCTCCAGCTCCTGGCGCAGCGCCGCCAGCGAGCGGCGGCGCAGCCTGCGCAGCACGGTCGCGTCGCACCACTCCTGGCCGATGCCGGCCGGGTGGAACTCGCCCTGCACCACCCGGCCCGCCGCCGCGAGCCGGTGCAGGGCGCCCTCGGTCACCGCCGCGCCCAGGCCGAAGCGGGCGGCGACGGCGGCCGTGGTGAACGGCCCGTGGGTGCGGGCGTACCGGGCCAGGAGGTCGCCGAGCGGGTCCTTGACCGGCTCGGTGAACGCCTCCGGAACCCCGACCGGGAGCGCCGTGCCCAGCGCGTCGCGCAGCCGGCCCGCGTCCTCGATCGCCGCCCAGTGGTCCGCGCCGGCGATCCGGACCGCGATCGCCCGGCGGGCCCGGGCCAGGGCCTGCGGCCAGGCCGGATCGGCGCCGCGCTCGGCCAGCTCGGCCGTGGTCAGCGGGCCGAGCAGGCGCAGCAGGTCCGCCACGGACTCGGCGTCCTTGGCCCGGCGGTCCTCCGTCCGCCACTGGAGCTCCCGCTCCAGCTCCTCCAGCACCTCGGCGTCGAGCAGTTCGCGCAGCTCCGCCTGGCCCAGCAGCTCCGCCAGCAGGCGGGAGTCCAGCGACAGCGCGGCCGCCCTGCGCTCGGCGAGCGGCGAGTCCCCCTCGTACAGGAACTGGGCCACGTACCCGAAGAGCAGCGAACGGGCGAAGGGCGACGGCTCGGGGGTGGTGACCTCGACCAGGCGGACCCGGCGCGCCTCGATGTCCCCCATCAGCTCCGTCAGGCCCGGCACGTCGAACACGTCCTGGAGGCATTCCCGTACGGCTTCCAGCACGATCGGGAACGAACCGAACTCCGAGGCCACCTGGAGCAGCTGGGAGGCGCGCTGGCGCTGCTGCCACAGCGGGGTCCGCTTGCCGGGACTGCGGCGCGGCAGCAGCAGGGCGCGCGCCGCGCACTCGCGGAACCGGGAGGCGAACAGGGCGGATCCGCCGACCTGGTCGGTGACGATCCGGTTGATCTCGCCCTGGTCGAAGGCGACGTCCGCGGCGCCCAGCGGGGCCTGCTCGTCGTCGAACTCGAAGGCGTGGGAGGCGGCGGGGTCGTGGTCCAGGAGATCCATCGAGAGCAGGTCCGCGTCGGGCAGCCGGAGCACGATCCCGTCGTCGGCATGCATGACCTGCGCGTCCATGCCGTACTTCTCGGCGAGGCGGGCGCCGAGGGCCAGTGCCCACGGGGCGTGCACCTGGGCACCGAAGGGGGAGTGGACCACGACCCGCCAGTCGCCGAGCTCGTCACGGAACCGCTCGACCACGATCGTCCGGTCGTCCGGGACGTGGCCGCAGGCCTCGCGCTGCTCCGCGAGGTACGCCAGGACGTTCTCCCCGGCCCAGGCGTCGAGCCCGGCCGCCACCAGGCGCAGCCGGGCGTCCTCCTCGGCCAGGCCGCCGAGCTCGCGCAGGAACGCGCCGACCGCACGGCCCAGTTCGAGGGGCCTGCCCAGCTGGTCGCCCTTCCAGAACGGCAGCCGGCCCGGGACCCCGGGGGCGGGGGAGACCAGGACCCGGTCACGGGTGATGTCCTCGATCCGCCAGGAGGTGGTGCCCAGCGTGAACACGTCGCCCACGCGGGACTCGTAGACCATCTCCTCGTCGAGCTCGCCGACCCGGCCGCCGCCCTTCTTCGGGTCGGCCCCCGCGAGGAACACGCCGAACAGGCCCCGGTCCGGGATGGTGCCGCCGGAGGTGACCGCGAGGCGCTGCGCCCCCGGCCGTCCGGTGATCGTCCCCGCCACCCGGTCCCACACGACCCGGGGTCGCAGCTCCGCGAACGCGTCGGAGGGATACCGGCCCGCCAGCATGTCCAGCACCGCCGTGAACGCCGACTCCGGCAGCGCCGCGAACGGCGCCGCCCGCCGCACGAGGGCCAGCAGCTCGTCCAGCTGCCAGGTGTCCATCGCGGTCATCGCGACCAGCTGCTGCGCGAGCACGTCCAGCGGGTTCGACGGGATGCGCAGGGACTCGATCGACCCGCTGCGCATCCGCTCCGTGACCACGGCCGCCTGGACCAGGTCCCCGCGGTACTTGGGGAACACGACGCCCGTGGAGACCGCGCCCACCTGGTGCCCGGCGCGGCCCACGCGCTGGAGCCCGGAGGCCACCGAGGGCGGGGACTCCACCTGCACCACGAGGTCCACCGCGCCCATGTCGATGCCCAGTTCCAGACTGGAGGTGGCGACGACGGCGGGCAGCCGGCCCGCCTTCAGATCCTCCTCCACCAGCGCCCGCTGCTCCTTGGAGACCGAGCCGTGGTGCGCCCGCGCCAGCAGCGGCGGGGCCCCCTGGGCGGCCCCCGACTGGGCCATGATCTCGGCCGGCGGCGGCGCCCCCTCGGCGAGCTGTTCGCCGGTGGCGCGCTCGTACGCGATCTCGTTCAGCCGGTTGCACAGGCGCTCGGCGAGGCGGCGGGAGTTGGCGAACACGATCGTGGAGCGGTGGGCCTGGACGAGATCCGCGATCCGCTCCTCCACATGCGGCCAGATCGAGGGCTTGTCCCCGCCCTCCCGCCCCTCGGTGGCCGGCGAGCCGCCCAACTCGCCCATGTCCTGGACCGGGACGACCACCGACAGGTCGAACTCCTTCGCCGAGGGCGGCTGGACGATCTCGGCCTTGCCGCGCGGCGCGAGGTAGCGGGCCACCTCGTCCACCGGCCGGACCGTCGCCGAGAGCCCGATCCGGCGGGCGGGGCGCGGCAGCAACTCGTCCAGCCGCTCCAGGGACAGGGCCAGATGCGCCCCGCGCTTGGTCCCCGCGACCGCGTGCACCTCGTCCAGGATCACCGTCTCGATCCCGGCCAGCGCCTCGCGCGCCGCCGAAGTCAGCATCAGGAACAGCGACTCGGGCGTGGTGATCAGGATGTCCGGCGGCCGGGTGGCCAGCGCCCGCCGCTCCGCCGGCGGGGTGTCCCCCGAGCGGATCCCGACCCGGATCTCCGGCTCGGGCAGGCCCAGGCGGACCGACTCCTGGCGGATCCCGGTCAGCGGACTGCGCAGATTCCGCTCGACGTCGACGGCGAGGGCCTTCAGCGGGGACACGTACAGCACGCGGCAGCGCTTCTTCGGCTCGGCCGGCGGCGGGGTGGAGGCGAGCTGGTCGAGGGCGGCGAGGAAGGCCGCCAGGGTCTTGCCGGAGCCGGTCGGCGCCACGACGAGCACGTCGGAGCCCTCCCGGATGGCCCGCCAGGCCCCCTCCTGCGCGGAGGTGGGCGAGACGAAGGCCCCCGTGAACCAGGAGCGGGTCGCGGGGGAGAACGCGTCGAGCGCGGAGCCGGCCATGCCCCCATCCTGCACCCGGGCACCGACAACGGCCCGGACCTGGGCAAACGCCCCGGGCCTGGCGGGGCGCAGAATGGGGGCATGGCGGACAGGGCGCAGGAGTCGGTCGAACGGGAGTGGGCCCGGCACTGGCAGTACGCGGAACTGCCCGGCCTGGACCTGCTGCGCGCCCACTACGTCCACCACACCTTCCCGCGCCACGCCCACGACGGGTACGTCATCGCGGCCGTCACCGGCGGCATCGAGGAGGTCGGCCTGCCCGCCGGCATCGTGCGGGCCGGGCCGGGCAGCGTGGTCCTGATCAACCCCGAGGTGGCGCACACGGCGCGCGCCGGGGTCCCGGAGGGCTGGGCGTACGCGACCCTCTACCCCTCCCGGGAGCTGATCGCCGAGGTGGCCGCGGAGATCGCCAGCCTGCGCGGGACCCCCGGCTTCACCGCCGACTCGGTCACCGATCCGCAGACCTCGTACGTGATCACCGAAGTGCACCGGGCCGCCGAGGAGGGCAACGCGCTCGCCGCCGACACGCTGCTGCGCGGGGCGGTCGCGCGGATGCTGACCCGGCACGCCGGGCCGCTGCCCGCCCGGACGGTCCGCGGCGCGGGCGCGGCCGACGCGGCGGCGGCCCGGGCGGCGCTCCTGGAGCGGATGGCGCGGCCGCCCTCGCTGGAACAGCTCGCCGCGGAGCTGGGGACCAGCCCGTTCGCCCTGCTGCGGGCCTTCCGGGAGCGGTACGGAATGCCGCCGCACACCTGGCTCACCGACGCCCGAGTCCGCCGGGCCCGGGCGCTGCTGGACGCGGGCACCGCGCCGGCGGAGGCGGCCGTGGCCGTCGGCTTCACCGACCAGCCGCACCTGAACCGCCATTTCACCCGCATCGTCGGCGTCCCCCCGGGCGCGTACCGGCGGGAACGGGCGGGTGGCGGAGGTGCGGCCGGGGGCGCGCCCGGGGGTGCGGCCGGGGGCTGAGCCCGCCGGGCGGACGAGCCCCCGCCCGGCCACGGCCGGCGCCCCCACGTGCAAGAACGTACAAGACCCGGTCGGGGCGGGCTGCGTACGGTCGCGGAGTGGGAGAGCGACAGATGGTGAGGCAGGAGAGCCCCGGCGGGGTCGAGGACCGGCCGCGGGCGGCCGTCGTACGCGACGCGCTCGGGGTCGGCGTGGCCGTCGGACTGTCCGGGTTCGCGTTCGGGGTGACCGCCGCCGGAGCCGGGATCAGCGTGCTCCAGGCCTGTGCGCTGAGCCTGCTCGTGTTCACCGGGGCCTCGCAGTTCGCACTCGTCGGAGCGCTGGCCGCGGGCGGAAACCCGTTCACCGCGGCCGCCGGGGCCTTCTTCCTCGGCACGCGCAACGCCTTCTACGGGCTGCGGCTGTCGCAGCTGCTCGCCCTGCCCCGGGCCGTGCGTCCGCTCGCCGCCCACTGGGTGATCGACGAGACCACCGCCGTGGCGCTGGCCCAGCGCCACCGCAAGTCGGCGCGGCTCGGGTTCACCGTGACCGGGCTGAGCCTGTACGTCCTGTGGAACCTCACCACCCTGCTCGGCGCCCTCGGCGCCGAGGCCCTCGGGGACACCGCCGCGTGGGGACTGGACGCCGCCGGACCGGCCGTCTTCCTGGCCCTGCTCGCGCCCATGCTGAAGACCGCCACCGAGCGGGCCGTCGCCGCGCTCGCCCTCGTCCTCGGGCTGGGCCTGCTGCCCGTACTGCCCGCCGGACTGCCGGTGCTCGTCGCCGCCCTCGCCGCCCCCGCGATCCTCTGGCTGAAGGGATGCCGCCCGTGAACGTCTGGATCGCCATCGCGCTCACCGTCGTCGGCTGCTACGCCCTCAAGCTGACCGGGCTGCTCGTGCCCGCCGGGGTGCTGGAGCGGCCCGCGGTGCGCCGGCTCGCCGCCCTGCTGCCGGTCGCACTGCTCGCCGCGCTCACTGCCCAGCAGACCTTCAGCACCGGGCACGAACTCGTGCTCGACGCCCGCGCCGCCGGGCTGGCCGCCGCGGGGCTCGCCCTGCTGCTGCGGGCGCCGTTCCTGCTCGTGGTCGCCGCCGCGGTGGTCGTCACCGCCGGGGTCCGGGCCCTGGGCGGTTAGGCCGGGTCCCCCGGGGGATCGCCGGTCAGCGGACGGCCGTACGCGCGCAGGGTCAGCAGGGCCTCCAGGGTCGCGATCGGGCGCCGCTCCAGCGAACTGCCCGGCGCCCACGCGAGCCGCCGGACCGGCCAGCCGCCGTCCTGCTGCTGCCCGGCGGCCAGGAAGTCCAGCGAACGCCGCAGCTCCTCGTCGGTGAACCAGCCGCGCGCCAGCGACTCCGGCCGTCTGGCGACGTCGTGCGGGAACAGCTGCTCGCCCGGCGCGCAGCCGGGGTACGGCGGGTACTCGCGGCGCCGGCGCGGGTCGAGCACGACCAACCGCTGCTCGCGCACGAGCCGCCCCAGCCGGTCCGCTGCGGCCACCGCCCGCGCCCGGTCGGGGGCGCCGTCGAGGAAGGCCGCGGCGCTCTGGATCTCGTACGGGTCCGTGCGGCGCAGGTTCTCGACGCGCTCCCAGCAGAAGTCGGTGGCCCGGAACAGCCACGCGTGCCAGATCCGGTTGCGGTGCAGTACGCCGACCACCGGGCCCGTGGTCAGCAGCGCGCCCGGCGGATCGTCGTGCACCGGGTGGTACGGGGCTGCGGGGTAGCCGTGCGGCGCCGGGAGCACCACCGGAAGCGCGCCGTCCGCGGTGGAGACCCGGGTCAGGTGACGGCAGAGCCGCTCGATCCGCTGGCCGGCGCAGCGGCCCAGGCCGTCCAGGATCCGCAGGGCGTGGGCGGTGTGCAGCGGATGGCTGAGCGGACCGCGCAGGTCCGGATCGAGGGCGTGGCCGTAGCCGCCGTCGGCGTTGAGGTACGAGCCGAGGGCGGTGTCCACCGCGTCGGCTTCCCCGCCGAGGAAGTGGAACGCGAACCGCCGCTGCTCCAGAACCCGGGCCGTGAGCCAGATGAACCGCTCGGCGCGGGCCAGTGTGGTCGGCAGGGGTGGTGGGGTTGGTGGTGGCTGTGGGGTCGATGAGTGTGGTGGGGTCAGCGAGGAAGCGTCGTCTCCAGGCATGCGTGAAACCGTAGGGCGCACTGCGGCGCGGGCGGGAGGCGAACGGCGCCGGTGCACTCTCCCGGGGCGGGATACTGGGGGCATGCGGTTGACGATTTTCTGGGAGCGGATGGCCGAGCACTTCGGCCCGGGCTACGCGGACTCCTTCGCGCGGGACCACGTCATGACGGAGCTCGGCGGACGCACCGTGCACCAGGCGCTGGACGCGGGCTGGGAGGCCAAGGACGTCTGGCGCGCCGTGTGTGCGGCGATGGACGTGCCCGCCTCGCTGCGCTGACGCGGGCGTCCGTTTCCCCGTACGCGGGACGGGTGGGACAGACTGGGCGGCGTGGCAGCCACCGATGAGACGACCGTGACGACGACCGGCACGACCGGCACGACCGGTACGACCGGGACGCCCCGGGCCCCGGAGCCGTCCGAGACGACGAACGACACCGCCGGCGCGGGCGAGGCGGCCGGGCCCGCGGGGTCCGCGGCTCCTCCCGGCGGGGCCGCCGCACCGGCGGCGGGGGCCGGGGCCCGGATGCCGCGCTGGCTGCCGCGCGCCGTCATCCTCGTACTCGCCCTCATCGCCTGCTTCCAGCTCGGCAGCTGGGCCTTCCACCAGCTGACCGCGCTGCTCGTCAACATCCTGATCGCGTTCTTCCTCGCGCTCGCGGTCGAGCCCGCGGTGTCCCGGATGGCGGCCCGCGGCATGCGGCGCGGGCTCGCCACCTTCCTGGTGTTCCTGGGCGTGTTCGTCGCCGCCGCCGGCTTCGTCGTGCTGCTCGGATCGATGCTCGCCGGACAGATCGTCGACATGGTGGGGGGCTTCCCGCGCTACCTCGACTCGGTGATCGCCGCGATCAACACCACCTTCCACACCAAGCTGTCCCGGCTGGCGATCCAGGACAGCCTGCTGCACTCCGACTGGCTCCAGAAGTACGTGCAGAACAGCGCGACCGGCGTGCTCGACGTGTCCGCCACCGTGCTCGGCGGGCTCTTCCGGCTGCTGACGGTCGGGCTCTTCTCCTTCTACTTCGCCGCCGACGGGCCGCGGCTGCGGCGCGCGCTGTGCTCCGTACTGCCCCCCGCGAAGCAGTCGGAGGTGCTGCGCGCCTGGGAGATCGCCGTCGCCAAGACGGGCGGCTACCTGTACTCGCGGGGGCTGATGGCCCTGGTCTCCGGCATCGCCCACTACGTGGTCTTCGCGATCCTCGACGTGCCGTACGCGCCCGCCCTCGCGGTGTGGGTGGGGCTGGTCTCCCAGTTCATCCCCACCATCGGCACCTACCTGGCCGGCGCGCTGCCGATGCTGATCGCCTTCCCGGACTCACCCTGGTACGCGCTGTACGTCCTCGGGTTCGTGGTGATCTACCAGCAGTTCGAGAACTACGTCCTGCAGCCGAAGCTGACCTCGAAGACGGTCGACATCCACCCGGCGGTGGCCTTCGGGTCCGTCATCGCGGGCACGGCCCTGCTGGGCGCGGTCGGGGCGCTCATCGCGATCCCGGCCGTCGCCACGCTGCAGGCCTTCCTCGGCGCGTACGTGAAGCGGTACGAGCTGACCGAGCGGGCGGCCGGGGACTCCGCTGCTTCTTCTACTTCTTCTCCTTCTTCTCGCCCTCGGCCTCGACTTGGTCGAGGAACGCTGCCAGGGCCTCGTTGACGGTCGCCTCGGCGGCGGCCTTGTCCACGCCGAGGCCGCTGAGCAGGCCTTCGCCGTTCTCCAGTTCGAGGAGGGCGAGGAGGATGTGCTCGGTGCCGACGTAGTTGTGGCCCAGGCGCAGGGCCTCGCGGAAGGTGAGCTCCAGGGCCTTCTTGGCGGACGCGTCGAAGGGGATGAGGCCGGGGAGCTCCCCGTCGGAGGCCGGGGGCAGGGCGGCGGTCGCGGCGGTGCGCACGTCCTGCGCGGAGACCTGCTGGGCGCGCAGGGCGAGGGCGGCGAGCCCCTCCGGCTCGGCGAGCAGGCCGAGGACGAGGTGCTCGGTGCGGATCTCGGAGTTGCCGGCGGCCCGGGTCTCGTTCTGCGCGGTGACGACGACGTTGCGGGCGCGCGGGGTGAAGCGGCCGAAGCCCTGGCCGGCGTCCATGCCGCCCTCGCCCTCCTTGTCGGCCTTGGGGACGAAG
Source organism: Streptomyces sp. NPDC051582 (assembly GCF_040681715.1). Classification (NCBI taxonomy): domain Bacteria; kingdom Bacillati; phylum Actinomycetota; class Actinomycetes; order Kitasatosporales; family Streptomycetaceae; genus Streptomyces; species Streptomyces sp. NPDC051582. Next base: position 30,463 of record NZ_JBFAZJ010000021.1, read on the forward strand.
CGCTTCTGGGCGGCCTGACGGGTGACGCCCATGCTGCGGCCGATGTCGGTCCAGGAGGCGCCCGAGCGGCGGGCCTGGTCCACGAAGTGGCCGATGAGGTGGTCCGCGACGTCGCCGAGCGATTCGGCGACGACGACGGCGCCGCTGAGCTGCTCCAGGGTGTCGGTGTGGACCTTCTTGATGGCCTCGATCAGGTCGTCGAGGCGTACCGGATTGGTCATGCGAACGGGTTCCACGGAAGGGTTCGTCATAGGTGCAACCCTAGGTTGACAGTCAGAAGAGTGTCAACCCCAGGTTGTCAGTCGCGTGCCCGGCGAGCCCGCTTGACAGGGAAATCGAACATCCATTCTGATGAGTTATCCACAGCCGAACCGGGCGTGGAAGCGCATTGTCAGTGGCAGGCGTTAGCGTCAATGGCGTGAAGCGATCGACTCAAGCAAACCGGGTGGAACCCATGGCAGGCACCGACCGCGAGAAGGCTCTCGACGCCGCGCTCGCACAGATTGAACGGCAATTCGGCAAGGGTGCGGTCATGCGCCTCGGCGACAAGCCGAACGACCCCATCGAGGTCATCCCGACCGGGTCGACCGCGCTGGACATCGCGCTCGGCGTCGGCGGGCTGCCCCGCGGCCGCGTGATCGAGGTGTACGGCCCGGAGTCCTCCGGCAAGACGACCCTGACCCTGCACGCCGTGGCCAACGCGCAGAAGGCCGGCGGCACCGTCGCCTTCGTGGACGCCGAGCACGCGCTCGACCCCGAGTACGCGAAGGCCCTCGGCGTCGACACCGACAACCTCATCCTGTCGCAGCCGGACACCGGCGAGCAGGCGCTGGAGATCGTGGACATGCTGGTCCGCTCCGGCGCCCTCGACCTGATCGTCATCGACTCCGTCGCCGCGCTCGTGCCGCGTGCGGAGATCGAGGGCGAGATGGGCGACTCGCACGTGGGTCTCCAGGCCCGGCTGATGAGCCAGGCGCTCCGGAAGATCACCGGTGCGCTCAACCAGTCCAAGACCACCGCGATCTTCATCAACCAGCTCCGCGAGAAGATCGGTGTGATGTTCGGCTCGCCGGAGACCACCACCGGCGGCCGGGCGCTGAAGTTCTACGCCTCCGTGCGCCTCGACATCCGCCGCATCGAGACCCTCAAGGACGGCACCGACGCGGTCGGCAACCGTACCCGCGTCAAGGTCGTCAAGAACAAGGTCGCGCCGCCGTTCAAGCAGGCCGAGTTCGACATCCTCTACGGCCAGGGCATCAGCCGTGAGGGCGGTCTGATCGACATGGGCGTGGAGCACGGCTTCGTGCGCAAGGCCGGCGCCTGGTACACGTACGAGGGCGACCAGCTCGGCCAGGGCAAGGAGAACGCCCGCAACTTCCTGAAGGACAACCCCGACCTCGCCAACGAGATCGAGCGGAAGATCAAGGAGAAGCTGGGCGTGGGCGTGCGCAAGGACGCCGCCGCCGAGGCGGCCGCCGGTGCGCCTGCCGCCGAGGCAGCGGCCGTGCCCGCCCCCGCGCCGAAGGCCAAGACGACGGCCAAGGCCGCCGTCGCCAAGAGCTGACCCGTGCGGGAGCAGGAAAGGGGCGGCGGGAGCGGCGGCCGGGAGGGCCGTCGCGGAGGCGGTCGCGAACGCCGTCGTGAAGACGGCCTCGAAGGCCGTCGTGACGGCGGCCTCGAAGGCCGCCAGGAACTGCCGCCCCAGAGTCCCGAGGAGCAGGCGCGGGCGATCTGTCTGCGCCTGCTCACCGGGATGCCGCGCACCCGGCGGCAGCTCGCGGACGCCCTGGAGAAGCGGGGCATCCCCGAGGAGGTGTCGCAGGAGGTCCTCTCCCGGTACGAAGAGGTCGGCCTGATCGACGACGCCGCGTTCGCCGGGGCCTGGGTCGAGTCCCGGCACCGCGGCCGGGGCCTCGCCCGCCGGGCGCTCGCGCAGGAGCTGCGCACCAAGGGGGTGCACGCCACCCTGGTCCAGGAGGCCCTGGAACAGCTGGACTCCGACCAGGAGGAGCAGACCGCCCGGGAGCTCGTGGAGCGCAAGCTCCGCTCCACCCGGGGCCTGGAGCGGGACAAGCGGCTCCGGCGCCTCGCCGGGATGCTCGCCCGCAAGGGGTACCCGGAGGGCATGGCCCTGCGGGTGGTCCGGCGCGCGCTGGAACAGGAAGGCGCCGAGGACACGGACGAAGAGGGCCTGGGGTATTCGGGGTTCTGAGGTACCCGGGTCCTGAGGTCGGCCTCCGGGCTGCGGGGCCGCGGGCAGGGCCCGGGGGGTGGGGATAGCCCCCGGGCCGAGACGCCGGGGCGCTTCACTGCCAACCAGCGCACCCGGCGGCAGAGTTGGCCGCATGATGCTGCGTTACGCCCTCCAGACCCTCAGGGACCGCAAGGCCGGCTTCCTCGGTGCCTTCGTCGCACTGCTGTGTGCGGCCGCCCTCATCACCGCCTGCGGCACTCTCCTGGAAACCGGACTCCGCGGAAAGATCGCCACCGAGCGCTACGCGGCCACGCCGGTCGTCGTCTCCGCCGACCAGAACGTGCACCAGAGCACGGTCACGGAGAAGAAGGGCGAGACCAAGACGAAGCACAAGGCCAAGCCCGTCGCCGAACGGGCCTGGCTCCCCGCCGCCACCGTGGACGCGGTCCGTTCCGTGCCCGGCGTCGAGCGGGCGGTGCCGGAGCTCAGCTTCCAGGCCGTCCCGCTGGTCGGGGCCCCGGGTGGCGCGAAGCCCTCGTACGGGCACGCCTGGGCCTCCGCAGCGCTCACCCCCTTCACGCTCACCGAGGGCCGCTCCCCCCGGAACGACGGCGAAGTCGTCGTCGACCGCGAACTGGCCGCCCGCGCGGGGCTGAAGACCGGCGCCCCGCTCACCGTGCAGGCCACCGGCGAGCCGAAGACGTACACCGTGAGCGGGATCGCGCAGAGCGCCCGCGGCGACCTCGCCCGCCAGAACGCGCTGTTCTTCGGCGACGCCGAGGCGCAACGGCTGGCCGCCCGCGACGGACGGGTCACCGCCATCGGGGTCCTGCCGACTGCCGGGACCGACCCGGGTGAACTGGCCGGGAGGCTCCGGCAGGCGCTCCGGGGCGCGGGCGGCGGCGGAGGTGGCGGCGCGGGCGGCGGCGCACAGGTCGCCGTGGGCGACGCACGCGGGCCCGTGGAGTTCCTCGACGCGGCCGGCGCGCGCATCAAGCTCGTCTCCATGGGCGGGGCCATGGGCGGCACCGCACTCCTCGTCGCGATCCTCGTGGTCGTCGGCACCTTCGCCCTCTCCGTCCAGCAGCGCTACCGCGAACTCGCCCTGCTGCGGGCCATCGCCGCCACGCCGAAGCAGCTGCGCCGGATGATCGGCCGCGAGGCCCTGCTCGTGGGTCTGGCCGCCGGTGTCGCGGGGGCGCTCGCCGGCCTCCCGCTCGCCGCCTGGCTGCACGGCCGGTTCGTCGCGAGCGGGGTCGTCCCCGCCAACCTGGAGCGCACCGCCGGCATCTTCCCGATGTTCGCCGCCGTCGGAGCGAGCCTGCTCGGAGCCTGGGCGGCGGCCAGGATCACCGGGCGGCGGATCGCCCGGATCCGCCCGGCCGAGGCCCTCGCGGAAGCCGCCGTGGAGCGGGGGCGCCCCGCGTGGATCCGGATCGCGATCGGGATGCTGCTGCTGGCCGGCGGTGTGGTGCTGGTCGCCGTACTCGGTGCGCTGCGCACCGAGCCGGCGTCGACCCCGGTGACCTTCCTCGCGGTCGTCGTGTTCGCCGCGGCGGTCTCGCTGCTCGGCCCGCTGCTCGTCCGCGGCGCGGCGGCGGTGCTCGCCGGGCCGCTGAGGCTCGCGGGGCCGGGCGGGTACCTGGCCGCCGCGAACCTGCGCGGCAATGCCACCCGCATGGCGTCCGCCGTCACCCCGCTCGCCCTGCTGATCGGTATGACCTGCACCGTTCTGTTCATCACGCCGACGCTGGGCGAGGCAGCCCGGGCGCAGGCCCGCGACGGAGTCCGGGCCGGCTGGGTGCTGGCCGCGCGGGGCCCGGGTGTCACCGGCGGCGCCGCGGAGCGGATCCGCCGGACCCCCGGGGTCACGGCGGCCACCGAGATCGTGCACACGTCCGTACGGGTGGGGCTGACGAAGTACGGAGCGCAGGGTGTCACCCCGGCCGGGCTGACCCGGACCTGGGACCCCGGCGTGACGGCCGGGAGCCTGGACGGGTTCGGCGAGAAGAGCGTGGCGGTGAGCGAACTGGCCGCCGATCAGCTGGGGCTGGAGCCGGGGAGCCCGCTGGAGCTCGCGCTGGGGGACGGGACACCCGTCACCCTGACCGTCTCTGCCGTGTACGCGCGGGGGCTCGGCTTCGGCGACCTGACGCTGCCGCACGATCTCGTCGCCGCGCACGTGGACAACCCGCTGGCGGACAGCGTGCTGGTGGCGGCGGAGCCGGGTACGGGGCGGGAGCGGCCGGCCGAGGCGGCCGCGGCGGTCGCGGGGTTCCCGGGGGTCCGGTTGCTGTCGGCGCGGGACGCGGACGCGGTGCGGGCGGAGCGGCAGCAGGCGGGTGCCGAGATCAACCTGCTGGCGATGGGGCTGGTCCTGGCGTTCACCGCGATCGCGGTGGTCAACACGCTCGCGATGTCCACGTCGGAGCGGCTGCGGGAGTTCGCGATGCTGAGGCTGGCGGGGGCCAGACGGCGGCAGGTTCTGCGGATGCTGCGGGTGGAGGCGCTGGCGGTGGTGCTGATCGGGGCGGTGCTGGGGTCGGGGATCGCGCTGGCCGTGCTGACCGCGTTCAGCGTGGGGATGACGGGGGCGGCCGCGCCGGCGGTGCTGCCGGTGGTGTACGTGGGGGTCGTGGGTGTGGCGGGGCTGTTGGCGCTCGCCGCGACCGCTCTGCCGGGGCGGGTCGCGCTGCGCGTGCCGCCGGTCGAGGTGGCCACCTCGCGATAGCGGGCCGCCGCCCCGCCCGGGCCCGGGGCCCCGCAGAGAGCGGGGGGGGGTCCCGGGCCCGGCGGTGTGCGTGGCCTGCCGGGCCCGGTCCCCGAACGTCGGCCGGGCTAAGAAGCGGGGGCGACGGGGAGCCCGGCGGACTTCCAGGCCTGGAAGCCGCCCGTGAGGTCCGTGGCGCGGTGGAGGCCCAGGGCGTGGAGGGAGGCAGCCGCCAGGGAGGAGGCGTAGCCCTCGTTGCAGATCACCACCACCCGCAGGTCGTGCGAGGTTGCCTCGGGAGCGCGGTGGGAGCCCTGCGGGTCCAGGCGCCATTCCAGTTCGTTGCGCTCCACCACCAGCGCCCCCGGGATCAGGCCGTCCCGCTCGCGCAGTGCCTGGTAGCGGATGTCCACCAGCAGCGCGTCGCCGGCGCGGAACGCCTCGTACGCCTGCACCGGGCCGATGCGCGCATACGTCGACCGGACCCGCTCCAGCAGGGCGTCGATGCCGACCGGGGCGCTCACTGCCAGTCCGCCGGACGCTCGACCTGCTCCAGCGTGAGCACCTGCCCGGTACGGCTGAAGCGGCGGATCAGGGGCAGCGGCGGGTAGTACGCGTGCACGGAGACCGCGTGCTCCGCCTGCGACTCGTTGAGCACCTCGTGGACGTGGTGTTCACCGAACGCCCGGCCCGTCCCCGCGCCCAGGCTGCGACTGCGGTCGAGGTCCGGGGCGAGTTCCAGGCTCCGCCAGCCCTCCGAGGGGAGCCGGACCGCCAGCGAGTGCTCCTTCAGCCGGCCCCGGGCAGTGGCGAACGCGCCCTGCGACTCGGCGTGGTCGTGCCAGCCGGTGCCGGTGCCCGGCGGCCAGCCGATCACCCAGGCCTCGCTGCCGCCCGGTCCGTCGAGGCGGATCCAGGTGCGGCCCTCGGGGTCGAGGGGGAGGGAGTCGATGACCGCCGCGTCGGCGGCGGTGCGCAGGGCGAAGGCGAGGAGTTCCGCCGCCGTCACCGCAGGAGCGGGGGCGCGTACGGGGGCGTGCGGAGGTGCGAGGGGCGCAGTGGATGCACTGGGGGCAAGGGGCGCAGACATGGGGGCGTGACCGTCCTGGGGGTTCGCGAAAGTGCGCGCGGAGCGCGCGAGGGGAGGCGAATCAGCAGGAAGGGCGACACACGCAGCCCGCATAGCGGAGCAGGTCCATATGGACCCTCCGCCACAGGCGCACGTCATTGCCGGTCATGTCCGCGAGTGAAGCACGCGCACCGGAGACCGGTCAATCGATCACGGCCGGATGTGTCGGGGCCGTAGGCGTCGTTGACGACGGGTCGAGCGCCGCGCGAGCGCCTTCGGGCGCCCCGCACCGGAGCGTGTCAGCCGCCTCGTACAGCTCCGCGGGCCGCACGCCCGCGAAGGTCGCCGCCAGGTGCCCGTCCGGCCTGACCAGCAGGACCGTGTGCGCGGGCGCCCCCGGGTAGCCGTCCGCGACCAGCAGTTCGGTACGGACCGGCAGCGCACTCACCGCCGCCGCGAGCCGCGGCATCAGCCCGGCGCCCAGCCAGTGCCGCCGATCCCAGACCCCGGTGCCCGGGGCGACCAGGACCACCAGCGGCCGGCCCCGCCCCAGCAGGTCGCGCAGCGGCACCGTCGACCCGTCGGGTGCGGTGACGGGAACGTTGGCGACCTGACCGCCCGGCTCCGTGTCGGTGGGCACCTCGCGCACTGCCACCGGCGGGGCGTACGTCGGCGCCGCACCCAGCGGTCCGCGGCCCAAGTGGCCGTCGGTCAGCAGCATTTCCCCGGAGCGGGTGGCGCCGGGCAGGTAGGTCCGCAGGCCACCGCCCCCGCGCAGTACGGGCATCGTCTGGTCGGCGGCGCGCAGCCGGGCCGCGACCGCCGTGCGACGCTCGCCCTCGTAGCTGTCGAGGAGGGCTTCGGAAGCGCCCTGGTGCCAGGCGAGGGACAGCTTCCAGGCGAGGTTCTCGGCGTCCCGCAGCCCCTCGTCGACCCCCTGCGTGCCGAGCGCGCCCAGCAGGTGGGCGGCGTCCCCGGCGAGGAAGGCGCGCCGGTCGCGCCAGCGCCTGGCCAGCCGGTGGTGCAGGGTGTGGACCCCGGTGTCGAGGAGCTCGTACGGCGGGGTCGCGCCCCCGCACCACGCCGCCAGGGTGTCCCGGATCAGGATGACGAGCGCGTCGGGCGTGACCAGCTCCCCGCGGGCCGGGAGCAGCCAGTCCAGCCGCCACACCCCGTCGGGCAGCGGCCGGGCGGTGGTCTCCCGCGGCGGGTCGCGGTGCAGCAGGGCCTCGCCGGGCCAGGGGAGTTCGGTGCGCAGGGCGGCCACGGCGTGCCGCTCGACGGCGGTGCGGCCCGGGAAGCGGATGCCGAGCAGCTTGCGCACGGTGGAGCGGGCCCCGTCGCAGCCGACCAGGTAACTCCCGCGCCACCACGTGGTCTCGGCGCCCCGGGTGTGCGCGGTGATCCCGCGGTCGTCCTGTTCGAGGGAGTCCAGTTTGCTGTCGGTGACCAGCTGGATCAGCGGATGCGTGCCCGCGGCGTCGCGCAGCCCGCGCGCGAGGGCGTGCTGCGGCAGGTGCAGAGGAGCCTGGCGGTCCTCGAAGGTGATGCGCCGATCGTCGGCCCGGCTGCGCCGCCGCATGGTGCGCCAGGCGGCGAACAGCGCCCCCTCGTCGCGCAGCGTCGTACAGCCGAGCCGGTGGACCATGGCCGAGGTGTCCTCGTGCAGGACGACCGTACGGGCAGGTCGGGGCAGGTCCTTGCCCGGTCCCTCGTCGAGCACGACGCTGGGCACGCCCGAGCCGGCCAGGGCCAGGGCCAGCGACAGTCCGACGGGCCCCGCGCCGACGACGATCACCGGGTCCATGATGCGGCTCCCGATGTCCGGTATGTGATCACAGAACGTATGCAACCCACTGGAGGTGCCTGCGTCAAGTGACACCCGGCCCCGCCAACGCCGTGTGGTGCGGCGGATGAGTTCCGCCGCACCACAGGTGTCACACAAGTGTACTGACCGGGCGTCAGCCGCCCGCACCGGGGAGAGCCGTCAGGGAGCCTCGCCCACGCCGGCGGCGCCGCCCGCGTCGACCTCGGCCACGTCCCCGGCGACGACCGCGCCGGTGCCCTTCTTCGACTTCCGCAGCCGGCCTTCGATCCAGGAGGCGAAGGTGGTGAGGGCGAAGTTCACGGCGATGTAGATCAGGGCGATCACGACCATCGTCGCGATGGTGTTGCTGTAGTTGGCGGAGATCTGCCGGTTCATCGACATCAGGTCGGCGAAGCCCAAGGCCGCGCCTCCGAGTGCCGTGTCCTTGAGGATCACCACGAGCTGGCTGACCAGCGCCGGCAGCATGGCCGTCACGGCCTGGGGGACCAGGACGTGCGTCATGATCTGGCCCTTGCGCATTCCGATCGCCTTGGCCGCGTCGGTCTGGCCGCGGGGCAGCGTCAGGATGCCGGCTCGGACGATCTCGGCGATAACCGAGGCGTTGTACAGGACCAGGCCGGTGACGACCGCGTACAGGGGGCGCAGATCGGAGCTGACGGTGCCGAGCATCACGTACAGAGCGGAGCTGAAGAACATCAGCATCAGGACCGGGATCGCGCGGAAGAACTCCACGACCGTGCCGACCGGGACGCGGATCCACGCGTGGTCCGAGAGGCGCGCGATGCCGAGGAGTGCGCCGAGGGGCAGTGCGATCACCATGGCGATCAGGCCGGCCTTGAGGGTCTCGCCGAGACCGGGAAGCAGGTACGTCGTCCAGACCTGGCTGTCGGTGACGAACGGGGACCACTTGTCGGCGTCGAGCTGGTTCTTCTCGGCCATGAGGGACAGCGCCCACCACAGGACCAGAGCGAAAACCACGAGGAAGATGCCGGTGTAGACCCAGTTGCGGGACCTGGCCTTGGGGCCGGGGGTGTCGTACAGAACGGAGCTCATCGCTTCACCGCCACTCGCTTGGCCACCCAGCCCAGCAGCAGGCCGGTGGGCAGGGTCAGTACGACGAATCCGAGAGCGAAGACCGCGAAGACGGCGAAGATCGCGTCTGACTCGTTCTCCAGCATTTCCTTCATCAGGAGGGCCGCCTCGGCCACACCGATCGTCGCCGCCACCGTGGTGTTCTTGGTGAGGGCGATCAGTACGTTCGTCAGAGGCCCGACGACCGCACGAAACGCCTGTGGGAGAACGATCAGGGTGAGTACCTGGAAGAAGCTCAGGCCGAGCGCGCGGGCGGCCTCGGCCTGCCCCACGGGAACGGTGTTGATGCCCGAGCGGATCGCTTCACAGACGAAGGTGCCGGTGTAGGCGATCAGGCCCAGGACCGCGAGGCGGAACCCGGTCTCCTTGAAGGTCTCGCCACCGAGCGAGATGCCCAGCGTCTGGCTGAGGCCCAGTGAGCAGCCGATGATCAGCAGGGTCAACGGTGTGTTGCGCACGGTGTTGACGTACGCAGTGCCGAAGGCCCGCATCAGCGGGACCGGGCTGACCCGCATCCCGGCCAGCATCGTGCCCCATATCAGGGAACCGACGGCTGAATAGAGGGTGAGCTGAACCGTCACCCAGAAGGCTCCGAGCACGTCGTATTGCCCGGATTCAAGAAAGTCGAACACGTTGCCCTGCGCTCTCCCCAGGATGGCCGGTGAGCCGCGCCGCCGCCTGTGACAGGCGGGCGGCGACGCGCCTCACCGGGAAATCAGCTGCCTTCGGTGATCTGCGGGGCCGGCTCGGCCTTGTAGCCGGCGGGGCCGAGGTTCGAGTCCACGGCCTTCTGCCAGGAACCGTCCGAGACCATCTTCTTCAGCGCGGCGTTGACCTTGGTCTGCAGGTCCGTGTCGCCCTTCTTCAGACCGATGCCGTACGGCTCGTTGCTGAGGTTCAGACCGACCAGCTTGAACTTGCCCTTGTTCTTCTCCTGCGCGGCGTAGCCGGCGAGGATCGAGTTGTCCGTGGTGAGCGCGTCGACGGCCTTGTTCTCCAGGCCCGTCAGGCACTCGGAGTAGCCCGGGTTCTCCTGCAGGTCGGCCTCGGGGGCCAGCTTGGTCTTGACGTTCTGCGCCGAGGTGGAGCCGGTGACGGAGCAGAGCTTCTTCTTGTTGAGGTCCTCGGCCTTGGTGATCGAGGTGTCGTCGGCGCGGACCAGCAGGTCCTGGTGGGCCAGGAAGTACGGGCCGGCGAAGTCGACCTTCGCCTTGCGCTTGTCGTTGATCGTGTAGGTCGCGACGACCAGCTTGACGTCACCGTTGGCGATCAGGTTCTCGCGCTCGGCGCTGACGGCCTGCTTGAACTCGATCTGGTCGGGCTGGTAGCCGAGCTCCTTGGCGACGTAGGTCGCCACGTCCACGTCGAAGCCCGTGTACTTGCCGTCCGGGGTCTTGAGGCCGAGACCCGGCTGGTCGAACTTGATGCCGATGACGATCTTGTCCTTGGCGCCACCGGACGCGCCGCCGTCACCGCTCGCCTTGTCGCTGCCGCCACCGCAGGCGGTCGCCGTCAGGGCGAGTACTGCGGCGACGGCTGCGGCCGCACCGGCCTTGAAAACCTTCATGATGAACTTCCCTCGGATGAGACGTTGTTGGGCGACGAGCGGCGACAGGTCGGTCGCGCTGCCACGGGATCACTACCAGAGCAGGACCGTCAGTGGTGCAGGATCTTCGAAAGGAAGTCCTTCGCGCGGTCACTGCGCGGGTTGCTGAAGAACTGCTCGGGTGCGGCCTCTTCGACGATCTTTCCGTCTGCCATGAAGACGACGCGGTTGGCCGCGGACCGGGCGAAGCCCATCTCGTGCGTGACGACCACCATCGTCATGCCCTCCCGGGCGAGCTGCTGCATGACCTCCAGCACCTCGTTGATCATCTCCGGGTCGAGCGCCGAGGTCGGCTCGTCGAACAGCATCACCTTCGGGTCCATCGCCAGCGCGCGGGCGATCGCCACGCGCTGCTGCTGGCCGCCGGACAGCTGCGCCGGGTACTTGTCGGCCTGCGAGCCGACACCCACCCGGTCCAGCAGGGACTTGGCCTTCTCCAGTGCGGCAGCAGAGTCCGTCTTGCGGACCTTGAGCTGACCGAGCATCACGTTCTGCAGCACCGTCTTGTGCGCGAACAGGTTGAAGGACTGGAAGACCATGCCCACATCGGCGCGCAGCCGGGCCAGTTCCCGCCCCTCCGACGGCAGTTCCTTGCCGTCGACCGTGATGGTGCCCGAGTCGATCGTCTCCAGGCGGTTGATGGTCCGGCACAGCGTGGACTTGCCCGATCCCGAGGGACCGATCACGACCACGACCTCACCGCGGGCAATGCTCAGATCGATGTCCTGAAGCACGTGCAGCGCGCCGAAGTGCTTGTTGACGTTGCTCAGTACGACCAGGTCGTCCGCGGCCGGGGCCGCATCCTGCGCGTCCTTGGTCACTGATACTCCGCTCATCGGCTTCTTGCTCCGTCCTCCTCGGTTGGGAGGACAGTAGTGACGTCATGCGCACACCGTCATTACATCTGAGGGAGAATTGAGCATAACGAAACGGCCTCGCTCCGATACGCTCCGTGCGCACCCGGCTGCCGGGGGCGGATCGCCCGTACCGGGTACATAACGGAAGACGCGCCGGAGCGGAACCCCCTTGACGTGGGCCTCTTCATCGGCGTGGATGCAGGGTGGCCCTGACCGCGGGCCCTGATCAGGAAAACAGGAAACAGGAAAGGGGGACGCCATGAGACTGCTGCTCGTCGAGGACGACGACCACGTCGCCGCCGCCCTGTCCGCGATCCTCGCCCGGCACGGCTTCCAGGTGACCCACGCCCGAAGCGGCGAGGAGGCCCTGCAGGCCCTGCTGCCGGCCGGAGCTCCCCCCTTCGGCGTCGTCCTCCTGGACCTCGGCCTGCCCGACCAGGACGGGTACGAGGTGTGCGGCAAGATCCGAAAGCGCACCTCCACGCCCGTGATCATGGTGACGGCGCGCGGCGACGTACGCTCCCGCATCCACGGCCTCAACATGGGCGCGGACGACTACGTCGTCAAGCCGTACGACACGGGTGAACTCCTCGCACGCATCCACGCCGTCGCCCGGCGCACCGGCGCTTCCGAGGAGGCCGCCGCCACCGGTACGGGCGCCCCCGACGTGGTCCGGATCGGCCCGGTCCGCATCGAACTGCCCACCCGCCGGGTCAGCGTGGACGGCGCCGACGTGCCGCTCACCCGCAAGGAGTTCGACCTGCTCGCGCTGCTGGCCCAGCGCCCCGGGGTCGTCTTCCGGCGCGAGCAGATCATCAGTGAGGTGTGGCGCACCAGCTGGGAGGGGACCGGGCGGACCCTGGAGGTCCACGTCGCCTCGCTCCGCTCCAAGCTGCGCATGCCCGCCCTCATCGAGACCGTCCGCGGGGTGGGCTACCGGCTCGTCACCCCGGCCGCGCCCTAGCGGAGGTCCGTCGTGCGCGCCCGTCTGCTCCCCCTGCTCGTCGTCCTGATGGCGGGCGTGCTGCTCGCCCTCGGCTTCCCGCTCGCCGTGAGCCTGGCCGCGGGGCAGCAGCAGCGGGTGGTGGTCGACCGGATCGACGACAGCGCACGCTTCGCCGCCCTCGCCCAGTTCGTCATCGACGCCGAGGGATCCGGCTCCACCGGCGCCACCGAGCGCCTGGAGACGCTCCAGCTGGAACTCGCCCGCTACCAGCAGCTGTACGGCATCCGCGTGGGCATCTTCCTGCGCGACGACAACGCGATGGCCCGCGCGCCCGGCTGGTGGGAGCTCCCGGCGACGGGCGAGGGCCGCCGCGCCTTCTCGGAGGCCCTCGCCGGGCGCCGCAGCCACGACCCGGCCCAGGTGTGGCCCTGGCAGACGCGCGGCAAGCTGCTCGTCGCCTCCCCGGTCGTCCTCGACGGTGACGTGGTCGCGGTCGTCGTCACCGAGTCGCCCACCGACCAGATGCGGGCCCGCATCCTGGACGGCTGGCTGATCATCATCGCCGGGCTCGCCGCGGCGATGCTCGTGGCGTTCGGCGCCGCCCTCGTGCTCACCCGCTGGGTGCTCAAGCCGGTGTGGACCCTCGACGCGGCCGCCCACGGCATCGCCACCGGACGGATGAACTCCCGGGTCGCGGCGGCCGGCGGGCCCCCGGAACTCCAACGCCTGGCGCATTCGTTCAACGAGATGGCCGACAACGTGGAAGAGGTCCTGGAGCAGCAGCGGGCGTTCGTCGCCGACGCCTCCCACCAGCTGCGCAACCCGCTCGCGGCGCTGCTCCTGCGGATCGAGCTGCTCGCCCTCGAACTGCCCGAGGGCAACGAGGAGATCGCCTCCGTGCGGACCGAGGGCAAGCGCCTGACCCAGGTCCTGGACGACCTGCTGGACCTGGCGCTGGCCGAGCACACCTCCGCCGAGCTCAGCCTCACCGACATCGGCGGGCTGACCGCGGAGCGGGTCGCCTCCTGGCGCTCGTACGCCGAGGAGAAGGGCGTACGGCTCACCGAGACGGGCCGGACCGCCGTCACGGGCTGGGCCGATCCGATCGCGCTCTCCAGTGCGCTGGACGCGGTGATCGACAACGCCCTCAAATTCACCCCGGAGGGTGAGGAGGTCGAGGTGTCGGTCGCCGCGGCCGGGCCCTTCGTGCACGTCGTCGTCGCCGACCGCGGTCCCGGGCTGACGGACGAGGAGCTGCTCCGCGTCGGCGACCGGTTCTGGCGCAGCGGCCGCCACCAGAACGTCAAGGGCTCCGGGCTCGGCCTGTCGATCTCCCGGGCGCTGCTCGCCGCGGGCGGCGGGTCCCTCGCCTACGAGAAGAACCCGCCGCACGGGCTGCGGGTGACGGTGGCCGTCCCGCGCAGCGACCCGCACTCGGCCTGAGGGCCGGGCCCCCCGAGGCGGTCCGCAGCCCGTCAGTCCGCCGGTGCGTCAGGTCCAGGGGAGCGTGGTGGCGGCCGGGGCGGAGGCCGCGTACAGCTCGTCCACGGCCCGGACCTCGAAGCCGGCCGCGGGCTCGCGTCCGGCCCGGGTGACGGCCGGGAGGTACAGGGCCGTGCCGCAGGTGCCGCCGAGGAAGCGGCGGGTGCCGTCCGGGAGCAGGCGGCACAGCTCGTAGTGCCGGACCGGCCCGGCCGCCCGGCTCCAGGACAGCCGTACGTCGGCCCTGCCGTCCTGCTGGGCCGAGGCGTCGACGGTCAGGGCACCCGGAGCCGCCGGGCGCCGCCGCGCGGTGTCTTCGCGTACCGACAGGGCGCCGAGCCGCCAGGACACGGCTCTGTTCCCGCGGGCCGTGATCCGTACGGCGATCCCGTACGCGGTCCTGCCGCCCAGGGCCCCGAGAGCGACCCGGGACGTGCGCCAGGCGCCCGCGGCGGAGCCCCGGACCGGGGCCTTCAGCCAGGTGTACGGGACCGGCTCGCCCGGGGCGGCCGGCTCGCGCGTGGCCACGCCCACCTCGACGGTGACCGTGCCCGAGTCGGTCGCGTGCACCAGCTCCAGCACCGCGGAGGCGGTCAGCGGCAGCCGCGTGCAGTGCAGCCCGACGATGACGGGGGCGGTCAGCGAGCCGGACACGAGGAGACTGGATCCGCCGCGCCAGGCCCTCGCGAAGTCCAGGGTGACGCAGGGGCGCGCGCCGGTCGTCTCGACGGCCCAGCGGCGGCCCGGGAGCCGGTCCTGGAGCCCGAGGTGGTTCCACGGGGTGTCGGAGGTGACCTTGCCGTCCTCGTACCAGCGCTCCCCGTGCCCGGTGTTGAAGGCACAGGCGAAGGGCAGCGCGGTGACGGTGGACCGGTCCGCGACGGCCGTGGCGGGAGCCCGCCAGGTGCCCTCGGGGGCAGGGTGGGCCGGGTCGAGGGACTCGCCCGTCCAGAACCGGTCGTCGGCGCGGTGGAAGGCCCCGGGGGAGCGGTCGGTGAGGTGGTTTCGGGTCCACTCGGGCCGGTAGAAACCGAAGCCGACGACGTGGTCGCGGTCGCGGGGGATGATCGCGTCCCAGCTGACGCCGGAGTTCCAGCCGTTGGACTCCATGTCGAGGGCCGCCCACAGCTCGTGGCGGGAGCGGCCCAGCCGGTCGGCGAGCGCTCCGGAGGCGGCCAGGGTCTGCGCGGTCCAGCGGAAGTCGACGAACATCGTGTCCGCGACCCGGCCCGCCCGGTCCTCGAAGAACTCCTGGTTGAGCGCGTTGAGGGCGCCCTGCCAGCCGACCCGGCCGGTGCTGTTCATGGCGTCGTACCAGGTGATCCGCAGCCCGTACGGGGCGCCGGCCGCCCGCAGGGCGCGCAGGAAGGCCCGCATCCGCGTGGCGAGCGCGCTGTCACCGCCGTCGGTCTCGGCGTTCACGAACCAGCCGTCGAACCCGTGGGTCCGCGCCACCAGGACCAGCTTCTCGGCGATCGGGAACCGGCCGAGGGAGTCCTGCTGGACGATGTCCCGGGTCCACTGGAGGTCGCCGCCGTACACGACGGGCGGCAGGAAGATGTTGCCGAGCACCGGGACGCCGTGGCGGTGGGCGGCGTCGACGACGGGCGCGTTCGGGGCCAGCACGATGCCCTCGCCGGAGGAGCCGCCCCAGAACACCAGTTCGTCGAGGTACGCCCAGTGCGTGAGGGCGTAGTGGTCGGCGGTCGCGGAGCCCTGCGCGGGGTTGCGGGCGGTGGGCCCGAAGGAGACCAGCGAGGAGATCCGGGCCTGGCCGGCCCGGGCACCCGCGTTCGGGGGAACGGGCGTGAACCGGGGCGCGAGCGGCACGGTCGCGGTGTTGTACGCGAGGTCCGGATCGGACTCGGGGGTCCACTGCTTGAGGGAGCGCCAGGTGATGCCGGGGCCCGGGGCGCCCTGGGGGAGGGAGTCGGGGAACCAGTACGAGGCGTACGGGGCCAGGTCGGGGGCGGCCGGCGGGGCGGCCGGCGGGGCGGGCGCAGCCGCGGCCGGGACCGGCGCGGCCTGTGCCTCGGTGGCGGCGCCGATGCCGCCGAGCAGCGCCGCGGCCCCCGCTCCGGCCCCGGCGGCCAGGACGTGGCGGCGGGTCGGCGGGATCGTGCGCGGCCGGTGCGACGGGCGGGCGGTACGAGGGTCGGCGCCGTTGTCGGACTCGGACATGCGGGGCTCCTCGGTGACGGGGACGAGCGGTCAACGTGCGGGCGGTCGGATGACCTCGGGTACGCGCAGCACCTGCGTGATGCCGCGCGCCGACAGATGGGCGGGGTCCTCGGCCAGCTCCGCCAGGACCACCGCGGGGCGCACCCCCTGGGCCGTCAGCGCGGCCCAGGCCTCGAAGAACGCGCCGCCCGGCGCGCACACCGAGCGCGCCGGTGCGGCCCGCGCCCCGCCGACGTCCACCGCCAGCGCGGTGGACCGGACGGCCGGGCGGTGTTCCCGGCCCCGCCACCGCGCGGCGATCCCGGCGACGGCCGCGCCGGCGGGCTTGACCCGGCGGTCGTTGGTGAGCAGGCCGAGCCCGTACTCCAGCTCCGGGAAGTCCGCGAGCTCCCGGGACACGTCGTGCGAGCACCACCAGGTCACGCCCCACAGGTCCGGGCAGTCCAGCGCGTTCGCCACGGTGGCCTCGGCGAAGGCGGCCGCGTGCTCCCCCGGGATCAGCGGGGCGGGCGCCCCGACCTCCTGGAGCCACACCGGGCGGTGGGCATCGCGCGCCCAGGCCTTCGACAGCTCGACCAGGTACGCGGCGTGGTGCTCGGTGGCCGTCCCGGTGCGGCCGTGGCGCTGCGCGGTGCCGTTGAACACCCAGGAGTGCACGGCCGTGGCCGCGCCCAGCCGGGCCGCCTGGGCCGGGGTGAAGGGGTGGCCGTCCCGGTACCAGGCGGCGTCGTACTCGGCGTGCACGTGGAGCCGGCCCGGCGCGCCCTTCTCGCACGCGGCGAGCATCCGCTCCAGCCACTGGCCGGCCTGCTCCGCGGTGATCCGGTCGGGGTCCGGATGCGGGCCGCCGGAGAACTGGTTGACCTCGTTGCCGACCGTCATGCCGAGGAAGTTGGGCCGGTCGGCGAGGGCGCCGGCCAGCGTGCGCAGGTACTCCTCCTGAGCGGCGACGACGTCCGGATCGGTGAAGATGTTCCGCCGGTGCCAGGTCCCGGTCCACGCGGGCAGGAAGTCGAAGCTCGACAAGTGCCCCTGCAGACCGTCCACGTTGACGTCGAGCCCGCGCTCGGCGGCCGTGTCGGCGAGCGCGACGAGCTGCTCGACGGCGCGCGGCCGGATGAGCGTCCGGTTCGGCTGGAACACGGGCCACAGCGGGAAGACCCGTACGTGGTCCAGTCCGAGCGCGGCGATCGAGTCGAGGTCGGCCCTGACCTCGTCGAGGTCGAAGTCGAGCCAGTGGTGGAACCAGCCGCGGGACGGGGTGTAGTTGGCGCCGAAACGGAGCGGACGAGGGGCGGCTTCGTCGTGCATAAGGCGTCCTGGAGTTCTCGGGAATTCGCCGGGTGAGGCACAACCTGCCGGGTGCGGGGAGTGAAGTCAACAGGGCCTCGGGCGGCTGCACTTAAGCGCTTCAGTACCGTTGACAGAAGGGTTTCGTCCTCTCAAGCTGGTCGAACTAATGCGGTTTAGTTCCGGCTTCCGAATGCGTACGGAAAATTCCGGAGGGAAGAGGCGTGCACGTCATGGCCCGCAGGCCCACCATCAAGGACATCGCCCGCCGGGCCGGGGTGTCGGAGAGCGCCGTGTCCTTCGCGCTCAACGACCGGCCCGGCGTCTCCCAGGACACCCGAGCCCGGATCCGCCGCGTCGCCGAGGAGGTGGGCTGGCAGCCCAACAGCGCCGCGCGGGCCCTGTCCGGCGAGCGCTCCGGCGCGGTCGGACTCGTTCTCGCCCGGCCCGCGCAGACCCTCGGCGTCGAGTCCTTCTTCCTCCAACTGGTCTCCGGCATCCAGGAGGTGCTCTCCGCGGACCGGGTCGCGCTGCTCTTCCAGGTCGTGGACGGCATCGACGCCGAATGCGCCGTGTACCGCCGCTGGTGGGCCGAGCGGCGGGTGGACGGGGTCCTCGTCGTGGACGCGCGTACGGACGACCCGCGGCCGGAGCTCCTCGCGCGGCTCGGCCTCCCGGCCGTGCTGATCGGCGCGGCGGGCACGGGCGCGGGCGCGGAGTCGTCCTCGGTATGGGCCGACGATGCCCGGGCCATGGCCCAGGTCGTGGACCACCTGCACGGGCTCGGCCACCGGCGGATCACCCACATCGCCGGGCTGCCCGGCCTCGCCCACACCGCCCGCCGCATCGCCTCGCTGCGCGCCGAGGCGAAGGCGCGCGGGCTCGACCCGGAGCACGTGCGCTCGGTGGTCACCGACTACTCCGACACCGAGGGGGCGGCCGCCACCCGCAGGGTCCTCGCCGAGCCCGAACCGCCGACCGCGCTCGTCTACGACAACGACGTGATGGCGGTGGCCGGCGTCGCCGTCGCCGCCGAGCTGGGCATCGCGGTCCCCGGCCGGATCTCCGTGGTCGCCTGGGACGACTCGGCGCTGTGCCGGGTCACCCACCCCCGGCTCACCGCCTTCGTGCGCGACACCGCGGGGTTCGGACGGCTCGCCGCCGAGGAGCTGCTCGCCGTGCTCGCCGGGAGCCCGCCGAGGGCCCGGGAGAGCGAGCGGCCGCGGCTGGAGCCCCGAGAGAGTACGGCCCCGCCTGCGGCCGCATACTGATTCCGACCCCTTCCTGGAGCCGCTTCCGTGACGAGTCCCACCTCCGCCCTGCCCGCACCGCATGCCGCCGCCCTCGATCCGGGGGCCGGCCCGACCGTGGCCATCGACATCGGCGGTACGAAGATCGCCGGGGCGCTGGTGCACCCCGACGGCACGATGACGGCCACCACCCGCCGCCCGACCCCGCGCGGCGCGGACGGCGACGGGGTCTTCGCCGCCGTCGCCGAGGTCGTCGCCGAGCTCGCGGGCTCCCCGCTGTGGTCCGCGGCGGTCCGCTGCGGCATCGGCAGCGCGGGCCCGGTGGACACCTCGCGCGGCACGGTGAGCCCGGTGAACATCGGGGCGTGGCGGGAGTTCCCGGTCCAGGCCCGGGTCGAGGCCGAACTGGCCCGGCACGGAGCGGCCCTGCCGACCGTACTCGCCGGTGACGGCGTGGCGATGACCGCCGCCGAGCACTGGCTGGGCGCGGCCCGGGGGCACGCGAACGCCCTGTGCATGGTGGTCTCCACCGGGGTGGGCGGCGGCCTGATCCTGAACAACCGGCTCCACCCGGGCCCCACGGGCAATGCGGGCCACATCGGGCACATCAGCGTGGCCTTCGACGGTGAGCCGTGCGTCTGCGGCAGCCGCGGGTGCGTGGAGTCCATCGCGTCCGGGACCGCCATCGCCCGGTGGGCCCTGGACCAGGGCTGGACCCCGGCGGATCCGGACGGGGACGCCTCCGCGGCGGGCGTGGCCGCGGCCGCCGAGGCCGGGGACCCGGTCGCCGTGGCCGCCTTCGACCGGGCGGGGCGGGCGCTGGCCGCGGCCATCGCGGCCACCGCGACGCTGGTGGAAACGGACATCGCGGTCATCGGCGGGGGCGTCGCCACGTCGGGGGACACGCTGTTCGCGCCGATCCGCGCGCACCTGGCCGACTACGCCACGCTGTCCTTCGTGCGCGGCCTGCGGGTGGTCCCGGCGGCCCTGGGGACGCACGCGGGGCTCATCGGGGCGGCCGCGGCCGCGGTGATGCTGCTGCCGGGCACCTGACCGGCGGTTCCCTACGGCTTGACCGAGCGGTAGTACCGCTGGGCGCCCTCGTGCAGGTCCAGCGGGTCCGTGTAGATCGCCGTACGCAGGTCCACCAGCTGCGCGGCGTGCACCTCGTGCCCGATGTCGTCGCGGCTGAAGATCACCGTGCGCGTGAAGCGCTCGGTCAGCTCCGGGTCCGTCTCCTCGGTGGTGACCAGCAGGTTCGGCACGGCCAGGGTGGCCACCGACGAGGTGTTCCGGGCCCGTGCGTACGCGTCCTGCGGCATCACCGCGGCCCGGTAGTACCGCGCCGGGGTCCCGCTCGCCTGGAGCGACTGCACCAGGTCGCCGAGCTGCACGAGCCGGATCTCGTACCGGTCCGCCAGATCGCGCACCGCCTGCGTCGGCAGTCCGCCGGACCAGAAGAACGCGTCGATCCGGCCGGCCTCCAGCTCCGCCGGCATGGTGTCGATGCCTATCGACACCGGGGTGATGTCCCGCGCGGGGTCCAGCTTGGCGGCCCTCAGCAGCCGCTCCGAGATCAGCCGCACCCCGGATCCCGGCTGGCCGATCGCGACCCGCTTGCCCTTCAGGTCCCGCGCCGACTGCACGCTCGACCCGGCCGGGACGACGAGCTGTACGTAGTCGTCGTAGAGGCGGGCCACGCCGCGCAGCTGCTCCGCGCCCGGCTTCCCGTCGGCCCGGTACTTCGAGACGGCGTCCGCGGTGGCGATCGTGAAGTCGGCCTTCCCGGTGGCCACGCGCTGGAGGTTCTCCTGAGAGCCCTCGCTGGGCTCCAGCTGCACCTTCACGCCGGGCATGTCCTGGGCGAGGGCCTGCTCCAGCAGCTGGCCGTAGCGGTGGTAGACGCCGGTGCGGACCCCCGTGCTGAAGGTCAGTTCGCCCTTGAGCTCCGGCTCCCCGAAGGGCCTGAGCCACCAGGCGAGCAGCCCGAGCACCGCCAGTACGGCCACCAGCCCCCACAGGGCGGTGCGCCTGCGGATGCGGGGCGGTACGTGAGCCATGCCGCGATCCTGCCACCGGGCGCGGCCGCTGTCACGGCCCGCCCGCGGTGGAGGGGGCCGGAGGGGTTCCGGGCACCGCCTACCCTTGTTCCATGACCAGCAGCAGCGACCGGAGCACGGCAGTGGACGTCAAGGGAACATACGAGGTGCGCACCTACGGGTGCCAGATGAACGTGCACGACTCCGAGCGGCTGTCCGGTCTGCTGGAGGGCGCGGGCTACACGCGGGCGCCCGAGGGGTCCGACGGTGACGCCGACGTCGTGGTGTTCAACACCTGCGCCGTGCGGGAGAACGCCGACAACAAGCTGTACGGCAACCTCGGCCGGCTCGCCCCGATGAAGACGAAGCGCCCCGGCATGCAGATCGCCGTCGGCGGCTGCCTCGCCCAGAAGGACCGGGACACGATCGTCAAGCGGGCCCCCTGGGTCGACGTGGTCTTCGGCACGCACAACATCGGCAAGCTGCCGGTCCTGCTGGAGCGCGCCCGCGTCCAGGAAGAGGCGCAGGTCGAGATCGCCGAGTCGCTGGAGGCGTTCCCCTCCACGCTGCCGACCCGGCGCGAGTCCGCTTACGCCGCGTGGGTCTCGATCTCCGTCGGCTGCAACAACACCTGCACCTTCTGCATCGTCCCGGCCCTGCGCGGCAAGGAGGAGGACCGCCGGCCCGGCGACATCCTCGCCGAGGTGGAGGCGCTGGTCGCCGAGGGCGTGTCCGAGATCACCCTGCTCGGCCAGAACGTGAACGCGTACGGATCGGACCTGGGCGACCGCGAGGCGTTCAGCAAGCTGCTGCGCGCCTGCGGGGGGATCGAGGGGCTGGAGCGGGTCCGCTTCACCTCCCCGCACCCGCGGGACTTCACGGACGACGTGATCGCGGCGATGGCCGAGACGCCGAACGTGATGCCCCAGCTGCACATGCCGATGCAGTCGGGTTCGGACACCATCCTGCGCGCGATGCGCCGCTCGTACCGCCAGGAGCGCTTCCTCGGCATCATCGAGAAGGTCCGCGCCGCGATTCCGCACGCCGCGATCTCCACCGACATCATCGTGGGCTTCCCCGGTGAGACGGAGGAGGACTTCGAGCAGACGATGCACGCCGTGCGCGAGGCCCGTTTCGCCAACGCCTTCACCTTCCAGTACTCCAAGCGCCCCGGGACGCCGGCGGCCGACATGGAGGGGCAGATCCCGAAGGAGGTCGTCCAGGAGCGGTACATGCGCCTGGTCGCCCTCCAGGAGGAGATCTCCTGGGAGGAGAACAAGAAGCAGGTCGGCCGGACGCTGGAGGTCATGGTCGCCGAGGGCGAGGGCCGCAAGGACGGCGCGACGCACCGGCTGTCCGGGCGGGCGCCCGACAACCGCCTGGTGCACTTCACGAAGCCGGCGGACGAGGTCCGTCCCGGTGACGTGGTGACCGTGGACATCACGTACGCGGCCCCGCACCACCTCCTGGCCGAGGGCCCGACCCCGTCCGTTCGCCGCACCCGCGCGGGCGACGCCTGGGAGAAGCGCAACGCGGCCCCGGCCCAGCCGCAGGGCGTCATGCTGGGCATCCCCACCCTGGGGGTCCCGGCCCCGCTCCCGGAGGCGGCTTCGGGCTGCGCGCTGCCGGCGTCTTCCTGACGGACCGGCAGGGCCCCCGCGCCCGGGGCGCGGGGGGCTAGGGTCGGATCATGCTTGTAGCCGCCGCCGTGTGTCCCGCCCCGCCCCTGCTCGTGCCCGACGTCGCCGCCGGAGCCGCTCCCGAGCTCGCGGACGCCCGTACCGCCTGCTCGGACGCGCTCGCGGTGCTCGCCGCCTCCCGCCCCGACCTGCTCGTCGTCGTCGGCGCCGCCGACCAGGACCACCGCGGGACCTACCCCCAGGGCTCCCGCGGCAGCTTCCACGGCTTCGGGGTCGAGGCCGGCGTACAGCTCGGGGACGGCGAGGAGGGGCCGCGCCTGCTGCCGCCGTCCCTGGCCGTCGGCGCCTGGCTGCTGCGCCACGCCCGCTGGGGCGCCGCCCCGGTCGAGGGCCTCGGCGTAGGGGAGCCCCTCGAAGCCGCGCGGTGCCTGGAGGCGGGCCGGGGGCTCGCCGCGCGCGAGGAGCGCGTCGCGCTCCTCGTCATGGGTGACGGCAGCGCCTGCCGCACCCTGAAGGCACCCGGTTACCTCGACGAGCGCGCCGCCGCCTTCGACGCCGCGGCGGGCCGCGCGCTGGGCGCCGCCGACGTGGCCGCGCTCGCCGCCCTCGACACCGAGCTCGCGCACGAGCTGGGGGCCGCCGGCCGGGCGCCCTGGCAGGTACTGGCCGGGGCCGCCGAGGGCGCGGGGCTCGACGGGCGGCTGCTGTTCGAGGACGCCCCTTACGGGGTCGGCTACTTCGTCGCCGCCTGGTCCTGACCGGCGGGTACCCGCGCGGCGGGAACGGGGAAGGGGCGCGGGTTCCGGTGAACCCGCGCCCCTTCCGCCGTACGCGTCAGGAAGACGCCGGCGGCGGAGTCGGCCCGCCGGGGGCGTCCTTGTGCGCGATCTTGCCCAGGGCGTCCTTCGCCTTGCTCGTACCGGTCTCGATGTGACCGTGGTACTTGCCCTTGGTCTTGGAGTCCACGGCCTTGGCCACCTTGTCCAGGTTCTGGCCGATCTTCCCCTCGTGCTGCTGCGCGAGGTCGCCGACCTTCTCCTTCGCCGGTGCGAGCTTGGCCTTCAGCGTGTCCAACAGGCCCATGGGTCACCTTCCAGTGGCGGTAGCTACGTACGGGCGCCTTCGCCGGTCTCGCTGTCCGCGGCCTTCTCCGCCGACTGCTGCTTCGGGATCTCCACGCCCTCCGGCGCGGCTCCCTCGGACTCCGCCGGCGCGGCCTCGGCGTCGGTCTCGACCCCGGTCTCGGCCTTGCCGTCGGCGGCCGCGTCCTCGGACTCCGTCGTCAGGGCCGCGGCCGCGGCTTCCTCCGTGCTCGCTTCCGCGACCTTGCGGCGAAACCGACTAAAAACGCCCATGTCTACTCCCATAACGTTACTCGTGCGGGTGAAGTTCCGCCGTGTACGGCCCGGCCTCCGCCGGGCGTACGCCCGGCGGAACCTCGCCAGGGCAACGACCCCGCCACCACCCCGTCACGTAACTCGATCGGGTACATGCCGCGGTGTTTGCGAGACTGGGGCGGTGAGCAACGCAGCCCCCGCTCCGCGGGTCATCGCCGTCGTCGGTCCCACCGCGGCCGGAAAGTCAGATCTGGGCGTGGCCCTGGCCC
This sequence comes from Streptomyces sp. NPDC051582, assembly GCF_040681715.1. Taxonomy (NCBI): domain Bacteria; kingdom Bacillati; phylum Actinomycetota; class Actinomycetes; order Kitasatosporales; family Streptomycetaceae; genus Streptomyces; species Streptomyces sp. NPDC051582. The sequence goes on from NZ_JBFAZJ010000021.1 coordinate 54,253, forward strand.
GCCGTTTCGACGGGGAGGTCGTCAACGCCGACTCCATGCAGCTGTACCGGGGGATGGACATCGGCACCGCGAAGCTGACGACCGAGGAGCGCGGCGGGGTCCCGCACCACCTCCTCGACGTCTGGGACGTGACCGAGACCGCGAGCGTCGCCGAATACCAGCGCCTCGCCCGCGCCGAGATCGACAAGCTGCTCGCCCAGGGCCGTACGCCCGTCCTCGTCGGCGGATCGGGCCTGTACGTGCGCGGCGCCCTCGACGCCATGGAGTTCCCCGGCACCGACCCCGAGGTCCGGGCCCGGCTGGAAGCGGAGGTCACGCTGCGCGGCCCCGGCGCCCTGCACGCCCGCCTGGCCGCCGCCGACCCGGCCGCCGCCCAGGCGATCCTGCCCAGCAACGGCCGCCGCATCGTCCGCGCCCTGGAGGTCATCGAGATCACCGGGAAGCCCTTCACGGCGAACCTGCCCGGCCACGAGTCGGTCTACGAGACCGTGCAGATCGGCGTGGACGTGGGCCGACCGGAGCTGGACGAGCGGATCGCGCTGCGCGTGGACCGGATGTGGGAGGCCGGGCTGGTCGAGGAGGTCCGCGCCCTGGAGGCCCGGGGGCTGCGCGACGGAGTGACCGCTTCCAGGGCGCTCGGCTACCAGCAGGTGCTGTCCGCCCTGGCCGGCGAGTGCACCGAGGACGAGGCCCGGGCCGAGACCGTACGGGCCACCAAGCGCTTCGCCCGCCGCCAGGACTCCTGGTTCCGCAGGGACCCCCGCGTGCACTGGCTCAGCGGTGCGGTGGCCGACCGGGGAGAACTCGTCGGACTCGCGCAGTCGTTGGTCGAACGAGCGGTCACAGCCTGATCACGTGATGGCATCGGGACGCCCCTCGCGCCCGTTCGGGGCCCCGAGCCGTGCCATCATCAAATTCCGCGGGTGCGGTCACCGGCGGTGAACAGCGGCGTACGAAGTCCGAGTGGGGAGGGCGCGTGGCGATGGAGGCCGGCCCTCGCGACACCGGGCAGGACGGCACGAGGCGGGACGCCGACCTCTGGGACGGCGATCCCGTGGTCGCCGAGCCGGATGCCCTCGGCCTGCCCGCCGATCCCGCACGGCTGACCCCCGACGGCCCGGACGCGCCGGACACCGCGGAGGCGGAGGCCGCCGCCGGTCCCGAGTTCGAGGTCGAGCTGCGCCCGCAGCGCCGGCTGCGCATCTGGCAGATCGCCCCGATCGTGATGCTGGCCGCCGCCGGCTCCCTGATGTTCGCCTTCCCGCTCGCCTTCGAGTTCGGCGACGGCGGAGCCGTGGTGGCCATGCTCGGCTTCCTCATCTGCTGCTGCGCCGGCGGCTGGGGCATGATGGCCGCCCGCCGCGTCGGATACACCTGGCCCGGGCTGCCGGCCCGGGGCAGCGGCCGCCGCCCCGACTGGCGGATGGCCGGGCTGTACGCCCTGATCGCGCTGGCCGTCGTGGCGCTGGCCGTGTACCGGGTCGCGCGGCTGCGCTAGAAGCGGGCCGCTGCTCCCGAAGGTGCCGCCGACCTGGTCGAACGCCCCGCTCGGTACCATGGGCGCGTGACGCAGACGAGCCTCTCCTTCCTCAAGGGCCACGGCACCGAGAACGACTTCGTGATCGTCCCGGACCCGGACAACGCCGTCGAGCTGCCCCGGGCCGCCGTCGCGAAGCTGTGCGACCGGCGCGCCGGCATCGGCGCGGACGGGGTGCTGCACGTCGTCCGGTCCGCCGCGCACCCCGAGGCCGCGCACCTGGCCGACGAGGCCGAGTGGTTCATGGACTACCGCAACAGCGACGGCTCCATCGCCGAGATGTGCGGCAACGGCGTCCGCGTCTTCGCCCGCTACCTCCAGTACGCCGGCCACGTCGAGCCCGGCGACCTCGCCGTCGCCACCCGCGGCGGCGTCAAGCGGGTGCACCTCGACAAGAGCGGCGACGTGACGGTCTCCATGGGCCGCGCCGTCCTCCCCGAGGAGCAGGTCACCGTGACCGTCGGCGAACGGGCCTGGCCCGCCCGCAACGTCAACATGGGGAACCCGCACGCCGTCGCGTTCGTCGACAGCCTGGACCACGCCGGAAAGCTGCTCGACCCGCCCCCGTTCAGCCCGGCCGGGGTCTACCCGACGGGTGTCAACGTGGAGTTCGTCGTCGACCGCGGCCCGCGGCACGTCGCCATGCGCGTCCACGAGCGCGGCTCCGGGGAGACCCGCTCCTGCGGCACCGGCGCCTGCGCCGTCGCCGTGGCCGCCATCCGCCGCGACGGCGCCGACCCCGCCGTTACCGGTCGGCCCGTCACGTACACCGTCGACCTCCCCGGCGGCACGCTCGTCATCACCGAACACCCCGACGGGCAGATCGACATGACGGGACCGGCCGTCATCGTCGCCGCGGGCGAGTTCGACACGGCCTGGCTCACCGAAACGGCTTTCGGCTGAGTCTTCCCTCTAATGGGTGATCCGTTTCACGCTGAGCGAGAGGCGGACTGCGCCACGTGGTGGGGTCGGTAGCATCAGGCACCGGCCCTGAGGGCTCACCCCATGCCCGCCACCGCCGGTCGAAGCCGCCGGAGGTGCCCATGAGTGCAGAGGCCACGAACCCCGAAGCACGTCCCGAAGCGCGCCCCGAACTCCGCAGACGGGGTCGAACCCGCCTTGACCTGCGGCGACTCGGGCGCGCTGCTCTTCTCGGACCCACGTCCCGAGACCGGCTCCCCGACGCCATCGGCCACGTGGCCGAGGCGCACCGCGCCCACCACCCGGACGCGGACCTGTCCCTCCTGCGGCGCGCGTACCTGCTCGCGGAGTCCTCGCACCGCGGGCAGATGCGCAAAAGCGGTGAGCCGTACATCACACACCCGCTCGCCGTCACCCTGATCCTCGCCGAACTCGGCGCCGAGACAACGACCCTGACGGCCTCTCTGCTCCACGACACGGTCGAGGACACCGAGGTGACCCTCGATCAGGTCCGCGCCGAATTCGGCGACGAGGTCTGCTTCATCGTCGACGGCGTCACCAAGGTAGAGAAGATCGACTACGGGGCCGCCGCCGAGCCCGAGACCTTCCGCAAGATGCTCGTCGCCACCGGCAACGACGTCCGCGTCATGTCCATCAAACTCGCCGACCGGCTGCACAACATGCGCACCCTCGGCGTGATGCGCCCCGAGAAACAGGCGCGCATCGCCAAGGTCACCCGCGACGTCCTCATCCCGCTCGCCGAACGGCTCGGCGTACAGGCCCTCAAGACCGAGCTGGAAGACCTCGTCTTCGCGATCCTGCACCCCGAGGAGTACGAGCACACCCGCGCGCTCATCGCGGCCCACGCCGGGGAACGCGACCCGCTGCCCGCCATCGCCGAATCCGTACGCGTCGTTCTGCGGGAGGCCGGCATCGCCGCCGAGGTGGTCGTACGGCCCCGGCACTTCGTCTCCGTCCACCGCATCGCCCGGGGCCGCGGCGAACTGCGCGGCTCCGACTTCGGCCGCATCCTCGTCCTCGTCGGCGAGAACGCCGACTGCTACGCCGTACTGGGCGAGCTGCACACCTGCTTCACCCCGGTCGTCTCGGAGTTCAAGGACTTCATCGCCGCCCCGAAGTTCAACCTCTACCAGTCGCTGCACACCGCCGTCGCCACCCCCGAGGGGTACGTGGCCGAAGTCATCGTCCGCACCCGCCAGATGCACCGGGTCGCCGAGGCCGGCGTCGTCGCCCTCGGCAATCCCTACGCCACCGCCCCGGCCGCCGAGGCCTCCCCCGACTGCGACGAGGAGCGGGTCGACCCGACCCGGCCCGGCTGGCTCTCGCGCCTCCTCGACTGGCAGCAGTCCGCGCCCGACCCCGACACCTTCTGGAGCGTGCTGCGCGCCGAGCTGGCGCAGGACGGCGAGATCACGGTGTTCCGTGCCGACGGGGGGACGCTCGGTCTGCCCGCCGGGGCCAGCTGTATCGACGCCGCCTACGCGCAGCACGGCGAGGCGGCGCACGGCTGTATCGGCGCCCGGGTCAACGGGCGCCTCACCTCCCTGGCCTCCCGGCTCTCCGACGGGGACACCGTTCAGCTGCTGCTCGCCCAGGACGCCTCCTCGGGGCCCGCCGCCGACTGGCTGGAGCACGCCAGGACCTCGGCCGCCCGCATCGCCATCGGCAGCTGGCTCCAGGCGCACCCCGACACCGCGAAGCCCGCCGCCACCCCCGCCCGGGCGCCGCTGTCCGTGGTGGGAGCCCGGGGCGGCGGCGGCAACGCCGTGGCCGACCTCCCGGACGCCACCGTACGGCTGGCCGGCTGCTGCACCCCGGTTCCGCCGGACGCCGTCGCCGGGTTCGTCGTACGGGGCGGGGCCGTCACCGTCCACCGCATCCACTGCGCGGCGGTGGCCCAGATGCGCGCACTGGGGCGGACCTCCGTCGCCGTGCACTGGCGGGCCACGGCGGACTGCCGGGTCACGCTGCTCGCCGAATCGTTCGGCCGCCCGCACCTGCTGGCCGACCTGACCGAGGCCATCGCCCGCGAAGGGGTCGAGGTGGTCTCCGCGACCGTGGAACCGCCCGTCGAGCAGCGGGTCCGCCACACGTACACCCTGCAACTGCCCGACGCGACCGGGCTGCCGTCCTTGATGCGGGCGATGAGGGACGTGCCGGGGGTCTACGACGTGCGCCGGGCCTAGTAGGCCGCCCGGGCGGCGCCAGGCCCGGGCGCACGGCCCCGGAAGGTCCCGTTCGGGTGGAACCGTCGCGCGCCGTACGCGGCCGCGCGGCGGGCGCTGGTAAGCGGTGGGGGATGCAGCTCTCCTCCCCGCGCCTGCGCGCCGCCCTGCTCGCCGCGGCCTCCCTCACCCTCGTCGCCGCCGTGCTGCCCCCGCCGAAGCCGCTGGGCATCGGCGACACGCTGTTCCCGCAGCTCGGGAACCCCGGGTACGACGTCCTCTCGTACGACCTGTCCTTCACGTACAAGGACAACAAGAGCCCGCTCGACGCGATCACCGTCATCGACGCCCGCGCGCTGGAGCCGCTGGAGCGGATCAACCTCGACTTCACCCACGGCACGGTGGCCTCCGCCCGGGTCAACGGCGAACCGGCGCGCTTCGAGAGCGCCGGCGAGGACCTCGTACTCACCCCGGCGAGCCCGGTCACGGCGAACGTGCCGCTCCACATCGAGATCCGGCACACCAGCGATCCGCGCGGCATCGCCGACGGGGGCTGGGTGCCCACCGACGACGGCCTGGCCATGGCCAACCAGGCCGACGCCGCCCACCGGGTCTTCCCGTGCAACGACCACCCCGCCGACAAGGCCTACTTCACCTTCCGGATCACCGCCCCGGCCGGCCTGACCGCCGTCGCCAACGGGGTGCAGGGTGCCCTCCCGGCCCCCCGGGCCGGGGGCGCGACCACCTGGACGTACCGCACCCTGCACCCGATGGCCACCGAGCTCGCCCAGGTCTCCGTCGGCGAATCGGCGGTGGTGGAGGCCACCGGCCCGCACGGGCTGCCGCTGCGCAGCGTGGTCCCGGCCGCCGACCGGGGGCGGCTGGACCCCTGGCTGAAGAAGACCGCCGGGCACGTCCGGTGGATGGAGGCGCGCGTCGGCGCCTACCCCTTCGAGAACTACGGGGTGCTGATCGCGAAGGCCAAGACCGGCTTCGAGCTGGAGACGCAGACCCTCTCGCTGTTCGAGAACGGCCTCTTCTCGGGGGTGGGCTACCCGGCCTGGTACGTCGAGGCCGTGATGGTCCACGAGCTCGCCCACCAGTGGTTCGGTGACAGCGTCACCCCGCGCACCTGGTCCGACCTGTGGCTCAACGAGGGACACGCCACCTGGTACGAAGCCCTGTACGCGGACGGCCTCGGCAAGTACTCCATGGAGCGGCGCATGCGCGAGGCGTACCAGCGCTCCGACCAGTGGCGGGCGGCCGGCGGGCCCCCGGCCGCGCCGAAGGCCCCCGCTCCCGGGGAGAAGGTCGGGCTCTTCCGGCCTGCGGTCTACGACGGCGCCGCGCTGATCCTGTACGCGCTGCGGCAGGAGATCGGCGAGAAGGCCTTCGACCGGGTCGAGCGGCGCTGGGTGGCCGAGAACAAGGACGGAACGGCCGGCACGGAGGACTTCGTGCGCCTGGCCTCGGAGGTGGCCGGACGGGACCTGACGGCCTTCCTGAAGCCGTGGCTGTACGGGACGACCACCCCGGCGATGCCCGGGCACCCGGAGTGGGGCGGCCCGAAAAGCGTGTGACCCGCGGGGAGCGGGCATGTCACCATCGACAGGGCCGGTCGACGCGGCCGCACGCCGGGGGAATCTCCCGGCGATGCGACACGTTGGACGTGACAGAGTGAGAGTCACGCTCACACCCGGCCGCGACCATGCGTGACACGGCCGCATTCGACATCGACGTAAGGATCCAATGACCTCCTCTTCTTCCCCTTCCCAGGACGCGCGGGACGCACAGGACGTGCCGGACCCGCAGAGCTTCACCGAGAGCCTTCGGGCCGACGCCCTGATGGAAGAGGACGTCGCCTGGAGCCACGAGGTCGACGGAGACCGGGACGGCGAGCAGTTCGAGCGCTCCGAGCGCGCGGCGCTGCGCCGAGTGGCCGGCCTCTCCACCGAGCTCGAAGACGTCACCGAGGTCGAGTACCGCCAGCTGCGCCTGGAGCGCGTCGTGCTGGTGGGCGTCTGGACCTCCGGAACGGTGCAGGACGCCGAGAACTCCCTCGCGGAGCTCGCGGCCCTCGCCGAGACGGCCGGCGCCCTCGTGCTCGACGGTGTGATCCAGCGCCGCGACAAGCCGGACCCGGCCACCTTCATCGGCTCGGGCAAGGCCCGCGAACTGCGCGACATCGTGCTGGAGAGCGGGGCCGACACCGTCGTCTGCGACGGCGAGCTCAGCCCCGGCCAGCTCATCGCCCTCGAAGACGTCGTCAAGGTCAAGGTGGTCGACCGGACCGCCCTGATCCTCGACATCTTCGCCCAGCACGCCAAGTCCCGAGAGGGCAAGGCACAGGTCGCCCTCGCGCAGATGCAGTACATGCTGCCGCGCCTGCGCGGCTGGGGTGCCTCGCTGTCCCGGCAGATGGGTGGCGGCGGCGGTGGCGGCATGGCCACCCGAGGCCCCGGTGAGACCAAGATCGAGACCGACCGGCGCCGGATCCGCGAGAAGATGGCGAAGATGCGCCGGGAGATCGCGGACATGAAGACCGGCCGCGACATCAAGCGGCAGGAACGCCGCCGAAACAAGGTGCCCTCGGTCGCCATCGCCGGTTACACCAACGCGGGCAAGTCCTCGCTGCTCAACCGCCTCACGGGCGCGGGCGTGCTGGTGGAGAACGCGCTGTTCGCCACCCTCGACCCGACCGTGCGCCGGGCCGAGACCCCCTCCGGCCGGATCTACACCCTGGCCGACACGGTCGGCTTCGTCCGGCACCTGCCCCACCACCTGGTCGAGGCCTTCCGCTCCACGATGGAGGAGGTCGGCGACTCCGACCTCATCCTGCACATCGTGGACGGCTCGCACCCGGCCCCGGAGGAGCAGCTGGCGGCGGTGCGCGAGGTCATCCGCGAGGTCGGCGCGGTCAACGTGCCCGAGATCGTGGTGATCAACAAGGCCGACGCCGCGGACCCGCTCGTACTGCAGCGCCTGCTGCGCATCGAGCGCCACTCCATCGCCGTCTCGGCGCGCACGGGGCAGGGCATCGAGGAGCTCCTCGCGCTCATCGACTCCGAGCTGCCGCGGCCCGAGGTCGAGGTCGAGGCGCTCGTGCCGTACACGCGCGGCTCGCTGGTCGCCCGGGCACACGCCGAGGGCGAGGTGATCTCCGAGGAGCACACCCCGGAGGGCACCCTGCTGAAGGCGCGGGTCCACCAGGAACTCGCCGCGGACCTGGCGCCGTACGTGCCGGCCAAGCGCTAGCGCCGGCGCCGACGGACGAGCGGACGCACGACGGAGGGCCCCCTGCGGTGCAGGGGGCCCTCCGTCCGTTCCGTGTACTCGGGCGGGACTACTTGAACTTGGCGCTCACCGCGTCGAAGATCCCCTTGGCTTCGGGGCCGAGCCGGGGTCCGGCCAGCCAGCCCGCCTTGGCGGGGCCGATCGAGGTGTTCGACACCAGCGCCGGCTTGCCGTCACTGCCCGTGGCCACCCAGCCGCCGCCGGAGGAGCCGCCGGTCATCGTGCAGCCGATGCGGTACATCACCGGGGTGTTCGCGGCCAGCGACAGCCGGCCCGGCTTGTCGGCGCACTGGAAGGCCTTCTGGCCGTCGAACGGGGCCGCCGCCGGGTAGCCCGTCGCCGTGATGCTCGCGACCTTCGGCACCGCCGGGGCGTTGAACTCCACCGGGAGCGCCGCGCCGACCGTCTCCTCCAGGGACTTGCCGCTGCTCTTCTCCGGGGTCACGTGCAGCACCGCGAAGTCGTACGGGGCGCCCGCGCCACCGGTCGGACCGCCGTTGGCGATCCACTGGTCCGAGGTCTGCGCCCAGTCGCTCCACCACACGCCGTAGGGGGCCACCTGCTCGCGCGGGGCGCCCTTGAGCTGCGCGGCCGGCTTGCCCGCGTTGTTGTACGAGGGGACGAAGGCGATGTTGCGGTACCAGCCGCCGGACTTGCCCGCGTGCACGCAGTGGCCGGCCGTCCAGACCATGTTGGACTTGCCCGGGTGGGCGGGGTCCTTCACCACGGTCGCCGAGCAGACCATGGAGCCCTCGGGGCCGTCGAAGAACACCTTGCCGGACACGGGAACGCTGCTGTGGTACGGCGCGCCGGCGGCCTTGGCCTGTACCGGCACGGGGGTCGGGTCGGTGACGCCCTGGTCCTTGCCGGCGTCGGGGTCGACGGCCGGGGGCTGCGGGGTCTTGTCGGCCTCACGCATCCGGTCCGGGTCCCAGAGGTCCTCGATGATCGGGTTGATGTAGTCGCCCGCCTCGCGGAGCCAGTCCTCCTGGTTCCAGTTCTTCCACGCACCCCCCTTCCACTTCTCCAGGTCGATGCCGTGCTGCTTGAGCCTCTCCTTGAGCTGGTCCGGGATCTTGATCCCGTCGGCTCCGGACGGGAGGCTCGCCGCCACGGTCGGCTTGGCGTCGCCGCCGGCCTCCCCGTCGCCGGGTCCGCAGGCCGCGGCGGTCATGGCGAGTGCCGCCGCGCACAGGATCGCGGTGACCGGTCGGTTCGGTCGCATGTCGTGAATCCCCCTGGTGATTCTGGGTGTCAGACGCGGTGCAGTTGAGGTGCGTGGGACACGCGAGGTGCGTGCCGCAGGGTGCAGCACCCCACTATGCCGCTGCCGTTGGGGACGGCACAGCCCGGGGCCGCGGTTCCGGAACCGCGGGACGCTGCGCAAGGACGCCGCGCAGTCCGGGCGAATCGGGGCGAAGTCCCGGAGGGTCCCGGAGGGTCCCGGAGGAACAAGGATCTTGGCGCCACCCGTGATCCGCCGCCGTCACCGTCGTTGGTACGTACGGGGGATGGGGGGCGGCGTTCATGTTCGAAGCGCAGTCCGATGGAGCAGTCCGTGCGGGAGGTCCGACAGTCGTGGCTTTGACCGAGCAGGGCGCGGCTGCCGCGCAGGTGCCGTCACAGGGAACCCGGGCCGTGGGACCCGGCGCGGTGGAGGGCATCCTGCGGCGGCAGGCGATGCGGGAGTCCGCAGCCCGGACGTACGCGCGCTCGCTGCCCATCGTTCCGGTGCGCGCCCGCGGGCTGACCATCGAGGGCGCGGACGGGCGGCGCTACCTGGACTGCCTCTCCGGGGCCGGCACCCTCGCCCTCGGGCACAACCATCCCGTGGTGCTCGAAGCCGTACGGGGCGTCCTCGACTCCGGAGCCCCGCTGCACGTCCTGGACCTGGCCACCCCGGTCAAGGACGCCTTCACCACGGAGCTGTTCGCCTGCCTCCCGCCGGAGCTGGCCGCCGACGCCCGCATCCAGTTCTGCGGGCCCGCCGGGACGGACGCGGTGGAGGCCGCGCTCAAGCTGGTCCGCACGGCCACCGGGCGCTCGGGGCTGCTGGCCTTCACGGGGGCGTACCACGGGATGACCGCCGGGGCGCTGGGCGCCTCGGGCGGAGCGCCGGACGTACGGGTGACCCGGCTGCCGTTCCCGCAGGACCTCCGCTGTCCGTTCGGGATCGGCGGTCCCGAGGGGGCGCGGCTCGGGGCCCGTTGGACCGAGAGCCTGCTCGACGACCCCAAGGGCGGGGTGGCGACGCCCGCGGCGATGATCGTCGAGCCGGTGCAGGGCGAGGGCGGGGTGTTCCCGGCCCCGGACGCGTGGCTGCGCCGGATGCGCGAGATCACCGAGGCCCGGGGGATCCCGCTGATCGCCGACGAGGTGCAGACGGGGGTGGGCCGCACCGGCGCCTTCTGGGGCGTCGACCACGCCGGGGTGGTGCCGGACGTGATGGTCCTGTCCAAGGCGATCGGCGGCAGCCTCCCGCTGGCGGTGATCGTGTACCGGTCGGGTCTGGACGTCTGGGCCCCGGGGGCCCATGCCGGCACGTTCCGTGGCAACCAGCTGGCCATGGCGGCCGGGACGGCCACCCTGGCGTACGTACGGAAGAACCGTCTCGCCGAGCGCGCAGGGGTCTTGGGCGAGCGGATGCTGACCGCCCTGCGCGGCCTGGCCTGCGAACACCCCTGCATCGGGGACGTCCGGGGCCGCGGCCTGATGATCGGCCTGGAACTGGTCGACCCGGAGACCGGGGCCACGGCGCCGGTCCTCGCCGCGGCGGTGCGCCAGGAGTGCCTGGACCGCGGCCTGATCGTCGAGCTCGGTGGCCGCAACGCCGGCGTGGTCCGCCTGCTGCCCCCGCTGACCCTGACCGACGACCAGGCCGCGGCGGTCCTGGACCGCCTGTCGGACGCCATCCCGGCGGCCGCCTCCCGACAACTCCACTGACCGCGAGGACCCCTGCCATGCCCGAAGCCCCCCTCTCCGCGCCGCCCGGCGCCCCCGCCGGACCGGGCGGGAGCGCCGGGACCGCCAGACCCGAGGCGACCGACCGGCTCGCCGCCCCCGCGCCCGGTGCCGCGCCGACGCAGACGGCAGAGCCCGTGCCCGCAACGGTGACCGGGGCCGTGCCCACGACCGGGGTCGGCGGCGCGGGCCGCGCGGGCAGTGTGCCGCGCCAGGAGAACGGCATGCTGTGGCACCGGATCGGCACCGGCGCTTCGGCCGGGACGGCCGACCCGCTGGACCATCCCGATCCGGGCCTCGCCGCCGAGGCCGCCTCCGTGGAGAACCTGCTGCGGTGCTGGGTCCGGGAGAACGGGATCCGGCGCCCGGGCGTCGGCGTGCTGCGCATTCCCCTCCCCGCCTCCGGCACCGCCCTGCTCGCCGCCGTCCGCCACTGGTCCGCCACCGGCTGGCACCGCTTCGGCCCCGCCCGGCTCGAAGGCACGCCCGCCCACGCCCCCGCCGTGGACGCCGCCACCGTCGCCTCGCTGCTCGCCCGCGAGGGCGGCTCCGAAGGGCGCGGCGGCGCCGACCTCGTCGGCCGGGTCTGCGACTCGGTCCGCCGCACGGCCGAGTTCATCGCCGACCGGCGCGAACGGCCCACCCCGCCCGAGCCCGTCGCCGGTGACCTCTTCCTCACCGCCGAACAGTCCCTCCTCCTCGGCCACCCCCTCCAGCCGGACCCGAAGAGCCGAGAAGGACTCTCCGAGGCCGAGATCCGCCGCTACTCACCCGAACTCCACGGCTCCTTCCCCCTGCACTGGCTCGCCGTCGCCCCCTCCGCCCTCGCCACCGACTCCGCCTGGACCGAACGCGGCCGCCCCGTCGCCGCCGCCCGGCTCCTCGGCCGGCTCACCCCCGGACTCCCCCTGCCCGAGGGCACGACCCCCCTTCCCCTGCACCCCTGGCAGGCCCGCGACCTGCTCCAGCGCCCCGCCGTCACCGCCCTCCGCGACGCGGGACTCCTGTACGACCTGGGCCCGTTCGGCGAACCCTGGCATCCGACCTCCTCCGTCCGCACCGTCCACCGCCCCGGCGCCCCCGCGATGCTCAAGCTCTCCCTGGGCCTGCGCATCACCAACTCCCGCCGTGAGAACCTCCGCAAGGAACTCCACCGCGGCGTCGAGGTGCACCGGCTGCTCCGCACCGGCCTCGCGGAACAGTGGCAGGCGGCCCACCCCGGCTTCGACATCGTGCGCGACCCCGCCTGGATCGCCGTCGACGCCCCGGACGGCACTCCCGTCCCCGGGCTCGATGCCGTCCTGCGACACAACCCCTTCCGCTCCCACGACGACGCCGTCTGCATCGCCGCACTCACCTCGCCCCGCCCATGGCCGGGCCGGGCCACCATGCGCTCCCGGCTCGCCGAGACCATCTCCCGGCTGGCCTCCGCCACCGGGCGCCCGACCGCCGCCGTCGCCGCCGAGTGGTTCCTGCGTTACCTCGACCACGTCGTGCTGCCGGTCCTGGCCTTCGACGCGCTCGCCGGCGTCGCCCTCGAAGCGCACCAGCAGAACACGCTGGTCCTCCTCGACCCGGCCGGCTGGCCGGTCGGCGGCCGCTACCGCGACAACCAGGGCTACTACTTCCGCGCCTCCCGCCGCGCGGAACTGGAGCGCCGGCTTCCCGGTATCGGCAGCGCCAGCGACACCTTCGTCTCCGACGCCGTCACCGACGAACGCTTCGCCTACTACCTCGGCATCAACAACGTCCTGGGCCTCATCGGCGCCTTCGGATCCCAGCAACTCGCCGACGAACGGGTCCTGCTCGCCGCCTTCCGCCGGTTCCTCGGCAAGGCCTCCGGACTCGGACCGCTCCCCACCCGGCTGCTCGACTCACCCACCCTGCGTTGCAAGGCGAACCTGCTCACCCGGCTGGGCGGCCTCGACGAGCTCGTCGGCCCCGTGGACTCCCAGTCCGTCTACGTCACCATCGCCAACCCCCTTCACGATTGAGTGCCGATGCCCTCCACCGACGCCTCCCCTTACGCGCCCACCGCCACCGCTGCCGCTGCCGTCGATCCCGCCACCGCGGGCATCCGGATCCCCGGACGCCGGCTCACCGCCCGGCTGCTGCCCCTGCTCGCCGAGGCCGAACTGCTCGACTCCCCGGCCGGCTGGGGTACCGCCGTCACCCCCGCCGGTCCCTTCCGCCTCGAACCCGTACGCCTCGGCCGCGACCTGGAGCTGCTGACCGGCTGGATGAACGACCCCGAGGTGGCCGCGTACTGGGAGCTCGCCGGCCCCGCCGCCGTCACCGCCACCCACGTGCGCTCCCAGCTCGACGGGAACGGCCACAGCATCCCCTGCCTCGGCGTCCTCGACGGCAAGCCGATGAGCTACTGGGAGATCTACCGGGCCGACCTCGACCCGCTCTCCCGCCACTACCCGGCGCGCCCCCACGACGCGGGTATCCACCTGCTCATCGGGGACGGCACGAACCGCGGCCGCGGTCTGGGTACCGCCCTGCTGCGGGCCGTCGCCAACCTCGTGCTCGACAACCGCCCCCGCTGCACCCGCGTCATCGCCGAACCGGACATCCGCAACACCCCCTCCGTATCAGCCTTCCTCAACTCCGGATTCCGCTGCTCCGCGGAGATCGACCTCCCCGGGAAGCGGGCGGCCCTGATGATCCGCGAGCGAGCCCTGCGCAACCTCATCTGATCCATCCGAGCCTCCCCGTTCACGCCTCACCCTTCGAAAACTCTGCGTCGCGCAGCAAAGTTCCCGATCCCCGAGGAGTCCCGTGCCGAATTTCCCCGCCGCCTCAGACTCCGCCGGCCGCCATTTCGCGGAAGCTGTCGCTCCGCCGTCTCCCCAACACCCCTGCACGCCCCCCGAACTCACCACCGAGACCTGGGAGTCCGCCGCCCGCCGGCTCCTCGCCAAGATGCTGGCCGAGTTCGCCTACGAGGAGATCGTCAGCCCCCTGCGGACTCCCGCTCCGGCCACCGCCGCCGGAGACGCCTGGCAGCTGACCCTCGACGACGGCAGCAGCCTCGGCTTCCGCGCCCGCCGTCGCGTGTACGGCAGCTGGCACGTCGCCCCCGACACCATCACGCTGACCCCGCCGCCCCCGTCCGCGGAGCCCCCGACCTCCTTCGGCGACCCGTTCGCCTTCCTCGTGCGCACCCGCGGCCTCATCGGCCTCGACGGCTCCACCCTCGGCCACCTCGTGCGCGAGCTCAGCGCCACCCTCGCCGCCGACGCCCGCATCGAGCACACCGCGCTCACCGCCGACGTCCTCGCCGATCTCGACCACGCGGAGCTGGAAGGCCACCAAACGGGACACCCCTGGCTCGTCCTCAACAAAGGCCGCATGGGACTCTCCGCCGCCGACACCGCCGCCTGGGCCCCCGAGTCCCGCACCCGCCAGCGGCTGCCCTGGCTCGCCGCCCACACCTCCCTCGCCGCCTACCGCGGCACGGCCGGACTGCAGGACCCGGCCCGCCTCTACGCCCAGGAACTCGACCCCGTCACCCGGGACGGCTTCGACCGGACCCTGCGCGCCCGCGGCCTCGACCCGCTCGGCTACCTCTACCTCCCGGTCCACCCCTGGCAGTGGGACGAGATCGTGCTGCCCCTCTTCGGCCCGGCCCTGGCCTCGGGCGCCCTGGTCCCGCTCCCCGCCGACCCCGACATACGCGTCCCGCAGCAGTCCATCCGCACCTTCCTCAACCTCACCCGCCCCGACCGGCACAGCGTCAAACTGCCGCTCTCCGTCTTCAACACCCTCGTCTGGCGCGGCCTGCCCTCCGACCGCTGCGCCGCCGCACCCGCCGTCACCGCCTGGATCCGGGGCCTCCACGACTCGGACCCCTTCCTCCGCGAGGAATGCCGCGTGGTCCTCCTCGGCGAGGTCGCCTCGGTCACCGTCCGCCACCCCGTCTACGACGAGCTCCCCGAGGCCCCGTACCAGTACAAGGAGCTCCTCGGCGCGATCTGGCGCGAGCCCCTGACCGGCCGGCTCGACCCCGGTGAGCGGGCCCGTACGCTCGCCTCCCTCCTCCACGTCGACCCGCGCGGCCGCTCCTTCACCGCCGAGCTCGTCGCCCGGTCCGGCCTGGCCCCGGCGCACTGGCTGCGGCGGCTCTTCGCCGCCCTGCTGCCCCCGCTGCTCCACTTCCTCTACCGCTACGGCACCGTCTTCTCCCCGCACGGCGAGAACGCCACCGTGATCTTCGACGAGCACGAGGTCCCCGTCCGGATCGCCCTCAAGGACTTCGTCGACGAGGTCAACATCTGCCGCGAACCGCTGCCCGAGCTCGCCGGCGTGCCGGCAGAGGTGCGCGCCGCGCTGCGCGACAAACCCGCGGCCTTCCTGCCCCAGTACATCCACTCCGGTCTCTTCGTCGGGGTCTTCCGCTACCTCTCCGCCCTGTGCGAGGACGGCCTCGGCGTCCCCGAGGAGGAGTTCTGGTCGCTCGTACGGGCGGAGATCCTGCGCCACCACGCCCGCTTCCCCGGGCTCAAGGAGCGCTACGCGCTCTTCGACCTGCTCGGCGAGCGCATCGGGCGGCTCTGCCTGAACCGCAACCGGCTGTACGAGGACGGCTACCGCGACCGCCCCGACCGCCCGCAGGCGGTGGAGTACGGCACCGTGCCCAACCCCTTGTACCGGCCATGAACCCCGGTCGTGGCGGTCACTGTCGGTGGCGCCCCGTAGGGTTGTCATCGCTATGACGAAGCCCTCCCTCCCCGACCTGCTGCACGCCGCCGTCTCCGCCGTCGGCGGCACGGAGCGGCCCGGCCAGGTGGCCATGGCCGAAGCCGTCGCCGAAGCGATCGACGACAGCACGCACCGGCTGATCCAGGCCGGTACCGGCACCGGAAAGTCGCTCGGCTACCTGGTGCCGGCCCTCGCGCACGGCGAGCGCGTGGTCGTGGCCACCGCCACCCTCGCCCTCCAGCGGCAGCTGGTCGAGCGCGATCTGCCCCGGACGGTGGACGCGCTGCACCCGCAGCTGCGCCGCCGCCCGCAGTTCGCCATGCTCAAGGGCCGGTCCAACTACCTGTGCCTGCACCGGTTGCACGAGGGTGCCCCGCAGGACGAGGAGGAGGGCCTCTTCGACCAGTTCGAGGCGGCCGCCCCCACCAGCAAGCTCGGCCAGGACCTGCTGCGCCTGCGCGACTGGGCCGACGAGACGGAGACCGGCGACCGGGACGACCTGACCCCCGGCGTCTCCGACAAGGCCTGGGCGCAGATCTCCGTCTCCTCCCGGGAGTGCCTGGGCGCGACGAAGTGCGCGTACGGGGCCGAGTGCTTCGCCGAGGCCGCCCGCGAGCGGGCCAAGCTGGCCGACGTGGTCGTCACCAACCACGCGCTGCTCGCCATCGACGCCATCGAGGGCGCCCCGGTGCTGCCGCAGCACGAGGTGCTGATCGTGGACGAGGCGCACGAGCTGGTCTCCCGGGTGACCGGGGTCGCCACCGGCGAGCTCACCCCCGGCCAGGTCAACCGCGCCGTGAAGCGCGCGGCCAAGCTGGTCGACGAGAAGGCCGCGGACTCGCTCCAGACCGCGTCCGAGTCGTTCGAGCGGGTCATGGAGCTGGCCCTTCCGGGCCGGCTGGAGCAGCTCCCCGAGGACCTCGGGTACGCGCTGGCCGCCCTGCGGGACGCCGCGCGCAATGTCATCTCGGCGATCGGCGCGACCCGCGACAAGTCCGTCCACGACGAGGACGCCGTCCGCAAGCAGGCCCTGGCCGCGGTGGAGAGCGTCCACGCGGTGGCCGAGCGGATCCTGCTGGGCTCCGAGTACGACGTGCTCTGGTACGAGCGGCACGACCGCTTCGGAGCCACCCTGCGCGTCGCCCCGCTGTCGGTGTCGGGGCTCCTGCGCGAGAAGCTGTTCGCGGACCGCTCGGTGGTCCTGACCTCGGCGACCCTCAAGCTGGGCGGGGACTTCAACGGGGTCGCGGCCTCGCTGGGCCTGTCCCCGGAAGGGATCGAGGGGGAGGACGCCCCGGCCTGGAAGGGTCTGGACGTCGGCTCGCCGTTCGACTATCCGAAGCAGGGCATCCTCTACGTCGCGAAGCACCTGGCCACGCCCGGCCGGGAGGGCACGCGCGGGGACATGATGGACGAGCTCGCAGAGCTGATCGAGGCGGCCGGCGGCCGCACGCTCGGCCTGTTCTCCTCCATGCGGGGTGCGAAGGCCGCCGCCGAGGAGCTGCGCGGCCGGCTCGACAACCCGATCCTGCTCCAGGGCGAGGAGACGCTGGGCGAGCTGATCAAGGCGTTCGCGGCGGACCCGAAGACCTGCCTGTTCGGGACGCTGTCGCTCTGGCAGGGCGTGGACGTGCCCGGTCCCAGCTGCCAGCTCGTGATCATGGACCGCATCCCGTTCCCGCGCCCGGACGATCCGCTGATGAGCGCCCGGCAGAAGTCGGTCGAGGAGCACGGGGGCAACGGCTTCATGGCCGTCGCGGCCACGCACGCGGCGCTGCTGATGGCCCAGGGGGCCGGCCGGCTCGTACGGGCCTCCGGTGACCGGGGCGTCGTCGCGGTCCTGGACCCCCGGCTGGCCACGGCCCGGTACGGGAGCTTCCTGCGGGCCACGCTGCCGGACTTCTGGTACACCACGGACCGCAACCAGGTCCGCCGCTCGCTGGCCGCCATCGACGCTGCCGCCCAGGCGGACGGGAAGTAGCTCGGCCGAGCGGTCCCGTACAGAACGTACGAGCAGCTCCGCACAGAACGAAAACAGCCCCCGGGACCGGCGCAGTGGGTCCCGGGGGCTGGCTAGGAAGGGGCGCGGAGTCAGACGCGGCGCAGCACCGCGACGACCTTGCCGAGGATGGTCGCCTCGTCACCGGGGATCGGCTGGTAGGCGGCGTTGTGCGGGAGCAGCCAGACGTGGCCGTCCTCGCGCTTGAAGCGCTTGACCGTGGCCTCGCCGTCGAGCATCGCGGCCACGATGTCGCCGTTCTCCGCGACCGGCTGGCGGCGGACCGTGACCCAGTCGCCGTCGCAGATGGCGGCCTCGATCATCGAGTCGCCGACGACCTTCAGCACGAAGAGCTCACCGTCGCCGACGAGCTGGCGGGGGAGCGGGAAGACGTCCTCCACCGACTCCTCGGCGAGGATCGGGCCGCCGGCCGCGATCCGGCCGACCAGCGGTACGTACGAGGCGGCGGGCTTGCCGGTGGTGTCCGTGGGCTGCGAGCTGGGCTGGTCCGAGCCCCGGACCTCGTACGCCCGGGGGCGGTGCGGGTCCCGGCGCAGGAAGCCCTTGCGCTCCAGGGCCATCAGCTGGTGGGCCACCGACGACGTGCTGGACAGGCCGACCGCCTGGCCGATCTCCCGCATCGACGGCGGGTAGCCGCGCCGCTGCACCGAGTCGCGGATGACCTCGATGACCCTGCGCTGCCGGTCGGTGAGCCCGGAGCTGTCGGCGCGGATGCCCGGAGGTCGCCCTGGCAGCGACCGCGCGGGGCGCGCGGGCTCCGCCTCCGGGTTCAGGCTTGCGTCGTTCATGGGATGCACCGGCTCAAGTCGGCTCTGGGAGCGGTTCTGGGCAGTGATGGTGGCACTGTCTGCGGTGGTGGTCACGTCGGCGGCCCCTCTCGAAATGTTCTCCCTAGCTGGACAACGGTAGTTGCTTTCGAAAGGTTGCGCCAAACACACGTTCGAGTGAAAAATCGAGAATCGTCCAACCTGGGCACATCGAGGGGTGTATGGACGATCGGTCCGCCGAACGCGGGTTCGGTCCGGCGTCCGCTGATTACGGTACCCTTCCCGATCGGATCGCCGCCTTCCGGTCCTGTGCCCAGTGTGGCACCGGGAACGCCCCCGTCCGGGCATCGCGCGGGGCGACACGCGGATCGAAGTAAATCCACCACAACCCAAGATCTAGTGGTTGGATGAGCGCTGCCGCCCAGAAGTTGTGGTCCTCGGTCCTCCGAGGTCCCCGGCATCGCATATGCTGGTGGCTGCTTCACCAGCCCCCGACCTGGACCCGTCCCGGTCGTTCAGGGGCCTCGTGAGGTGATTCGGTCGTGCCAAGAGGGAGGGTGAGGGAACCATGCACTGCCCCTTCTGCAGGCACCCCGACAGCCGCGTCGTCGACAGCCGCACCACGGACGACGGCACGTCGATCCGTCGGCGCCGTCAGTGCCCCGACTGCTCCCGTCGCTTCACGACGGTGGAGACGGCCTCGCTGATGGTGATCAAGCGCAGCGGGGTGACCGAACCCTTCAGTCGTACCAAGGTCATCTCCGGCGTGCGCAAGGCGTGCCAGGGGCGGCCGGTCACCGAGGACGCCCTCGCCAAGCTCGGCCAGCGGGTCGAGGAGGCGCTGCGCGCCACCGGGAGCGCCGAGCTGACCACCCACGACGTGGGTCTGGCCATACTCGGCCCGTTGCAGGAGCTCGACCTGGTCGCGTACCTGCGGTTCGCGTCCGTTTACAAGGCGTTCGACACCCTCGAAGACTTCGAGACCGCCATCGCGGAACTCCGCGTGCCGCGGCCTCACCCCCAAGAGTGCGAGCCCGGTCGGACCTCTGCGGTCCCCGTGCCCGCCTCCGCCGCCGACTGACCGGGCGGCCGCAGCGCAGCGTGGCCGCGGCCCGGGACAGCCAGGCGAAGAAACGTAGATACAAGACAGGCAGTGCCGCGGAATAACGCTGGCACTTTAGGGCGTTTTTGCCCGCATATGGGAGGAAGCGGCATGACAGAGACGGCGAGCGGCTCGGCACGAGGTTCCCGCGCCAAGGGGACCAAGACTGCCAAGAGCGGCCTGCGGATCGAGCGCATCCACACCACCCCCGGCGTGCACCCGTACGACGAGGTGAGCTGGGAGCGCCGTGACGTCGTCATGACGAACTGGCGCGACGGCTCGGTGAACTTCGAGCAGCGTGGCGTCGAGTTCCCCGACTTCTGGTCGGTCAACGCGGTCAACATCGTCACCAGCAAGTACTTCCGCGGCGCGGTGGGCACCCCGCAGCGCGAGACCGGTCTCAAGCAGCTCATCGACCGCATCGTGAAGACCTACACGAAGGCCGGCGAGGACCACGACTACTTCGCGTCCCCGGCCGACGCGGAGATCTTCGAGCACGAGCTGACCTACGCCCTCCTGCACCAGATCTTCAGCTTCAACTCCCCGGTGTGGTTCAACGTCGGCACGCCCCAGCCGCAGCAGGTCTCCGCCTGCTTCATCCTCGCCGTCGACGACTCCATGGAGTCGATCCTCGACTGGTACAAGGAAGAGGGCATGATCTTCAAGGGCGGCTCAGGCGCCGGCCTGAACCTCTCCCGCATCCGCTCCTCCAAGGAGCTCCTCTCCTCCGGCGGCAACGCCTCGGGTCCGGTCTCCTTCATGCGCGGCGCCGACGCGTCCGCCGGAACGATCAAGTCGGGCGGCGCCACCCGCCGCGCGGCCAAGATGGTCGTCCTGGACGTGGACCACCCGGACGTCGAGGACTTCATCGCCACCAAGGTGAAGGAAGAGGAGAAGATCCGCGCCCTGCGCGACGCGGGCTTCGACATGGACCTGGGCGGCGACGACATCACGTCCGTCCAGTACCAGAACGCCAACAACTCCGTCCGCGTGAACGACGAGTTCATGACGGCCGTCGAGAACGGCACCCAGTTCGGCCTGCGCGCCCGCATGACCGGCGAGATCATCGAGAAGGTCGACGCGAAGGCCCTCTTCCGCAAGCTGGCCGAGGCCGCCTGGGCCTGCGCCGACCCGGGCATCCAGTACGACGGTGTGATCAACAACTGGCACACCTGCCCCGAGTCCGGCCGCATCACCGCGTCGAACCCGTGCAGCGAGTACATGCACCTGGACAACACGTCCTGCAACCTCGCCTCGCTGAACCTGATGAAGTTCCTCAGCGACGACGGCAAGGGCGACCAGTCCTTCGACGCCGAGCGCTTCGCCAAGGTCGTCGAGCTCGTCATCACCGCGATGGACATCTCCATCTGCTTCGCGGACTTCCCGACGCAGAAGATCGGCGAGAACACCCGCGCCTTCCGCCAGCTCGGCATCGGCTACGCCAACCTGGGCGCCCTGCTCATGGCCACCGGCCACGCGTACGACTCGGACGGCGGCCGCACCCTCGCCGCGTCGATCACCTCGCTGATGACCGGCACCGCCTACAAGCGCTCCGCCGAGCTGGCCGCCATCGTCGGCCCGTACGACGGCTACGCCCGCAACGCCGAGGCGCACAAGCGCGTCATGAAGCAGCACGCCGACGCCAACGCCGTCGCGCCGCGCACCGAGGACCTGGACAACTCGATCTGGGCCGCGGCCACCGAGGCCTGGCAGGACGTCCTGCGCCTCGGCGAGAAGAACGGCTTCCGCAACTCCCAGGCCTCCGTCCTCGCGCCGACCGGCACCATCGGTCTCGCGATGTCCTGCGACACCACGGGCGTCGAGCCGGACCTGGCCCTGGTCAAGTTCAAGAAGCTCGTCGGCGGCGGCTCGATGCAGATCGTCAACGGCACCGTCCCGCAGGCCCTGCGCCGCCTGGGTTACCAGGAGGAGCAGATCGAGGCGATCGTCGCCCACATCGCCGAGCACGGCGTGGTCGTCGACGCCCCGGGCCTGAAGACCGAGCACTACGAGGTCTTCGACTGCGCGATGGGCGAGCGCTCCATCTCCGCGATGGGCCACGTCCGCATGATGGCTGCGATCCAGCCCTGGATCTCCGGCGCGATCTCGAAGACGGTCAACATGCCGGAGACGGCGACCGTCGAGGAGATCGAGGAGATCTACTTCGAGGCGTGGAAGATGGGCGTCAAGGCGCTCGCGATCTACCGCGACAACTGCAAGGTCGGCCAGCCCCTCTCCGCGAAGAAGAAGGAAGCGGAGAAGGAGGAGGTCACCGCCAAGGCGCAGGACACCATCCGCGCGGCCGTCGAGAAGGTCATCGAGTACCGCCCCGTCCGCAAGCGCCTCCCCAAGGGCCGCCCGGGCATCACCACCTCCTTCACGGTGGGCGGCGCCGAGGGCTACATGACCGCCAACTCCTACCCGGACGACGGCCTGGGCGAGGTCTTCCTGAAGATGTCCAAGCAGGGTTCGACCCTCGCGGGCATGATGGACGCCTTCTCGATCGCCGTCTCGGTCGGTCTGCAGTACGGCGTCCCGCTGGAGACGTACGTCTCGAAGTTCACGAACATGCGCTTCGAGCCGGCCGGCATGACGGACGACCCGGACGTGCGGATGGCGCAGTCGATCGTCGACTACATCTTCCGCCGCCTGGCGCTGGACTTCCTGCCCTTCGAGACCCGCTCCGCGCTCGGCATCCACACCGCCGAGGAGCGCCAGCGCCACCTGGACACCGGTTCGTACGAGCCGCTGGAGGAGGACATCGACACGGAGTCCCTCGCCCAGTCGGCCCCGCTGGCCGCCGTCCCGGCAGCACCCAGGCCGGCCGCGGTCGTCGAGGTCCAGGCCCCGAAGACGGCGCACTCCAGCGCCGAACTGGTCGAGATGCAGCTCGGCGTCTCCGCCGACGCCCCGCTCTGCTTCTCCTGCGGTACGAAGATGCAGCGCGCCGGCTCCTGCTACATCTGCGAGGGCTGCGGCTCCACCAGCGGCTGCAGCTGAAACTAGGCGCCCACCAGGCATGACGTGCCTGGTCAGAACGGGGAGTCGGCGAAATGCCGGCTCCCCGTCGGCGTCATTGCCCGGTGCGTCCGGTGCGACTGCTCAGGTGGCTTGCGCCGCCTCCGAGGTGCTCCGGGCCCGGGCCCGTTCGATCTCGTTGATATGGGTTTCCGTCCAGTGGCGGAGGGCGCTGATCGGCTCCGCCAGACTGCGACCGAGCTCCGTCAGGTCGTATTCGACCCGGGGCGGGACGGTGGGGTACACGGTGCGGGTGACGAACCCGTCTGCCTCCAGGGCGCGCAGCGTCTGGGTGAGCATCTTCTGTGAGACGCCCTCGATGCGCCGCATCAAGCCGGTGTACCGCAGGGTCCCTTCGAGGAGGGCGTCCACGACGAGGATCGTCCACTTGCCGGAGATGTGGTCGAGGACCTGACGCGTCGGGCACTTCGCGGAGTAGACGTCGGCAGGCAGTCCGGATGCTTCCACCGTGGTCTTCATACGGGAGAGTAACGCACAAAAAGGTGCCCTCTTCCCGATGGAGAGTCACTCTCCAATAGTGAGTGGCATGACGAGCCACACGATGTCTGTCGCTGAAGCGATCCGCACCCGCCGCACCGTCCGCCACTACCGGCCCGATCCGATTGCGCCGAGCGCGCTCGAAGCGCTCCTCGATCTCGCGGTCGAGGCCCCCACCAGCTGGAACCTGCAGGACCGGTCGATCGTCGTGGTGTCCGCAGCAGAAGGACGCGCGGGGCTGGCACGGGCCACCGCCGGCCAGCCCCAGCCCCAAGAGGCCCCGGTCGTACTGGTCTTCGTCGCCGAGCCGCAGTCCTGGCGTGATGACCACAGCGACGTCTACGAGCAGGCGCGGCGCGGCGGGGCATGGAACGACGAGTTCATCGCGCTGTTCTCCGCCGCGTCGACGGCCTTCCAGGAGGATCTCGACCGGCGCGGACTGCTTCGGGAGTACGCGGTCAAGGACGCCATGATCGCGGCCTCGTTCCTGATGCTCGCCGCCACGGAGATGGGACTGGCGACCTCGCCCATGAACGGCTGGGACGAGGCCGAGGTCAAAAAGGTGATCGGGATCGACGGCCGTGACGATCTGGCCATCGCCCTGTTGGTCTCGGTCGGTTACCCGGCGGAGGAACGGCGCCATCCGGGTCGGCGCGCCACGGAGCACAACGTATTCCGCGGATCGCACGGGACCCGCGACGCGGGGAGTGCCGCACGCCGGGAGTAGCCGGGGCGGTGGGTCAGTGGGGGATGCGGCGGGACGGGCGGGGGATGAGATCCTCGCGGAATTCCGCGATGCGGGAGTGGACCTGGCGCATCAGGTGGGTGTCCTCGATGCGGTCCAGGTAGAGGCAGCGCGCGGCCAGGCCCGGCAGGTCGAAGGCGAAGCACAGCGACATCAGCGGGCGCGCCCTCACGGGTGGCGCGCGGTACGGAGAACGCGCCGAGGTACGCGCCCTCGCGCTCCAACGCGGCGATGTTCTCCAGTACGAGGGCGTGGCTGACCCCGTGGTACGCGTCCACGCCGAAGCCGACCGACACGACGAGGCGCTGCGGTACGTCGTCCAGGGCGGCCAGCGCCGCGAGGCTGGTCAGGTCCTCCTCGGGGGTGCCGAGGCCCGCTTCGTCACCCCGCATGAGGATGTCGGTCCCGCCGTCGACCAGGACGACGGCGTCGATGCGGTGGAGGTCGATCAGCGCGCGGTAGGCGGCGCGCAGCGGCTGCACCCCGGTCTGGGGGAAGGCGTAGACGGTGGCCGGGTAGTCGTGTGCCTCCAGCCACTGGGCCAGGGTCCGCTCGGGGAAGTACGCCTGGTGGGGGGCGGTGTGCGGGGTGATGGCGGCGAGGTCGGGGGCCGCCCAGTCCTCGACGGGCAGCCCGGCGAGGTGGCTGAAGGAGAGGTTCGCCAGGTGGACCTCCTTGCCCTGGTGGAGGAGCGAGAGGGCGAGGGGCAGGCCGGCGTAGATGTCGAAGCCGCCGCCCGCTCCCGCGACCAGGACGCGTTCGGCGTCGGCGAGGCGGTCGAAGAGCGGGTTGGTGTGCAGGGCGGTCATGGAGATCATTGTGCGGGGCGCGCAAGCGCAGCCGCCCCGCAATTTCCGGGATCGGACGGCGGCATGCACCGGGGCCGGAACGACCTGAACCAGGGCAGCGCGGAGACGGGGGAGACATGTGGAGCGGTGACCAACTGGATCTGGACGCCTATCTGGCGCGGATCGGATACGACGGCCCGGTCGGGGAGGACGGGGAACTCCGCGCGGACCTGCCGACGTTGTACGCAGTGCACCGCGCCCACACCGGTGCCATCACCTTCGAGAACCTGGACGTGCTGCTCGGCCGCCCCGTCGAGCTGGACGTCAAGGCTCTGGAGGAAAAGCTCGTGCACGGCCGCCGCGGTGGCTACTGCTACGAGCAGAACTCGCTGCTGGCCGCCGCCCTGGAGCGGATCGGCTTCGAGGTCTCCGGCCGCGGCGCCCGCAACCGCACCCGGGGGGACACCCTGCTCGCGGTGACGCACGCCGTCCTCGTCGTCACCGTCGAGGGCGAACCCTGGCTGTGCGACGCCGGGTTCGGGCACCAAGGGCCGCGCGAGCCCGTCCCGCTGGCGCGGCCCGGTGCCGAAGTGGTGCAGGGGGAGTGGACGTACGCCGTCCGCGAGGAGGACGAAGGGATCCTCGCGCTGTCCATCCTGCGCGAGGGCGTCCGGCGGGACCTGTACGCGTTCTCCCCGCAGCGCTACCACCCCGTCGACTACGTCCTGCTCAACCACTACAGCTCCACCCACCCCCGCTCCGTCTTCGTCGGGCGGGTGATCGTCCAGCACCCGGGCGACTCCGTCCGCCAACCCGTCCGCCGGGCGCTCGTGGGGCGGGAGCTCACCCGACTCCACGCCGACGGACGGGTCGAGCGGCGGTCCGCGGACCCCGCCGAGCTCCTCGCATTGCTCGACCGGGAGTTCGGGCTTCGGCTGTCCGGGCGGGATGCGGAGGAACTGGTGCGGATCAACCGCGCTGGGGACTGACCGGGGCCGCGCCGGGCCCGTACGATGGCGCGGTGCTGGTCAAGTGGATTCGCTGCACGGTGACGGACCGACGCGGGTTCGAGCGCGGGCAACGCAAATGGGCGGGGCTGCCTGGCGAGCCGGGATTCCGGGGGCAGGGCGGCGGATGGAGCCGGGGGCGGCAGGGGGTCGCGCATGTCTTCGCGTTTTGGGAGAGCCGTTCGTTCTACGACTCGTTCATGGCCCGATCGCACGACCGGCTCGCCGCGTCCCAGACCGGGACCTTCACCAACGCGCGGGTCACGCTCTTCGACCACCGCTTCGACGTGAAGACCGGCTTCGAGCCGCGCTTCACCGACGCGGACGTCGTGCGGGTCGCCCACACCCGGGTGCGGGAGGGGCGGGTGGACCACTTCGCCCTCATGCAGGAGAAGGTGTGGAACCCGGCCATGGCTGGCTCACCCGGAATGATCCGGGGCCTGTTCGGGGAGGCGCCGGGCCGGGAGTTCCTCGTCCTGTCGATGTGGCATGCCGCCGCCGAGCACGGCAAATACCGCCAGGAGCGGGTCGAGCGGCTCTCGTTGCGGGCCCAGACCGAGGCCGATGTGGAAGCCCTCACCGGTGACGTCGTCGACCTCGAATCCTCCTGGACGGTATGACCGTACGACGATCGGCGGGCCGACCGGCGAGCCCGGGTGCTCGGCCCGCCGGCCGCCGCATAGGGTCGGGGGATGGCACGACCACGGCGCATCGTCCTTGTCCGGCACGGGGAATCGGAGGGCAATGCCGATGACACGGTGTACGAACGGGAGCCCGACCACGCCCTGCGGCTGACCGGCAAGGGCCGCGAGCAGGCCGCGGAGGCCGGAGTACGGCTGCGCGAGCTGTTCGGGGACGAGGCCATCAGCGCGTACGTCTCCCCTTACCGCCGGACCCTCCAGACCTTCCGGGAGCTGCGGCTGGACCCGGCGCGGGTGCGGATGCGCGAGGAGCCGCGGCTGCGCGAGCAGGACTGGGGGAACTGGCAGGACCGGGACGACGTACGGCTGCAGAAGGCCTACCGCGACGCCTACGGCCACTTCTTCTACCGCTTCGCGCAGGGGGAGTCCGGCGCGGACGTCTACGACCGGGTCGGATCCTTCCTGGAGAGCCTCTACCGCAGCTTCGAGGCGCCGGACCACCCGCCGAACGTGCTGCTGGTGACGCACGGGCTGACCATGCGGCTGTTCTGCATGCGGTGGTTCCACTGGTCGGTGGCCGAGTTCGAGGCACTGTCGAACCCCGGGAACGGCGAATACCGGGTGCTCCTGCTGGGGCCGGACGGGCGCTACCGGATGGACCGCCCGTTCGAGAGGTGGACCACACCGGAGCCTTATGACCTGGACGGCTAAACTGACGCGGGATGACCGCTGACTCCGCTTCCGAACCGCGCTACGCACGCGCCATGGCCAGCCTCCGCGGGCTGGCCCTGGGTGACGCCCTGGGCTCCCAGTACTTCGTCCCCGTGAACTACCCCCTCCTCAAGCGCCGCGAGCTGCCCGCCGGCACCGGCACCTGGCAGTGGACCGACGACACCGAGATGGCCTGCTCGGTGGTCGCCGTCCTCGCCGCGCACGGGCGCATCGACCAGGACGCCCTGGCGAGCTCCTTCGCCCACCACCACGACTTCGACCGCGGCTACGGGCCCGCCGTCAACCGGATGCTGCGCCTCGTCCGGGAGGGCGAGGACTGGCGCACGCTGGCCGCCGAGCTGTTCAACGGGCAGGGCTCGTGGGGCAACGGCGCGGCCATGCGGATCGCTCCGCTGGGTGCCTGGTACGCCGACGATCCCGAGCAGGCCACGCACCAGGCGGAGATCTCCGCCTACACCACGCACCAGCACCGCGAGGCGGTCTGCGGGGCGATGGCCGTGGCAGCGGCGGCCGCGCTGGCGGCGGCCCCCGCGGGTCCGCCGAAAGCCGGCGACCTGCTGGACGGGGTGATCGCCCTGGTGCCGCGCAGTGCGGTGGGGGCCGGGCTGCGGCGGGCGCGGGACATGCTGGACTACGGCGACGCGACGACGGTCGCGGCGGTGCTGGGCTGCGGGCGGCGGACGAGCGCGCACGACACGGTGCCGTTCGCCCTGTGGTCGGCGGCGCGGTCGCTGGGCGATTACGAGCGGGCGTTCTGGACCACCGCGCAGGTGGGCGGGGACGTGGACACGACCTGCGCCATCGTGGGCGGGGTGCTGGGGGCGCGCGGCGACGCGGCACTGCCGGCCGCCTGGCTGTCCCGTACGGAGGCCCTGCCGGCCTGGCTGCCGGAGACCGCGGCGCACTAGCCCCGTGGGGGCCCGGGCCGCCGTGAGGCCGTTGTGATTGTCACGGTCCTGCCACAGGGGCCCTCCGGGCGGGCTGAACGCCCACGTCACGGGCCTAACCTGTCCGCTCCGCCGCCTCCGTCGTGATGACGCGGGCGGCCGACAGGGGAGGGGAACCCGATGCCAGACGACACCGACGGCGCGCCCGACAAGGCGACCGGCGGCCCGCCCGCCGATCCCGCGCGGCCGGCTCCGCCGCGCAGCGAGCCGGGTGCGGCCGGGGGAGGGGCGGGCGGAGGCGCCGGCGGAGCGCATCTGGCGGGGCGGGCCGGGGCGCCTGCGCCCGGCGTGGCCCGGGCGCAGGCAGCGGGCGCGGGCGCGGGTACGGCTGAGGGCGCGGCCGTGGTCGGCGGTGGGGCGCCGGACGGGTGGGATCCCAAGGCCTGGCAGGCCTACCAGGTGCGCCGGCAGCGCGCCGCCTCCGGGGCCTGGTCCATCCTGCCGCCGGCCTGGGCCGAGGCCGCCCGGCCGGCTTCGGCCGCGCCCGTGTCCACCGCCGTGCTCCTCGCCGCAGTGGCGGCCGGCCTCGCCGCGGGCCTGTTCCTCGGCGACGGCCTGGGACTCGGACTGCTGATCGCCGCCGTGCCCGCCGCCATCGGTGCGTACCTCGCCGCCCGCGCGGCCCGGCGCCGTGCGCGGGCCTGGAGCGTGACCTGGGCCCTGGGGTGCGTCGCACTCCTCGGGATCCCCGCGCTGCGCGACGCCGACTGGCCGTCCGCCCTCGCGCTGCTCGCCGCCGCCTTGCTGGGCGCACTGGCCCTGCACGGCAGCCGCACCTGGCACGGCGTCCTGCTCAGCCCGCTCGGCTTCGTCGACTCCGCCGTGCTCGGGATCCGCTGGGCCTGGAGCGGGCTGCGCTCGCGCGGCAGCGGAGTCGACCGCGCCCGCTGGCTGCCGGTGGTCAAGGCCACCGCCGTGGCCCTCGTCCTGCTGGTGCTCTTCGGCACCCTCTTCGCCTCCGCCGATGCCGCCTTCGCCGACCTGCTGGACGGGCTCACCCCCGAGATCTCCCTCGGCGACGGCCCCTTGCGCATCGTCCTCTTCCTGCTCGGAGCCGTCCTCGCGCTCGCCGCCGCCCGCGCCGCCGCCGGGCCCTCGCGCTGGGACCGGATCCGGATCGCGCCCGGAAAGCCGCGCTCCCGCGTCGAATGGGCGCTTCCGCTCATCGTGCTCGACCTGCTCTTCGCCGGCTTCAACGCCGTCCAGCTCGCCGTCCTGTTCGGCGGCTACGACAAGGTCCTGGAGAGCACCGGGCTCACCTACGCCGAGTACGCCCGCCAGGGTTTCTGGCAACTGCTCTGGGCCACCCTGCTCACCCTCGCCGTGATCGCGCTCGCCCTGCGCTGGGCCCCGCGCACCGGAGCCGGCGACCGCCGGTTCGTCCGCGTGGTCCTCGGCACGCTGTGCGCGCTGACCCTGGTCGTGGTCGCCGCCGCGCTGCGCCGGATGGACTTGTACGTGGACGCGTACGGACTGACCCGGCTGCGCGTGTCGGTGGCCGCGATGGAGCTCTGGCTCGGGCTGGTCATCGTACTGATCATGGCCGCGGGAGCCTTCGGCGCCCGCCTGCTGCCGCGCGCGGTCGCGGCGGGCATGGCCGCCGCCGTCCTGGCCTTCGGGCTGCTGTCCCCGGACGGCATGGTCGCCGAGAAGAACGTGGCCCGCTTCGAGCAGTCCGGCAAGCTGGACCTGGCCTACTTCCAGGACCTGTCGGCGGACGCCGTGCCCGCGCTGGACCGGCTGCCCGAACCCCGCCGCTCCTGCGCCCTGCGCGGGATCAACGACGATCTGTCGCGCCGCGGCCCGGTCCCCTGGTACGCGGTCAGCCTCGGCGAGTACCGGGCCCGGCAGATCCTGCGCGAGCGCCCGGTCACGGCCTCGTACGAGGTGTGCCGGAGCCTGGGCACCTTCCACGGCCGCATCGAGTAGCGGCCGGATCGCGTACGGGGGGCCCGGGACCGGGGCCCCCGTACGCCACGCCGTGCGGCTCAGGCCACCGGACCGGCCTCCGCGGCAGCGCCGTTGAGGGCGTCCAGATCGCTCTTGCGCACCCGGATCACCAGCAGCGCGGTGGCCACCGCGAGCGCGGCCATGGCGACGGCCGCGACGAGCGCGGTGGAGATGCCCTGGGTGAGGACGAGGTCGCCCCACGGGTCGGGCAGCCGCCCGGTCTCCTTGAACGCCGCCATCTGATCGGGATCCGCGTGGGCCACGAAGTCCGGCACCTGCTTCGCGCCCTCGTTGCGGCTGGCCGTGCCGAAGACGGTGACCAGGATCGACAGGCCGAGGGAGCCGCCGACCTGCTGGCTGGCGTTGAGCAGACCGGAGGCCGCGCCCGCCTCCTTCTGGGCCACCCCGGAGACGGCGGTCAGGGTGAGGGTCACGAAGTTCAGGCCCATCCCGAAGCCGAAGACCAGCATCGGCCCGAGGACGCCGGAGACGTACGAGCTGTCGGTGCGGATGAAGGTCAGCCAGGCCAGGCCGACGCCGGTGAGGGCGGAGCCGGTGACCATGAACGGCTTGGGGCCGAAGCGCGGCAGGAAGCGCTGGGAGAGCCCGGCGGCGGTGACGATCGCCACGGTCACGGGCAGGAACCCGAGCCCGGACCGGATGGGGGAGAAGCCCAGCACGTTCTGCACGAACTGGACGATGAAGAAGAACATCCCGAACATCGCGGCGGCGAGCCCCAGCATGATCAGGTAGGTGCCGGCGCGGTTGCGGTCGGCGAACATCCGCAGCGGGACGATCGGCTCGTGGGCGCGCGACTCGATGACCACGAAGAGCGCGAGCAGGACCGCGGCCGCGGCGAAGGAGGCGAGGGTGCCCCCGTCGCGCCAGCCGTCCTCGGAGGCGCGGATGAACCCGTAGACCAGCGAGGCCATGCCGCCGGTGGAGGTGAGGGCCCCCGCGATGTCGAAGCGGCCCGGGTGGCGCTCGGACTCGGTGATGTAGAGCGGCGCGAGGACGGCGATCAGCAGGCCGATCGGCACGTTGACGAAGAGCACCCAGCGCCAGTCGAGCCACTCGGTGAGCATGCCGCCCGCCAGGAGGCCGATCGCGCCGCCGCCGGCGGAGACGGCGGCGAACACGCCGAACGCGCGGTTGCGCTCGGGGCCTTCGGCGAACGTCGTGGTGATCAGGGCCAGGGAGGTCGGCGAGGCGATCGCGCCGCCGACCCCCTGGAGTGCGCGGGCGGCCAGCAGTTGCCAGGGTTCCTGGGCGAAGCCGCCCAGCAGGGAGGCCAGCGTGAAGAGCAGGATGCCGGTCAGGAACACGCGGCGCCGGCCGAGGATGTCGCCGGCCCGGCCGCCGAGCAGCAGGAGCCCGCCGAAGGCCAGGGTGTAGGCGCTGATCACCCAGGACAGGTCGGTCGTGGAGAAGGACAGGGCGGTCTGGATGTGCGGGAGCGCTATGTTCACGATCGTCGCGTCGAGGACGACCATCAGCTGACAGGCGGCGATGACCGTGAGGGCCACGCCGGGCCGCCCTTCCCGGCGGGCCGCGCCCGGTATCCGGGGTGTGGCGAGTGGAGAACTTTTCACTGAGGATCCCCCCATAGTGAAATAGTGAACGCAGCCGTTCACTGCGGCCCCACGGTAGGAGCCCCCGGTTAGTGAACGCAACCGTTCACTAAGGCTGAAAATGCGTACGAGGGCCCCCGGTTCGGCGGGAGGTGGAAGTGGTGGTGGGTTCGCGCTGGTCGGTGACCTCGCCGGGCCGCAGACGCGGTCCGGAACTCGAACGGGCGATCCTCGACGCGGCGTTGGAGCAGCTGAGCACCGTGGGCTGGAACGCGCTCACCATGGAAGGCGTCGCGGCCGGCGCGCACACCGGCAAGGCGGCGGTCTACCGCCGGTGGCCCTCGAAGGCCGACCTGGTGGCCGAGGTGCTGCGGGCCGGGCTGCCCCCCATCGGCGAGATCGCCGACTGCGGATCGGTCCGGGGCGACTTCCTCCGGTTGTGTGTGCGGATGCGTGACGTGATGGAGTCGCGCGCCGGTCAGGCACTGCGAGCGGTCCTTCACGAATGCGACCACGCCCATGCGGGCCGGTTCCACGACGTGGTCCGCGCCGGGCTGCACGAGCCCGCCCATCGCCTGATCAGGGAGCTTGTGCAGCGCGGGATCGAGCGGGGCGACGTGCGCGCGGACGCGGTGGGTCCGTTCGTCGCCGACGTCATTCCGGCCATGATGATGTACCGCGCGAAGGTGTGCGGGAGTGAATGGACGGATGTGGACATCACGGAAATGATCGATCAGGTGATGGTGCCGCTGCTCAAGGCGTGAGACGCCGTACGGACTCCACCCGGGGCGGGGTGTGCAGGCGGCGCGGGGCGGCGTACCCTTGCTGGCGCCATGCCGTACGAAGCACCCACCCACACCGTCGAACGCTCCCTCCGTGCAACCACCGGCGCCAAGGTCATCGCCGGGGTAGACGAAGTCGGACGAGGGGCCTGGGCCGGTCCCGTCACCGTGTGCGCGGCGGTCACCGGTCTGCGCCGGCCGCCCGCCGGTCTCACCGATTCCAAACTGCTCACCCAAAAACGTCGCGACGCGCTTCTCGACGTCCTGGAGGACTGGGTCACCGCCTACGCCCTCGGGCACGCCTCTCCGGAGGAGATCGACGCGCTCGGGATGACGGCCGCCCTGCGGCTCGCCGCGGAACGCGCCCTGGCGGCGCTGCCCGAGCGGCCCGACGCGGTGATCCTCGACGGCAAGCACGACTACCTCGGCGTGCCCTGGCGGGTCCGCACGGTGATCAAGGGCGACCAGTCCTGCGTCGCCGTCGCCGCGGCCTCGGTGATCGCCAAGGTCAGGCGCGACCGGATGATGGCCGAACTCGGCCGACAGGGCGGCGGATGTGCGGAGTTCGCCTTCGGCGACAACGCCGGATACCCCTCGCCGGTGCACCGGGCCGCGCTCGAAGAGCTGGGGCCCACCCCGTACCACCGGCTCTCGTGGTCGTACCTCGACGGGCTGCCCCGGTGGCGGCACCTCAAGAAGGTGCGGCGCAGCGAGGAAGCCATGGAGCTGGAAAACGGAGGCCAACTCGGCTTCGATTTCTGATCGCACCCACGTGCCACCCGCCGGTACGTTTCGTACCGGTGTTTGATAGACATCAACTCATGCCTCTCACCACCGAGGAGCCTCAGATTCACGAGAGTGCCCAGGGTCCCCGCGTCACGCCGGCCGCGAGCCGCACCGCGCAGACCCCCCGCCCCGTACCTGGTCCGCGTCCCGCCGCCGTTCCGCGGCCCGGGCGCCCCGGTCCCTCCCCCGCGGCGGCGAGCCGTGCGGGCGGGGCTCCCAGGCCCGCACCGCCCGCGCAGCGAGCGCCGCAGGCCACCCCCGCACCCGCAGCCCCCACCGCACCGTCCGTCTCCGCGGCGGTGCCCCAGATCCAGCTGATCCCGGCCTCCGCCGAGGGTGCGCTGGACGCGGCCGAAGAGGCCGTCGACCTGCTGCTCGACACCGGGCGCGCGCCCGGCGACATCCTGGTGCTCACCACCGGCGACCCGCACCCGTGGGCCGCGCACGAGCTGTCCTTCGGCGAGGCCGCCTACTGGGCCCTGCACGACGCCGGGGACGACGTCTTCTACGCGGACGCGGCGCAGGCCGAGCGCGCCGCGGAACGTCCCGTCGTGGTCTTCGCGACCAACGGCGGACCGGCCGACGCGACCATCGCCGCCCTGCCGACCGCGCTCGCGCGGGCCGGCACGCTGCTGATCGTGTGCGGCGACCCGCAGCAGGTCAACTCCGTGCTGGGCACGGGCGTCTGACGCCCCGTGTCCGGCAGGGGCAAGGGGCGGGGCCGGCCGGACCGGCCCCGCTGAAGCCCGAGGCCCGACCAGCCGTACGCCCGATCCAGGGTGTACGGCCGTGAGGGCTGCCCGCGTACGCGAACGGTGCGCGGGCGGGCTTCGAGCGCCCCGGGCGGGCTCCGGCGCACGGCGGACCCTCAGCGCGCGGCGGTACGGCGCCGCATGATCTCGCTCGCGCCGCCGCCGGTACGCAGGCTCAGCGCGGGGAAGTCGGCCACCGCGTCGCCGAGCCGCTCGGGCCGCGAGTCGGAGCCGGGATGCCGGCCGCCCCGGCCCTCGCCCAGCACCTGCCAGCCGCCGCGGGTCAGCGTGATGTACGCGCCGCAGCGCAACCCGTGCAGGGTGCAGGCGTCCCGCAGCCCCCACATCCAGGCGCCGTCCTCCTCGGTCCACCGCTCGTCGCCCTCGCGGCAGTAGAGCAGCACCGCGGTCCGCACCGGACTCCGGCGCCGCAGGTCGTGCGGGATGACCCGGCGCAGAGCGGCGAGCAGGGCGTTGCGGTAGTCCCAGCCGTCGGCCGAGGACGAGCGCTGCGCGAAGGAGGCGCTCGCGACGAGGCGTTCCTCGGGGCCGAGCACGGCGATCACCGCCGTCGAGGGCGCCGGAGCGTGGCGGGAGTGCAGCCCGCTCACGACCTCGCGCGGATTGCGCAGCAGGGGGACGCCGGCCGCCGTCCATTCGGCGGGTTCCAGCCGTCTGCCGTGCCGGCTGGCGACGCCGGCCGCCGTGGTCAGTGACGACGTCGAAGGCGGGGCGAATCCGAAGGTCACGGTCCTCCCTTCGGGTACACGCCCGCGGACGGGCACAGCTGTCGTGCGGGCGCGCCGCGGCGAGGCCCGGAAGAGCGCCGTCGAGCCGAGCGGGGGCAGCCCAATTCTCGCGTGGCCCGCGAGCATGCGGCAACGAGCAATTGGCGCCGCCGACCGGAATTCGCCGGTATGCCGTTCATATCCTTGCCCCGTCAAGCCGAAGATGACTCATCCGACTCCGCCCGAAGCGCCCGCACCAGCGGAAACACCCCTTCGGGGGCCGGGTCGAGACCGGGTGGAGCGGGTGTCCGACCCGTGGACGCTCCGCGACGATCTTCCCACGCTGGGTGAATTGGCCGATTGTCCGTGCCATCCGGTTGCATGGGGGCATGGACAACCTGGAGCTCCGCACCGAAGCCGATGCCATCC
Source organism: Streptomyces sp. NPDC051582 (assembly GCF_040681715.1). Lineage (NCBI taxonomy): Bacteria > Bacillati > Actinomycetota > Actinomycetes > Kitasatosporales > Streptomycetaceae > Streptomyces > Streptomyces sp. NPDC051582. Next base: position 89,122 of record NZ_JBFAZJ010000021.1, read on the forward strand.
TCGCTGAGCTCGTCGGCGCGCCCGGGAGCGGGGCGCGGCTGCGGGAGGACCAGTGGCAGGCCGTGGCCGCCCTGGTTCAGGAGCGCCGTCGGGCCCTGGTCGTGCAGCGCACCGGCTGGGGCAAGTCAGCGGTGTACTTCGTCGCCACGGCGCTGCTGCGCCGGCGAGGATCCGGCCCCACGGTGATCATCTCGCCGCTGCTGGCGCTGATGCGCAACCAGGTCGAGGCGGCGGCGCGGGCAGGCATCCAGGCGCGCACCATCAACTCGGCCAACCCGGAGGAGTGGGACGCCATCTACGGGGAGGTCGAGCGCGGCGAGACCGACGTGCTCCTCGTCAGCCCCGAACGGCTCAACTCCGTGGACTTCCGCGAGCAGGTGCTGCCCAAGCTGGCGGCGACGACCGGTCTGCTCGTGGTCGACGAGGCCCACTGCATCTCCGACTGGGGCCACGACTTCCGCCCCGACTACCGACGGCTGCGGGCCATGCTCGCCGAGCTCGCCCCCGGCGTCCCGGTCCTGGCCACCACCGCCACCGCCAACGCCCGCGTCACCGCTGACGTGGCGGAACAGCTGGGCACGGGGGCCGGCGAGGCCCTGGTGCTGCGCGGCCCGCTCGACCGGGAGAGCCTGCGCCTGGGCGTGGTCGAGCTGCCGGACGCGGCGCACCGGCTGGCCTGGCTCGCCGAGCACCTCGACGAGCTGCCCGGCTCGGGGATCATCTACACGCTGACGGTGGCCGCGGCCGAGGAGGCCGCCGCGTTCCTGCGCCAGCGCGGCTTCCCGGTGGCCTCGTACACGGGCAAGACGGAGAACGCCGACCGCCTGCAGGCCGAGGACGACCTCCAGGCGAACCGGGTCAAGGCGCTCGTGGCGACCTCGGCGCTGGGCATGGGCTTCGACAAGCCCGACCTGGGCTTCGTGATCCACCTCGGTTCCCCGTCCTCGCCGATCGCCTACTACCAGCAGGTCGGCCGCGCCGGGCGCGGGGTCGAGCACGCCGAGGTCCTGCTGCTGCCGGGCAAGGAGGACGAGGCCATCTGGCGCTACTTCGCCGATACCGCCTTCCCGCCGGAGGCCCAGGTACGGCAGACCCTGGCGGCCCTCGCCGACGCCGGGCGGCCGCTGTCCGTCCCGGCGCTGGAGGCGGCGGTGGAGCTGCGGCGCACGCGGCTGGAGACGATGCTCAAGGTGCTCGACGTCGACGGGGCCGTCAAGCGGGTCAAGGGCGGCTGGAGCTCCACCGGCCGGGAGTGGACGTACGACTCCGAGCGGTACGCCTGGGTCGCCCGCCAGCGCGCCGCCGAGCAGCAGGCCATGCGGGACTACGTGAGCACCTCCGGGTGCCGGATGGAGTTCCTGCGACGCCAGCTGGACGACGAGGGCGCGGCCCCGTGCGGCCGGTGCGACAACTGCGCGGGCGCCTGGGCCGATTCCTCCGTGTCGGCCGAGACCCTGACCGGCGCGACGAAGGAACTGGACCGCCCGGGGGTGGAGGTGGAGCCGCGCCGGATGTGGCCGACCGGCATGGCGGCCCTGGGCGTCAGCCTGAAGGGACGCATCCCGGCCGGGGAGCAGTGCTCCACCGGTCGGGCGCTCGGCCGGCTCTCGGACATCGGCTGGGGCAACCGGCTGCGCCCGCTGCTCGCCGAGAACGCCCCCGACGGGCAGGTCCCCGACGACGTGCTGAACGCCGCGGTGGCCGTCCTCGCCGACTGGGCGCGCTCGGCGGGCGGCTGGGCCCCCGGGGTCCCGGACGCCTCCGCCCGGCCCGTGGGCGTCGTCGCCGTGCCCTCCCTCGCCCGCCCGCAGCTCGTGGGTTCCCTGGCGGAGGGGATCGCGCGCATCGGCCGCCTCCCGTACCTGGGCACGCTGACGTACACCGGGCCGGACGGCGCGCACGCGGCGCGCCGCAGCAACTCCGCCCAGCGCCTGCGGGCCCTTGCAGGGGCCTTCGCGGTCTCCGGGGAACTGGCCGCGGCCCTGGCGCAGTCGCCCGGGCCCGTCCTCCTCGTGGACGACTACTCCGACTCCGGCTGGACCCTGGCGGTCGCCGCCCGCCTGATCCGCCAGGCGGGTGGCGGACAGGTCCTTCCGCTGATCCTGGCGACGGCCGGCTGATCTTCACAGGCGGGTACGGGCGTTTCGGTTCCGTGGTCATGTCCCCATGGAACCCACTGGTTGTGACCTTGCGTCAAGGGGTGTCCCGAGCCTGTGGATGTTGAAGGATCAAGAGTTATCCACAGGGCTTTCGGGATCTGATCGTCCGCGGGACCGTCGGGGCATGACGAACGACCGCGAACCACGCACCCCGTCCGACCGGCCCGCCATCAGCGCGTCCGGACCCGCCCTCCCTCCCCGCATCACCTTGCGCAGCCCTGCCGAACTGGCCGACGCGCTGCCCTACATGCTCGGGTTCCACCCGACCGACTCCCTCGTCATGGTCACCGTGCACGGGGAGGGCGGGCGCTTCGGCGGCCGGCTCCGCGTCGGCATCCCCACGGCCCCGGCGGAATGGGAGGACACCGCCCGACAGGTCGCCGACTGCCTGGTCCGGGGCAGCGAGCGGCGCGAGGCCAAGCCCGACGGCATCGTCGTCTTCCTCTGCCAGGACCCGGAGGCCGGCGAGAGCGGTCAGCGGGTGATGACCCGGCTGCGGCCGCTGGCCCAGCGCATCCGGCTGGCGTGCGGCGCGCTCGACGTGCCGGTGATGGAGGCGCTGTGCATCTCGGGCGGCCGGTACTGGTCCTACTGCTGCCCCGACGAGCGGTGCTGTCCCGCCGAGGGCAGCCCGCTGGCCGCGACCGGCACCTCGGTGATGGCGGCGACGGCCACCTTCGCCGGACTCCGGGTCAGGGGTTCGCTCCGGGAGATCGAGGACCGCATGACACCGCTGCGCGGGGGCGGGGCGGCCGAGATGGAACGGGCCCTGGACCGGGCGGCCGCCGCCCTCGTGCCGAAGATCCTCGACGGGGCCACCCGGGAGGAGGTCGGTGCGGAGACGGTCACGCTGGCCCGGACCCTGATGCGGCGCATGACCCTCGCCCCGCCCGTCGAGGGCGGACCGGCAGCCGACGACTGGGACGACGCGCTGCTCGGGCACGACGAGGCCGCCACCGTGATCCTCGGCCTCCAGGACCGCGAGATCCGGGACGTGGCCGCCGAGTGGATGGAGGGCGAGGACGCGGCCCCCGCCCTGCGGCTGTGGCGGGCCCTGGCCCGTCGCTGCGTCGGGGCCTACGGCGAGCACGCGGCGGCCCCGCTCACCCTCGCGGGCTGGGTGTCGTGGTCCACCGGGGACGAACCGACGGCCCGGATCGCCCTCGGGCTCGCCCTGCGCGCCGACGCCGACTACCGCTTCGCGCAGCTGCTCCACCACGCCTGCAACGAGGGCATCGACCCGGAGGGGCTGCGCGCCTGCCTGCGGGAGGAGCGGCGGCGCCGGGAACCCCGCCGGGGGCGTGCCGCGGCCACGACCCGTCCTCCCGGCCGCCGGGAGGCGAAGCCCCGCCGGGAGCCCCGCCGCACGGCGGGGAGCGACCAGTGAGCCGGGACCGGGGCTCCGGCGCGGGCCGGGGCGCGGGGAGTCGCGCGCGGTGGATCCGGGACGCCGCCGCGAGCGCCCTGCGGCGAAGGCCGCGTCACCGGCACGGCCCAGTACGGGCGCAGCCGCCACCGGGGCCCGTGACCCGGGCGGGGGCGGGGGCGTTCAGCTGGAGGGTGGCGGGGGCCCGGCCGCGCCGCCGCCCAGCGAAACAGGCCGGAGCGCAGACAGCCCAGACAAGGCGACCCATGGCCCACTCCGTACCGCCCGCCCGCAGGACCGAGTTGCCGCCCGTGCACGGCGCCGTCATCTGCGTCGCCGCGCCCTGCCTGGTCATCTCGCCGGAGCACGGCCAGCTGACCGGGCGGGGGATCGACGGGATCTACCGCTCCGGGCGCCGGCTGCTCTCGCGCTGCGTGCTCCGGATCGGCGGCCGGGATCCGGTCGCCGTCCAGGGACGCAGCCTCGGCTCCGACCGGGCCGCCTTCACCGCGACCGTCCGTACCGGGGCGGAGGCGGGGCCCGACCCCGACATCGGCGTGGAGCGGGTGCGGCACGCGGACGGCACCGAGCGGATCACCGTGCGCAGCTTCGCGGCCAGGCCGCTGCGCCTGCCCGTCGAGCTGCTGCTCGGCACCGACTTGGCGGAGCTGGCCGCGGTGGCCGCCGGCCGGGCCGGGCCCGAACTGCCCGCAGGGGTGCACGCCGCCGGGCTGCGGTGGAGCAGCGGGGAGGCCCAGGCCGTCACCGTCGCCGAGCCGGCCCCCGACGACGCCCTGGCCTCGGCAGGACTGCTGCGCTGGCAGCTCGAACTGGGGCCGGGCGAGTCCCGCACCATCGAGCTGCGGACCACGCGGGACCGCGTGTCCCGGGCCCCGGCCGGGCAGGTGGCCAATCCGCTGGCCACCGCCCGGGCCGAGGGGGACGACCCGCGGGTCGACGCCTGGTTCCGGCGCAGCGTCGAGGACCTCGGAGCCCTGCTGATGCGGGATCCGCAGGAGCCGGCCGACGCGTTCGCCGCGGCCGGAGTGCCGTGGCGGCTCGGACTGGCTCCGGCGGAGTCCCTCTGGGCGGCCAGGATGGCGCTGCCGCTCGGTACCGGTCTCGCGGCGGCCACGCTGCGCACCCTGGCCCGGACCCAGACCGGCGGCCGGGGCCCCGACGCCGGGAAGATCCCCGGACCGCTGCGCGGGGCCGGTCCGCAGCTGCCGCCCGGGTGCACCGGCACCGAGGCGACCCTCGCCTTCCCGGCGGTGCTCGCCGAAGCCCGGCGCTGGGGGATGCCCGAGGAAGAGGTGGCCCGGCTCCTCCCGGCGGCCGAACGGTGCCTGGAATGGCTGCGCGGCGCCCTGGGGCCGGACGGCCTCCTGGCCGACCCCGACCCCGGGCCCCGGCGCTGCGAGACCCAGGCCCACGCGCACCGGGCCGCGCTGCTCGGAGCCGACCTGCTTGACGGGTTCGGGCGGCCCGGCGCCGAGGAGTGGCGGGAGTGGGCGGCCGCACTGCGCAAGCGGTTCCGGGACGGGTTCTGGATCGACGGTCCGCACGGCGGGCGGCCCGCCGCGGCCCTGCACCCCGACGGGCGGCCGCTGCCCCGGCTGACGGGGGCCGCCGCCCATCTCCTGGACACCGGCCTGCTCGGCGGCGGCCTGCTCGCCCCCGGACTGCTGGATCGCGTTCGCACCGAGCAGCTCGCCCGCCTGCTCGGCGCCCCTCCCATGGATTCCGGCTGGGGGCTGCGGAGCATGGGCTCCCGGGAGCCGGGCCACAACCCCTTCGGCCACCGCTCCGGCGCGGTGCGTGCGTACGAGAGCGCCGTCGCGGTCGCCGGCCTCGCCCAGGCGGGCTTCGAGAAGGAGGCCGCCGGGCTGCTGCGGGGCCTGCTGGACGCTGCGGAGAGCTTCGGGTACCGGCTGCCGGAGATGTACGCCGCCGAGCAGCGCACCACGGGCAGCGCGCCGCTCCCGCATCCGGCGGCCTGCCGCCCCGCCGCGGTGGCCGCGGCCGCCGGGGTGCACGCGCTGACCGCCCTCGCCGGGGTGCGCCCCGACGCCCCCGCGGGCACGGTCGCCCTCGTCCCGCTGCCCGGGGCTCCGCTCGGCGCCCTGCGCTTGTGTGACCTGCGGGTCTCGGGGGAACCGTTCGCCGTCCGGATCAGCCGGCTCGGCCTCGGCATGGTGGAGGAGGCGGCCGATGCGCTCCAACTCGGCGGGTAGCCGGGCAGTCGCCGCCTCCGTGGTGACCAAAGCTCTGTTTATCGTCAGGCAGACGACTATGATCGCGGCATGTCGCCCTACGACCCGTCGGCCTATCCGCCCTTCGCTGTCACCGTCGACCTGGTCGTGCTCACCGTGCGGCGTCACGCGCTCTGTGCGCTCGTCGTCCGGCGGGGTGAGCAGCCGTTCCAGGGACGCTGGGCCCTGCCCGGCGGCTTCGTCCGCGGCGACGAGGACCTGGCCGCGGCCGCGGCCCGCGAGCTCTCCGAGGAAACCGGCCTGTGCGCCCACGACCCGGCCGAGCCGGGCGCGGACAACGGCGCGCACCTGGAACAGCTGGCCACCTATGGGGATCCCAAGCGCGATCCGCGCATGCGCGTCGTCAGCGTCGCGCATCTGGTCCTGGCTCCGGACCTGCCCGCGCCCCGGGCCGGCGGAGACGCCAACAGCGCCCGCTGGGCCCCCGTCGACGAACTCCTGGCCGCCTCGGACCAGGCGGCCGCCGGGCTCGCCTTCGACCACGCCCGGATCCTCGCCGACGGCGTGGAGCGCGCCCGCTCCAAGATCGAGTACTCCTCGCTGGCCACGGCCTTCTGCCCGCCCGCGTTCACCGTCGGCGAGCTGCGCCGGGTCTACGAGGCCGTGTGGGGCGTGGCCCTCGACCCCCGCAACTTCCACCGCAAGGTCACCGGGACCCCCGGATTCCTGGTGCCGGCCGGCGGGACGACGACCCGTCAGGGCGGCAGGCCCGCCCAGCTGTTCCGGGCCGGCGGGGCGAACCTGCTCAATCCGCCGATGCTGCGTCCCGAGGTCTGACGCGTCGACACGGACGCGAACGCGCCCCGGCTACCCCGAAAATCGGACATATCGCGTTATCTTGCTTGCGGTACTCACATTGCCGCAGAGCGGTCTCACCCCCCGCGAGAGAAGCGATGCTCCAGGCCATCGGACTCACCAGCACACCCCGTCGAGACCTCCCACCCCTGGTGGACGACCTCACCTTCGAGGCCCGCCCGGGAACCGTGACCGCCCTCCTCGGCGAGCCGGGATCGGGCAAGACCACCGCACTGCGGCTCATGCTCGAACTCGAACCGGGCCGCGGTGTCACCTACTTCCGCGGCCGCCCGCTGCACCGGATCCCGTATCCCGGCCGTGAGGTCGGGGTGCTGCTCGGCGACGTGCCCGGCAACCCCTCGCGGACCGTCCTGAGCCAGCTGCGGATGCTGTGCGCCGCCGCAGGGGTGCCGGCCTCCCGGGCCGACACCATGCTGGCGGTCGTCGGCATCGCGGGCCTGCGCGACCAGCGGCTCGGCTCGCTCTCGCTCGGCATGGAGCGCCGGGTCGCGCTGGCCGCCGCCCTGCTCGCCGACCCGTGCACCCTGCTCCTCGACGAGCCCACCGCCGGACTCTCGCCCCGCGAACGCGGCTGGCTCCACGGGCTGCTGCGCGGGCACGCCTCCCTCGGCGGCGTGGTGCTCTTCACCACCGACGACGCCAAGGAAGCCGCCCGCAGCGCCGACCGGGTCGTCAGCATCGAGGCGGGCCGGCTCGTCGCCGACCAGGACGCGGCCGAGTTCGCCCGGACCCGGCTGCGACCGCGGGTCGCCGTGCGCAGCCCGTACGCCGCCCGGCTGGCCGACGTACTCGGCCGGGAGGCGCGGGCCGCCCAGCGCGCGGTGGAGATCGTCGAGGAGAGCGGCAGCCGTCTGTCGGTGTACGGCAGCAGCTGCGCGGAGGTGGGGGAGGCGGCGTTCCGGCACGGCGTGCTGGTCCACCAACTCGCCGACGAAACCGGGGACGCCGGCGCGCCCTGCCCGCCCGTACCGCCGGTCCCGCAGGCGCGCACCGAGCCGGATGGCGCCGCAGCCCAGGCGCACGCGATCGCCGCCACCGCCGCGGCGCGCAGCATGCGCCCGGCCTCCACGGTGCGCCGGGTGGGCGGACCGCTGCGGCCACTGCGCTACGAGCTGCGCCGGGTCTTCGGCACCGCCACGCCGCTGCTCACCGCGGCCGCCGTCGTCGCCGTCTCCGTCGTCACCGCCCTGGTGCTGGCCCGGTCCGGCGGGACCCCGCAGAACCGGCTGCTCGCCGCCTGGCCGAAGCTGCTGCCCCTGCCCCCCGCCGCCCTCGGCGCCGGACTGCTCGGCGCCCTGGCCTTCGGTGAGGAGTACCGCTACCCCGCGCTCGCCGCCGACCGGGGCACCGTGCCGCGCCGCGTGGGCCTGCTCGCCGCCAAGCTGGTGGTCGCCGCCGCCCTCGCCCTGGCCTTCGGCGCCCTCGCGGTCACCGCGGACGCCGCCGCCCTCAAGCTCGTCTTCGACCGCGGCCCGCTGCGCGCGCCCGGGCAATGGACGGCCCCGGCCGTGAGTTGGGCCGGGCTGCTCATCGGCTGCGCGTGGGCCGGCGTCCTGGCCTCCGGCGTCTTCCGGTCGGCGGTCGCGGGCCTGGCCGCCGTGCTCGCCGTACCGCTCATCGTGGTCCCCCTCGTGCGCAAAGCACTGGAGGGGCCGTCCGCGTACGCGGCGAGCGGGCTCGCGGCCCGGCTGCGCGGACTGGCCTGGGCGCAATGGCCCCCCGAGGCCGACCGCCTGGTCCTGGGCGCCCTGCGGGTGATGGCCCAACCCGTCGGCACGGCTCTGCTGTTGTCGCTGATGGTCCTGTTGTGCGCCTATGGGTTCACAGGACTGCGCAGCCGCGTCCGTTGGTAAAGGACCGATGGTGATCGCTGCGGTGCCGGAGAAAGTCCGAAGGGGACCGAACCCGGCCGCATCACGTGAACCGGACCACAACTCCCCGCAAAGAGCCCGGTTCTTTACGATAAGTCGTCAATTGCGTAGGTGGCACCGATCACCCTTTCGTGTGCTTTTCACCAAAGACCTCAAGGGTCATCCGGACACGGCCGACAAAGGATTCGTGAGTACCCTTGCGCACACCATGATGACCGCCGCCCGCCACGCCGACTCCGGCCTCGCCGGCCCGGGCGAACTCGACCGCTACCCCTACGCGGAGGCCTCCGGGACCGACCGCGTCGCAGCGCCCCACTGGGACGGCGCCGACGTCGAGTTGAGCCGGGTCGGCCGCCGCGCGGCAGGCAGCCGCGGCCGCGGACTGCACGGCCAACTCGTCCAGCAGCTCGGCCAGATGATCGTCTCCGGCGACCTCGGCGCAGACCGGCCCCTGGTCCCCGAGGAGATCGGCCAGCGCTTCGAGGTCTCCCGCACGGTGGTCCGCGAATCGCTGCGCGTCCTGGAGGCCAAGGGCCTCGTCAGCGCCCGCCCCAATGTCGGCACCCGCGTCCGGCCGGTCGCCGACTGGAACCTGCTCGACCCCGACATCATCGAGTGGCGCGCCTTCGGCCCCCAGCGCGACGACCAGCGCCGCGAGCTCAACGAGCTCCGCTGGACCATCGAGCCCCTCGCCGCCCGCCTCGCGGCAGGCCACGGGCGCCCGGACATCCAGCAGCGCCTCGCCGACATGGTCGAGATCATGGGCCACGCCCTCGGCCAGGGCGACGCGATCACCTTCGCGCGCGCCGACAACGAGTTCCACGCCCTCCTCATCCAGGTCGCGGGCAACCGCATGCTGGAGCACCTCTCCGGCATCGTCTCCTCCGCCCTCCAGGTCTCCGGCAGCCCCATCACCGCCTGCGACCGCCCGGGCGAGACGTGCGTCGCGCACCACGCCCGCATCGTCGAGGCCCTCGCCGCCGGCGACGCGACGGGTGCCGAGACCGCCATGCGTCAGCTGCTGATGGTGCACCCGGAGGTCGAGCGCGTGGTCCCCGCCCCGCGCGAACACTGACGCGCGGACGGGCGGCGGGGCGGGCGCCGGGGCGGTCGGGAGGCCGGGGTGTGACTCGGGCCACGAAGATTGGGCGTAACACTCCGCGAGGTCGAGCGATGACCTAGAGAGGTGATGGCCGACGGAGGGAAGACAGCAGCCCTTGCGGGTGCTGTGCAGCTCCCCGGCCCCTGCCCGCGCCCCCGGCCCATCCCCAGTCGGTGGTCGTCGGCTCCGGTCCAGCACCATCCGGCCGGGGTCGGAAGCCGTTTCCATCGTTCCGAGAGGTTGTTCGTGTCGGCCAGCACATCCCGTACGCTCCCGCCGGAGATCGCCGATTCCGAGTCTGTGATGGCGCTCATCGAGCGGGGCAAGGCCGAGGGGCAGATCGCCGGCGATGACGTGCGTCGGGCCTTCGAGGCTGACCAGATTCCTGCGACCCAGTGGAAGAATGTTCTGCGCAGCCTCAACCAGATCCTCGAGGAAGAGGGTGTGACGCTGATGGTCAGTGCCGCGGAGTCGCCCAAGCGCACCACCCGTAAGAGCGTCGCAGCGAAGACCCCGGCCAAGCGGACGGCCACGAAGACCGTCGCGGCGAAGACGACGGCTGCGCAGCCCGTCGCCGCCGCGGCACCCGAGGCCCAGACGGTGGATCCGGAGCCCGTGGACGCTCCCGCGGAGGAGCCCGGAACCGAGCCCGCCGCGAAGAAGACCGCGGCGAAGAAGACGGCGGCCAAGAAGGCGGCCCCCGCCAAGAAGACCGCGGCGAAGAAGACGGCCGCGAAGAAGACCGCCGCCAAGAAGGACGCCGACGACGGGGGCGAGGAGGAGTCCTCGGAGGAAGGCCCCGGCGCGGCCAAGGCGGAGGGCGAGGAGGAAGAGGACGGCGGCGAGAGCAAGGGCTTCGTCATCTCCGACGACGAGGACGACGCCCCGGCCCAGCAGGTCGCCGTGGCCGGCGCCACCGCCGACCCCGTCAAGGACTACCTCAAGCAGATCGGCAAGGTCCCCCTCCTCAACGCCGAGCAGGAGGTGGAGCTCGCCAAGCGCATCGAGGCGGGCCTCTTCGGCGAGGACAAGCTGGCCAACTCCGACAAGCTGGCGCCCAAGCTCAAGCGCGAGCTGGAGATCATCGCCGAGGACGGCCGCCGCGCCAAGAACCACCTGCTGGAGGCCAACCTCCGCCTCGTGGTCTCGCTGGCCAAGCGCTACACCGGCCGCGGCATGCTCTTCCTGGACCTGATCCAGGAGGGCAACCTCGGCCTGATCCGCGCGGTCGAGAAGTTCGACTACACCAAGGGCTACAAGTTCTCCACGTACGCGACCTGGTGGATCCGCCAGGCGATCACGCGCGCCATGGCCGACCAGGCCCGCACCATCCGCATCCCGGTGCACATGGTCGAGGTCATCAACAAGCTCGCCCGCGTGCAGCGCCAGATGCTCCAGGACCTGGGCCGCGAGCCCACCCCGGAGGAGCTGGCCAAGGAACTCGACATGACCCCCGAGAAGGTCATCGAGGTCCAGAAGTACGGCCGCGAGCCGATCTCCCTGCACACCCCGCTCGGCGAGGACGGCGACAGCGAGTTCGGCGACCTCATCGAGGACTCCGAGGCGGTCGTCCCGGCCGACGCCGTGAGCTTCACGCTCCTTCAGGAGCAGCTGCACTCGGTGCTCGACACCCTCAGCGAGCGCGAGGCGGGCGTGGTCTCGATGCGCTTCGGCCTCACCGACGGCCAGCCGAAGACCCTCGACGAGATCGGCAAGGTCTACGGGGTCACGCGCGAGCGGATCCGACAGATCGAGTCCAAGACGATGTCGAAGCTGCGCCACCCGTCCCGCTCCCAGGTCCTGCGCGACTACCTGGACTGACAGGGGCGCCGACCGGCCCGAAGACGGCGGGCCGAGGACGCTGCGGAGGTGGCCGTGCGCGGGTGCGCACGGCCACTTGGCGTCCCACTCTGGGTGGAGTCATGCACACTCAGAGTCAGGAGGCCTCATGCGTCGTCCCTTTTCCCGTGCTCTGGCGGGCGCGCTGACCCTGGTGGCGGGGGCGGCCGCGGCGCCGCTGGCCCAGGCGCCGCACGCAGCCGCGGACAGTGTGGTGATCGGCGGGAAGCCGGTGAAGGCGGCCGACAACCCGTGGGTGGTGGCCCTCGCCAGCCGTGACCGGTTCGGGGGTACGCGGGGCGGCCAGTTCTGCGGAGGCGTCATCGTGGGCCCGACCAAGGTGCTGACCGCCGCCCACTGCCTGGGCCGGCAGGTGCTGGGCGGACCGGTCGAGTCCGTCCGCGACTTCCGGGTGATCACCGGGCGTACGGAGCTGCGCGCGGCCGAGGGCCGCGAGATCCCGATCCGCTCGGCCCGGGTGAACCCGGCGTACGACGTCCGCAGCAACGCCGGGGACCTGGCCGTACTGGAGCTGGCCGAGGCCGTGCCCGCCCACTACGTGCTCCCCATGGCCGGTGCGGGGCATCCCGGATACGCGGCGGGCGGCGAGGCGGCCGTGTACGGCTGGGGCGATACGAGCGGGTTCGGCGACTACGCGTACGCGCTGCGTGCCGCACGCGTGACGGTGCTGGCCGACGACGTCTGCCGGCGGGCCTACCCCGGCGACGCCGACGGGCAGTACCGGCCCGACTCCATGGTGTGCGCGGGACACCGCGACGGCGGCCGGGACGCCTGCCAGGGGGACAGCGGCGGACCGTTGGTCGCGCAGGGCAGGCTCATCGGGCTGGTGTCCTGGGGGCGGGGCTGCGGGCGCCCCGACAGCCCGGGGGTGTACACGAAGATCGCGCCGCTCACCGGCTTCGTGACGGCTCCGGAGACGGCCCCGCGGCGAAGCGAGGGCCATGACGTCGCGTGGGGTGCCCAAAGGGGCTCCGGACCGGCCGCACGGCCCGTACAGGGGCATGTGGCCGAGGAGCCTCGGGGATCCGCGGGTGCGCCGGGCGGACGGCACCGGCCCGGGGGCCGCTAGTCGAACCGCGTCGAGAGCCGCCGGACGTGAGGACGGGCGGCACCCCTGGGTCTCAGGGGTGCCGCCCGTCGACCGGCCTGGCCGGTCCTGGCTCGTCGGATGCGAGGTACAGGCCTGTGTCAGCGGTCCTCGGTGTCGGCATTGGCCGTCGGAGCGGACGTGAGCCGCTCGGTCTCATCCTGTATATCCGCGGCGATCTTCTTGAGTTCCGGCTCGAACTTACGCCCGTGGTGGGCGCAGAACAGCAGTTCACCGCCGCTCAGCAGGACGACGCGCAGATATGCCTGGGCGCCGCAACGGTCGCATCGGTCAGCGGCCGTCAGCGGGGTCGCGGGTGTCAGAACAGTAGTCACGTCGCCTCTTCTCTAGCTCGACGAGCTGTCGTACCAGGGTCAACATCCAACCAGGCCGAAAACGTTCCCGCTCGCGGCTTTTCCTCGAAACTTCCTTCCGAAGCTGGCCGGCTGCTGCCGGTTGGCGGCGAAGGAGCCGTATTGCGTTGCTTTACGGTTTCGCGTTGTCAGTCGTTCGCTTGTTGCAGTTCCGTCCTCGCCGGCTGAGTGCCGGTTGTGAATGAGGACGTGCCCGAACCCTAAATGGTTCATGCCTGGAAGGGAACGTGATGTTTGCTTCACCCGGCTGGGGGATCGAACACCCGTGCGGTCCTGCACTAGGCTGATGTAGGCGCGAGGGTGGCGTTGCATCGGCTCTACCAGGCCTCGGTACCCTTCGACGGGCAACCGAGCCACCCTGCGCCCGACAGGGCCAGGAAAAGAAATTCAGCGAGGAGCGAACTGCGTGACCGCCGACACGTCCGTGCCTTCCAGCGCACTGCTGTCCGGAGCAGACCGGGACGGCTCCAACTACACCGCGCGGCACCTGCTCGTCCTCGAAGGCCTAGAGGCCGTTCGCAAGCGCCCCGGCATGTATATCGGTTCCACCGACTCCCGAGGCCTCATGCACTGCCTCTGGGAGATCATCGACAACGCCGTCGACGAGGCCCTGGGGGGCTACTGCGACCACATCGAGGTGATCCTCCACGAGGACGCCTCGGTCGAGGTCCGTGACAACGGCCGCGGCATCCCCGTCGACGTCGAGCCCAAGACCGGGCTGTCCGGCGTCGAGGTCGTCATGACCAAGCTGCACGCGGGCGGCAAGTTCGGCGGCGGCTCGTACGCGGCCTCCGGCGGCCTGCACGGCGTCGGCGCCTCCGTGGTCAACGCCCTCTCCGCCCGGCTCGACGTGGAGGTGGACCGCAACAGCTCCACCCACGCGATCAGCTTCCGCCGCGGCGTTCCGGGCATGTTCACCGAGCAGGGCCCCGACAGCCCGTTCGACCCCGCCAACGGCCTGCGCAAGGCCAAGCGCGTCGCCAAGGGCAAGACCGGCACCCGGATCCGCTACTGGGCCGACCGCCAGATCTTCCTCAAGGACGCCAAGCTCTCCCTGGAGACGCTCTACCAGCGTGCCCGCCAGACCGCCTTCCTCGTCCCCGGCCTGACCCTCGTCGTCCGCGACGAGCGCGCCATCGACGGGGCCGGCAAGACGGAGGAGACCTTCCGCTTCGACGGGGGCATCAGCGAGTTCTGCGACTACCTCGCGCAGGACAAGGCCGTCTGCGACGTGCTGCGCCTGAGCGGACAGGGCACCTTCAAGGAGACCGTCCCCGTCCTCGACGAGCGCGGCCACATGACCCCCACCGAGGTCACCCGCGAGCTCGGCGTGGACATCGCTCTGCGCTGGGGCACCGGGTACGAGACGCAGGTCAAGTCCTTCGTCAACATCATCGCCACGCCCAAGGGCGGCACCCACATGACCGGCTTCGAGCGCTCGGTCGCCAAGACGGTGAACGAGGTGCTCCGCTCGGCGAAGCTGCTGCGCGTCGCCGAGGACGACGTGGTCAAGGACGACGCGATGGAGGGCATGACGGCGGTCGTCACCGTCCGGCTGGCCGAGCCGCAGTTCGAGGGCCAGACCAAGGAGGTGCTCGGTACCTCGGCGGCCGCCCGGATCGTCGCGGCCGTGGTCGCCAAGGAGCTGAAGGCCTTCCTGACCAGCACGAAGCGTGACGACAAGCAGCAGGCACGCGCCGTGATGGAGAAGATCGTCGCGGCTGCCCGGACCCGGATCGCCGCCCGCCAGCACAAGGAGGCGCAGCGCCGCAAGACCGCGCTGGAGACCTCCTCGCTGCCGGCCAAGCTGGCCGACTGCCGCAGCGACGACGTGGAGCGCAGCGAGCTCTTCATCGTCGAGGGCGACTCCGCCCTCGGTACGGCCAAGCTGGCGCGGAACTCGGAGTTCCAGGCGCTCCTGCCGATCCGCGGCAAGATCCTCAACGTCCAGAAGTCGTCGGTCTCGGACATGCTCAAGAACGCCGAGTGCGGCGCGATCATCCAGGTCATAGGGGCCGGCTCGGGCCGGACCTTCGACATCGACGCCGCGCGGTACGGCAAGATCGTCCTGCTCGTCGACGCCGATGTCGACGGCGCGCACATCCGCTGCCTGCTGCTCACGCTCTTCCAGCGGTACATGCGCCCGATGGTCGAGGCGGGCCGGGTGTTCGCCGCGGTGCCGCCGCTGCACCGGATCGAACTCGTCCAGCCCAAGAAGGGCCAGGACAAGTACGTCTACACCTATTCGGACAACGAGCTGCGCCAGACCCTGCTCGAATTCCAGCGCAAGAACGTCCGGTACAAGGATTCGATCCAGCGCTACAAGGGCCTCGGCGAGATGGACGCGGACCAGCTGGCGGAAACGACCATGGACCCCCGCTTCCGCACGCTGCGCCGCATCAACATCGGCGACCTGGACTCCGCCGAGCAGGTCTTCGACCTGCTGATGGGCAACGAGGTGGCGCCGCGCAAGGAGTTCATCACGAGCTCCGCGGCCACCCTGGACCGCTCCCGCATCGACGCCTGACCGACGCACACACCGGCACCACGGCACACCGGTGCTCTTCGCTCCATCACCTGTTGGAGTGAAGAGCACCGGGACACCAGTCCGGAAAACGTCCATACCGCACATCCTTGTGAGCACGCGGCCAATGCGGCAGCGGACAAGGAGAGTTCGGTGGACAAGCACGAAGGTCCCGATGCCGGAACGATCCGGCTCGACGACCCCTGGTACGACGCGCTCGCCGTCGGCTGGGGGGAGGGCGAGGGCGGGGAACCGCCGCCCCCGCGCCCGGCCGTCGGCGGCCGGGCCGCGCCCGGGGCGTCCGACATCTACCTCGAAGTGCAGCGCAGCGCCGCCTTCCAGGAGGTCCGCAGCCGCTACCGCGGGTTCGTCGTCCCCGCGACCGCCGGATTCCTCCTCTGGTACGTCGCCTACGTGGTCGCGGCGACCATGGCCCCCGGCATCATGGCCCGGCCCGTGTTCGGGGCCGTCAACGTGGCCCTGCTGGCGGGTCTCGGCCAGTTCCTCAGCACCTTCCTGCTGACCTGGGCGTACTCCCGGCACGCGCGGCTGCGCCGGGACCGGGCCGCGCTCGACCTGCGCTGGACGGTCTTCGAGCAGGAACGCGGCCAGGAGCGGAACCGGAACCAGAGCCGGGGGGCCGGCCGGTGACCACGGAACACCAGACGCTCGCCCTGATCCTGTTCAGCCTCTTCATCGCGGTCACCCTGGGGATCACCACCTGGGTCAGCCGCAACCGGCACGGCTCCGCCGAGGAGTTCTACGCGGGCGGGAGGCTGTTCTCGCCCATGGAGAACGGTTTCGCCATCGCCGGCGACTACATGTCCGCCGCCTCCTTCCTCGGCATCTCCGGCCTGATCGCCCTCTTCGGCTACGACGGCCTGCTGTACTCGGTGGGCTTCCTCGTCGCCTGGCTCGTCGTGCTCTTCCTCGTCGCCGAACTGGTCCGCAACTGCGGCCGCTTCACCCTCGCCGACGTGGTCGCGGCCCGGATGAGCGAGCGCCCCGTACGGATCGCCGCCGGCGCCTCCTCCGTCACCGTCTCGGTGCTGTACCTCGTCGCGCAGATGGTCGGTGCGGGCAGCCTGGTCGGCCTGCTGCTCGGCGATTCGGGCACCGCCGCCCGCACGCTGACCGTGATCGGGGTCGGCGCGCTCATGGTGGTCTACGTGTCCTTCGGCGGCATGCGGGCCACGACCTGGATCCAGATCGTGAAGGCCGTGCTGCTCATGGGCGGGGCCGTCACCCTCACCGTGCTCGTCCTGCTGCGCTTCCACGGGGACTTCGACCAGCTGCTCACCAGTGCCGCCGAGCGCAGCGGGCACGGGCGGCGGTTCCTGAGCCCGGGGCTCAAGTACGGCGCCGACTGGACCTCGCGCTTCGACTTCATGAGCCTCGGCCTCGCGCTGGTCCTCGGGACGGCCGGGCTGCCGCACATCCTGTCGCGCTTCTACACGGTGCCCACGGCGCGGGCGGCCCGCCGGTCGGTGGTGTGGGCGATCGCGCTGATCGGCGGCTTCTACCTCATGACCATCGTGCTCGGGTTCGGGGCGGCCGCCCTGGTGGGCCCCGATGAGGTGCGGGCCTCCAACGCCTCGGGGAACACGGCGGTCCCGCTGCTCGCGGCGTTCCTGGGCGGCGGGGCCGGATCGACCGGGGGAGCGGTGCTGTTCGCGTTCGTGGCGGCGATCGCCTTCGCCACGATCCTGGCCGTGGTCGCCGGGATCACGCTGGCCTCCTCGGCCTCGGTGGCGCACGACCTGTACGCCTCGCTCAAGCGCCGCCACGCGCGTCAGCGCAGCGAGGTCGCGGTCGCCAGGGTCGCGGCGGTCGGGATCGGGGCGGTGGCGATCGCCCTGGGGCTGCTCGCCCAGGACCTGAACGTGGCGTTCCTGGTGGGGCTGGCCTTCGCGGTGGCGGCCTCGGCCAATCTGCCGGTGCTGCTGTACTCGCTCTTCTGGAGGGGTTTCACCACGCGGGGCGCGGTCTGGTCGGTTTACGGCGGGCTGGTTCCGGCCGTCGTGCTGGTCGTCCTGTCGCCGGTGGTCTCCGGCAGCCCGGAGTCCCTCTTCCCGGGTGTGAGCTTCCAGTTCTTCCCGTTGCAGAACCCCGGTCTGGTCTCGATCCCGCTGGGCTTCCTGGCGGGCTGGCTGGGCACGGTGACCTCGGCCGAGGAGCCGGGCGAGGCGAAGTACGCGGAGACGGAGGTCCGTTCGCTGACCGGAGCCGGGGCCGTCTGAGCGCGGCTCCCGTTGCGGTCCGCCGGATCAGGTGCCCTCGGACGGGAGCCAGGAATAGCGGTGTTCCGGGCGCC
The DNA here is from genome assembly GCF_040681715.1 of Streptomyces sp. NPDC051582. Lineage (NCBI taxonomy): Bacteria > Bacillati > Actinomycetota > Actinomycetes > Kitasatosporales > Streptomycetaceae > Streptomyces > Streptomyces sp. NPDC051582. Next base: position 106,868 of record NZ_JBFAZJ010000021.1, read on the forward strand.
CCGTCTCGCCGTAGCGCAGGGCCAGGGTGACCCGGCCGCTGCGCTCCAGGAGCTTGAGGTAGCGCTGGGCGGTCTGGCGGCTGATGCCGGCGCGGTCGGCGATCCGCTGGGTGGAGAGCGGGCCTTCCGCGGAGCGCAGGACCTGGCGGACCAGCTCGGCGGTGGTGGCGGAGTGGCCCTTGGGCAGCTCGTTCGGGGAGCCGGCGGCGGCGAGGGCGCCGAAGATCCGGTCCACCTCGTCCTGTTCGGCCTCGCCGCCCGTCTCCAGGGTGCGGCGCAGGGCCCCGTACGCCTCCAGGCGGGTGCGCAGGCCGGCGAAGGTGAAGGGTTTGACCAGGTATTGAAGGGCGCCGAGGCGCATGGCGTTCTGGACGGTGGCCAGGTCGCGGGCGGCCGTGACCATGATCACGTCGGTGCGGTGGCCGAGCTGGCGCAGTCGGCGGACCAGGTCCAGGCCGTTCTCGTCCGGGAGGTAGTGGTCGAGGAGGATCAGGTCCACGGGATGGGTGTCGAGACGGGCCAGCGCCTCGGCCGCCGAATGGGCCTGGGCGACGACACGGAAGCCGGGAACCTTGGCCACGTACGCCGCGTTGATCCGGGAAACACGCACGTCGTCGTCGACGACCAATACGTGGATGTCCTGGATGTCGTGGATCGGGGCCCCGGTCATCGCAGGGCCTCCGGGAGTACGACGGAGAACTCCGCCCCTCCGTCCGCTGCCTCGCCGGCCCGGGCCGTGCCGCCCTGGCGTTCCGCGAGGCGGCGTACGAGCGCGAGACCGAGCCCGCGCTCGCGGTGGGCCTTGGGCTGCTTGGTCGACCAGCCTTCGGTGAAGATCTCCTCGCGGCGGGCGGCCGGGACGCCGGGGCCGCTGTCGCGTACCCGGAGGATCGCGGTACGGCCTTCGGCGCGCAGCTCGACCTCGACCAGGGGTGCGGCGGAGCCGGCCGCCGCGTCCAGCGCGTTGTCCACCAGGTTGCCCGTGATGGTGACCAGCCCGCCGGGGTCGACGAGGCCGTCGGGCAGGAAGGTGGCGTCGGCGAGCCGCAGCGGGACGCCGCGCTCGGCCGCGACGGTCGCCTTGCCCACCAGGAGGGCGGCCAGCAGCGGGTCGTGGACCTTCTCGGTGACCTGTTCGGCGGTGCTGCGATGCACTCCGACGACCTCGGTGACGAACTCCACCGCCTCCTCGTGCAGGCCCAGCTCCAGCAGGCCGAGGAGGGTGTGGAGGCGGTTGGCGTGTTCGTGGTCCTGTGCGCGCAGGGCGTCGATCAGGCCCTTGGTGGAGTCGAGTTCGCGGCCGAGGTGTTCCAGCTCGGTGCGGTCGCGCAGGGTGGCGACGGCGCCGCCGTCCTCGGTGGGCATCCGGTTGGAGACCAGCACCCGGGGGCCCTGGACGGTCAGCAGGTCTCGGCCGGTGACGCGGCCGGCGAGGACGTCGGTGGTGCGGCCGGCGCCCAGTACGTCGTCCAGCGGGCGGCCGGCGACGGTGGCGGCCGTGCCGGGGGCGAGGCCCAGCAGCCGGGCGGCCTCGTCGTTGACCAGCCGGACCCGGCCGTCGCTGTCGAGGGCGATCACACCCTCGCGGATGGAGTGCAGCATCGCCTCGCGCTCCGCGAGGAGCCCGGCTATGTCGGAGAAGGCCAGATCGCGGGTCTGGCGCTGGATCCGGCGGGAGAGCAGGTAGGCGGCCAGCGCGCCGGCCGCCAGGGCGCCGCCCGCGTAGGCGAGCAGACCCGGGATGGCGCCGAGCAGCCGGTCGTGGACGCTGTCGTAGGCGATGCCGACGGAGACGGCGCCGACGATTTCCCCGTCGGCGGCGATCAGCGGGACCTTGCCGCGGGCGGAGCGGCCGAGCGTGCCCTCGTCGATCTCCATGACCTCGCGGCCCGCCAGGGCGTCGCTCGGGTCGGTGGAGACGGGCAGTCCGATCCGGTCGGCGCCGGGGTGCGAGCGCCGGATGCCGTCCAGGTCCATGACCACCACGTACTCGGCTCCCGTGGCGCGGCGGATCCGCTCGGCCGAAGCCTGGACCGGGCTGTCGGCGCTCGGCCCGGAATCGAGGAGGTCGGCGGCCAGCGACGGGTCCGCCGCCGCGCTCTGGGCGATGGCCAGGGCGCGCCGCATGGCCTGGTCGTCGAGCTGCGCGCCGAGCGGGGCCAGGAAGAGCCCGGTGGCCAGTACGACGACCCCGGCGGCGATGGCCAGCTGGGTGAGCAGGATCTGCGAGACGGCCCGTCTGGGCAGCCCGAGGCGCCGAGCGCTCATGTGGAGGAACCGCATGACCAGCAACGGTAGGTCGCCTTCGGCCGAAGCGGAATTTCTCATGTGTACGCAAATGGCTTGCGTGATTTGCGTCCAGGTTGCGCAAGTGATGACGCGACGAAAATGCGGTCGCAGCAGTAGACCTCTCGGCAAAGCTCTGCAACTCTCGCACGGCATAGCGCAAATTCCTGTCTCACCTGGTTCAGAAAACTCATGCCGAGGGACGAGGACATATGAGAAGGCTCCACTGGAGAGGACGGGCGCTGGCCGCCCTGACCGCCACGGCCCTGCTGATGGTGGGATGGCCCGCCCTGACCGCCGAGGCCGCCGGCGGCCCGAGCATCGCGGCGGGCCGCCCCGCCGCGGCGAGCAGCAGCAGCGCCGCCTACCCGGCCGCCAACGCCACCGACGGCAACCGGTCCACGTATTGGGAGAGCACGGCCTGGGAGAGCGCCGGCGGCGCCTCCCCGCAATGGGTGCAGACCGATCTCGGTGCCACCACCCGCGTCGACCAGGTGGTGCTCAAGCTGCCCGCCGCCTGGGAGAGCCGCAACGAGACCTTGTCCGTCCAGGGCAGCGACGACGGCACCGCCTTCACCACCCTGGTGAGCTCGGCGACGTACACCTTCGGCCAGGGCAGCGGGAACACCGTCACGATCACCTTCCCCGCCTCCCGGACCCGGTACGTCCGGATCGACATCACGGCGAACACCGGCCGGCAGGCGGCCCAGCTCTCCGAGCTGGAGGTACGCGCCGCCGGTGAGTCCTCGGCCAACCTGGCCCTCGGCAAGACCCTGACCACCAGCAGCAGCACCCAGACCTACCTCCCGCCCCACGCCAACGACGGCAGCCCGGACAGCTACTGGGAGAGCGCCAACAACGCCCTGCCCCAGTGGCTGCAGGCCGACCTCGGCGCCTCCGTCCGCGTGGACCGCGTGGTGCTGCGCCTGCCCGGGGGCTGGGGAGCCCGCACCCAGACCCTGAAGCTCCAGGGCAGCGCCAACGGCACCGACTTCACCGACCTGACCGCGTCCAAGGCCTACGCCTTCGACCCGGCGAGCGCCAACACGGTGACCGTCACCTTCGACGCCACCACCACCCGCCACCTGCGGGTCCTCGTCTCGGCCAACTCCGTCCAGCCCGGCGGACAGATATCCGAGCTGGAGATCTACGGCCCGCGGACCGGCGACACCCAGCCCCCGACGGCCCCCGCGGAACTCGCCTACACGGAGCCCGCCACCGGCCAGATCAAGATCACCTGGAAGGCAGCCACCGACAACACCGCCGTCACCGGCTACGACGTGTACGCGAACAACCAGCTGCGCACCAGCGTGGCCGGCGACGTGACCACCTACACCGACACCCAGCCCACCGGTACGAGCGTCACCTACCGGGTCCGGGCCAGGGACGCCGCCGGGAACCAGTCGCCCGACAGCAACAGCGTGACCCGGGCCGCCGACGCCGGAGACACCCAGGCGCCCACCGCCCCCGGCGCCCTGGCCTTCACCCAGCCCGCCGCCGACCAGGTCAAGCTGGCCTGGCAGGCGTCCACCGACAACGTCGGCGTCACCGGCTACGAGGTGTACGCGAACAACGTGCTGCGCACGACGGTCGCCGGAAGCGCCACCACGTACACCGACACCCAGCCGGCCGACGCCACCGTCAGTTACTTCGTCCGGGCCAAGGACGCGGCGGGCAACCGCTCCGGCGACAGCTTCACCGTCACCCGCAACGGCGCCGGAGGCGACGGCTCCAACCTGGCCGTCGGAAAGCCGATCACCGGCTCTTCCGTGATCCACACCTACGTCGCGGAGAACGCCAACGACAACAGCACCTCCACCTACTGGGAGGGCGCGGCCGGGGCCTACCCCAGCACCCTGACGGTCAAGCTCGGCGCCAACGCCGACGTCGACCGCCTGGTCCTCAAGCTCAACCCGGACAGCAGCTGGGGCACCCGCACCCAGAACATCCAGGTCCTGGGCCGGGAGCAGGGCGCCCCGGGCCCCACGAACCTGGTCGCGGCACAGGACTACGTCTTCGACCCGGCGTCCGGCGCCAACACCGTCAGCGTGCCGGTGCACGCCCGCGTCGCGGACGTGCAGCTCCGCTTCACCGCCAATACCGGGGCCTCGGGCGGCCAGATCGCCGAGTTCCAGGTCATCGGCGTCCCCGCGCCCAACCCCGACCTGGAGGTCACGGGCCTGAGCGCGACCCCCGCGGCCCCGGTCGAATCGGACCCGGTCACGCTGTCCGCCACCGTCCGCAACAGCGGTCCGGCCCCGGCCGCCGCCACCGCCGTCACCTTCAAGCTCGGCGGCAGCCCGGTGGGCGCGGCGAACGTACCCGCCCTTGCCGCGGGAGCCACGGCCACCGTCACCGCCGGCATCGGCGCGCGCGACGCCGGCACCTATCCGCTGAGCGCGACCGTCGACGAGGCGAACACGGTCATCGAGCAGAACGACACCAACAACACCCGCACCGGCTCCCCGCTGGTGGTCCGCCCGGTCGACAGCTCCGACCTGGTCGCCTCCGCCGTGAGCTGGTCCCCGAGCGCCCCGTCCGCCGGCCGGCCGGTCGACTTCACCGTCGCCGTCCGGAACCAGGGCACCCTCGCGGCCGCCTCCGGCGCGCACGGAATCACCCTCACCCTCCAGGACGCGGCCGGCGCCACCGTACGTACGCTCACGGGCTCCTTCAGCGGGGCTCTGGCTCCCGGCGCCTCGACCGCCCCGATCGCGCTCGGCAGCTGGCCGGCCGTCAACGGCAAGTACACCGTCAAGGCGGTTCTCGCCGACGACGCCAACGAGCTCCCGGTCAAGCGCGCGAACAACACCTCCACCAAGCCCTTCTTCGTCGGCCGCGGGGCGAACATGCCCTTCGACACGTACGAGGCGGAGGAGGCCGCGGTCGGCGGCGGAGCCACGGTCGTCGGCCCCAACCGCACCATCGGCGACATCGCCGGAGAGGCCTCCGGCCGCAAGGCCGTACACCTCGACGCGACGGGCGAGTACGTCGAGTTCACCACCCGCGCCGCCACCAACACCCTGGTCACCCGCTTCTCCATCCCGGACGCCCCGGGCGGCGGCGGGATCGACTCCACCATCGACGTCTACGTCAACGGCACCTTCAAGAAGGCCCTGCCGCTGACCTCGAAGTACGCCTGGCTGTACGGAGCCGAGGCCGCCCCGGGCAACTCGCCGGGCTCCGGAGCCCCGCGGCACATCTACGACGAGGCCAACCTGCTGCTGGGCGAGACCGTCCCGGCGGGGAGCAGGATCCGCCTGCAGAAGGACGCGGCCAACACCACGAGTTACGCGATCGACTTCGTCAGCCTGGAGGAGGCCGCCGTCACGCCCAACCCGGACCCGGCGACGTACACCGTGCCCGCCGGCTTCACCCACCAGGACGTGCAGAACGCCCTGGACAAGGTCCGCATGGACACCGGCGGCAAGCTGGTCGGCGTCTACCTGCCACCGGGCGATTACGAGACGGCCGGCAAGTTCCAGGTGTACGGCAAAGCCGTCCAGGTGCTCGGCGCCGGGCCCTGGTTCACCCGCTTCCGCGCCCCGGCCGGGCAGGACAACACCGACAACGGCTGGCGTGCGGAAGCCAGTGCCAAGGGCTCGTCCTTCGCGGGGTTCGCCTCCTTCGGCAACTACACCTCGCGCATCGACGGCCCCGGCAAGGTGTTCGACTTCTCCAACGTCACCGACATCACCATCGAGGACATCTGGAACGAGCACACCGTGTGCCTCTACTGGGGTGCCAACACCGATCGCATCACGATCAAGAACTCCCGGATCCGCGACACGTTCGCCGACGGCATCAACATGACGAACGGCAGCACGGACAACCTCGTGTCCAACAACGAGGCGCGCTCCACGGGCGACGACAGCTTCGCCCTGTTCTCCGCGATCGACGCGGGCGGCGCGGACATGAAGAACAACCTGTACGAGAACCTGACCGCGATCCTGACCTGGCGCGCGGCCGGTGTGGCCGTCTACGGCGGGTACGACAACACCTTCCGCAACATCCACATCGCCGACACCCTCGTCTACTCGGGCGTCACCGTCAGCTCGCTGGACTTCGGGTACCCGATGAACGGTTTCGGCACCGATCCGACGACGTTCGAGAACGTCTCGATCGTCCGCTCCGGCGGCCATTTCTGGGGCGCGCAGACCTTCCCCGGGATCTGGCTGTTCTCGGCCTCGAAGGTGTTCCAGGGCATCAGGATCAACAATGTCGACATCGTCGATCCGACGTACAGCGGCATCATGTTCCAGACGCAGTACATCGGGGGCCGGCCGGTCAACCCGATCAAGGACACCGTCCTGAAGGACATCACCATCACCGGGGCGAAGAAGAGCGGCGACGCCTTAGACGCCAAGTCCGGCTTCGGACTCTGGGCGAACGAGATGCCCGAGGACGGGCAGGGTCCGGCGGTCGGTGAGGTCACCATCCACAACCTGAAGACGAGCGACAACGCCGTGGGCGTGCGGAACACGACCTCGACGTTCAGGATCAACCAACTGCCCTAGCCCCGGCGGGGCGCGAGGACGGGTGGTGGGGCGGCTCCGGGGTGCTTCCGGGGCCGCCCCATCGACCCGCAAGCGACTTGCATTTCTTGCGCTACTCTTGCGCGCATGACGCGACGACTTGCTCAAGTGGCGAAGAAGGTGGGAGTCAGCGAGGCAACGGTCAGCCGGGTGCTCAACGGCAAGCCGGGCGTCTCGGAGACCACCCGGCAGTCCGTGCTCACCGCCCTCGACGTCCTCGGCTACGAGCGGCCCACCCAGCTGCGCGGCGAGCGCGCCCGGCTGGTCGGCCTGGTGCTGCCGGAGCTGCAGAATCCGATCTTTCCCGCGTTCGCCGAGGTCATCGGCGGGGCGCTGGCGCAGCAGGGACTGACCCCGGTGCTCTGTACGCAGACCACCGGCGGGGTCTCCGAGGCGGACTACGTCGAACTCCTCCTCCAGCAGCAGGTGTCCGGCGTCGTCTTCGCCGGCGGCCTCTTCGCGCAGGCCGACGCCCCGCACGGGCACTACCGGCTGCTGTCCGACCGCAAGGTCCCGGTGGTGCTCATCAACGCCTCCATAGAGGACCTCGGCTTCCCCTGCGTGGCCTGCGACGACGCCGTCGCCGTGGAGCAGGCCTGGCGCCACCTGGCCTCCCTGGGGCACGAGCGCATCGGCCTGGTGCTGGGCCCGCCCGACCACATCCCCTCCCTGCGCAAGCTGACGGCCGCCCAGGCGGTCGCCGCGGCGGCCGGCGCCGAGCTGCCCCCCGCCCACGTGGAGCGGGCCCTGTTCTCGCTGGAGGGGGGCCACGCGGCCGCCTCCCGGCTGCTCGACCGCGGGGTCACCGGCATCATCTGCGCGAGCGACCCGCTCGCGCTCGGCGCCGTACGGGCAGCCCGCCGCCGAGGGCTCAACGTGCCCCGGGAGGTCTCCGTGGTCGGCTACGACGATTCGGCGTTCATGAACTGCACCGAACCCCCGCTGACCACCGTCCGCCAGCCCATCGAAGCCATGGGCCGGGCCGCCGTCGAGCTGCTGACCGCGCAGATCCAGGGCGCGGCCGTACAGCCCGGTGAGCTGCTCTTCGAGCCCGAGCTCGTGGTCCGCGGCTCCACCGCCCAGGCCCCGCGCGCGTAGCTCCGTACCCACCCCGTACACGCGGGGAAGGGCTCCGGAACGTCACCAGGACGTTCCGGAGCCCTTTTTGTGTCCCGTGTCCGACGCGAGGATGTCAATGTCTTACGGAATCTGCACGAGATATTGCGTCCATCTGTGGGCGGTGGTTGAGTGTGCCGCGCTCGCCCCCACGCCTCCTGCCCGATGCTCGAAGGGGACCACCGATGAGAACCAGCCTCCGCCGCGGCACCGCGGCCGCCCTTGTCTCCGCCCTCGCCGTCTCGGCCCTCGCGGCCTGCGGTACGAGCAGCAGTGGGGACGGCACGTCAGCGCAGCCGAGCGGCGGTTCCGCCGACGCCACCGCACCGCTCGACCCGAAAACGAAGGTCACCCTCTCCATCGACTGCATGCCGCCCGCGGCCAAGGCGGCCGAGCTCAAGGAGTGGAAGGAGGACGTGGCGGAGTTCAACAAGGCGTACCCGAACGTCACGATCGAGGGCCGCTCCACCCCCGGCCAATGCCTGGAGCCCCCGCGCTTCACCGCGATGCTCAAGGCCAAGTCCCAGCCGGACGTGTTCTACGCGTACTTCACGGACCTGCAGCAGGTGCTCGACAACGACGGAGCCGAGGACATCTCCGCCTACGTCACCCCGCAGTCGGTGCCCGCCCTCGACGACATCGACAAGAACGTCCTGGGCGTCCTCAAACGGGACGGCAAGCTCTACGGCCTGCCCACCAGCAACTACACGATGGGCCTGCTGGTCAACCGCAAGCTCTTCCAGCAGGCCGGACTGAACCCCGACACCCCGCCGCGCACCTGGGAAGAGGTCCGGGCGGCCGCCAAGAAGATCGCGGCCCTCGGCAACGGCACCGCCGGCTACGGCGAATACAGCGTCGAGAACACCGGCGGCTGGCACTACACGGCCGCCATGTACGGCCTCGGCGCAGACATCGTCGGCGCCGACGGCAAGGCCGCCTTCAACAACCCCACCGGACAGCGGATCGCCGGCAACCTCCACGCCATGCGCTGGGAGGACGACAGCATGGGCAAGACGCAGCTGCTCAAGTGGGGCGACCTGCAGAAGCAGATGGCCTCCGACAAACTCGGCATGTTCCTCGCCGCGCCCGACGACATCACGTACATGGTCCAGCAGCTCGGTGCCACGTACGAGAACTTCGGCATGGGCCCGCTCCCCGGCGGCGCGGCCACCCTGGCCGGCGGCAACGGGTACATGATCAAGAAGGGCGGCTCGCCCGACAAGATCAAGGCCGCCGTGGCCTGGCTGAACTTCAAGACCCTCGCGGTCGGCAAGGGCCAGTTCCGGTACGACCGCTCCAAGGCCGACGGCCTGCCGGTCGGACTCCCGCAGCCGGCCTTCTTCACCGGCGCGAGCAAGGCGAAGGACGACGAGCTGAAGGCCGCGAGCGCCACCATGCCCGTGGCCAACTTCAAGGCCTTCCTGGACGACCCGGTACCCGGCAAGGCGGAGCCGCGGAAGGCGCAGGAGGTCTACAAGATCCTCGACAAGGTGGTGTCCGGGGTCCTCACCGACAAGGACGCCGACGCCGCGCAGCTCCTCGCCGAGGCGGAGAGAGCCGTCAACCGGCTGCTGGCGAACCAGTAGGAGGGGGCGGGATGTCGGCCACCGCCCCGGAGGGCTTCCGCCGGGCGCTCAAGCGGAACCTCACGGCCCACGGCTTCCTGATCGGCGCCGTCCTCTGCTTCTCCTTCTTCTCCTGGTACCCGATGGTCAGGGAGTTCCTGCTGGCCTTCCAGAAGACGGAGTCCGGCACCACCCGATGGGTCGGCTGGGACAACTTCCGTCACGTCTTCCAGGACCCGGGCTTCTGGCAGGCCTGGCGCAACACCCTGCTCTTCACCGCACTCGCCCTGGTCCTCGGCTTCCTGCTGCCCTTCCTGGTCGCCGTCGTCATCAACGAATTCCGGCACGCGCAGGGCTACCTGCGCCTGCTGGTCTACCTGCCCGTGATGATGCCCCCGGTGGCCTCGGTCCTGCTGTTCAAGTACTTCTACGACCCCGGTTACGGCCTGTTCAACAAGGCCCTGGAATTCCTGCACCTGCCGGCGCAAGACTGGCTGCAATCCAGCGACACCGCCATGCTGTCCGTGGTCATCGCGTCGACCTGGATGAACATGGGCAGCGCGACCCTGATCTACCTCGCCGCCCTCCAGGGCATCCCGGGGGAGCTGTACGAGGCCGCCGAGCTCGACGGCGCCGGAGTGCTGCGCAAGGTCTGGCACGTCACCGTTCCGCAGACCAAGCTCATCCTCTCGCTCATGCTGCTGATGCAGATCATCGCGACGATGCAGGTGTTCACCGAACCGTTTCTGCTGACCGGCGGCGCCGGCCCCGAAGGCTCGACCACCACCGTCGTCGTCCTCGTCTACCAGTACGCCTTCGACTTCAACCAGTACGGCGGCGCCGCGGCCCTCGGCCTGTGCCTGCTCGTCCTGCTCTCCGGCTTCTCCGCCCTGTACGTCCGCCTCAGCCGCGACAACGAGAGCTGACAGGAGCCCCGCCCATGGCAGAGCGCACCCTGATATCCCCCGCCCGGCTGGGCCGCACCCGGGGAAAGGTCCTCTACTGGTCCGTCCTCGCCGTGGTGGTCACCGGCTTCACCGTCGTCTTCCTCGGCCCCCTCTACTGGATGGTGGCGAACGGCCTCAAGAGCACCGAGGAGTTCGCCCGCGTCCCGCCCACCCTGGTGCCGCACTCCGCGCACACCGCCAACTACACGGCCGCCTGGAAGGTCATGGACCTCGCCAGGCTGCTGTTCAACACCCTCTACTACGCCATCGGAGCCCTCGCCTTCCAGCTCGTCTTCGACGTCGGCGCCGCCTACTCGCTGTCCCGGCTGCGCCCGGTGCTCGGCAAGGCGGTCCTCGGCATGATGCTGGCGACCCTCATGATCCCGGCCGCCGTCCTCGTCGTGCCGCAGTACCTCACCGTCCTCGACATGCCGCTCATCCGGCGGAACCTGCTCGACTCACCCTGGGTCATCTGGCTGCCGTCGGTCACCAACGCCTTCAACATCTTCCTGCTGAAGCGGTTCTTCGACTCCATCCCGCAGGAGATCCTCGACGCCGCCTCCATCGACGGGGCGAGCGCCCTGCGCGCCCTGCGCTCCGTGGTCCTGCCGATGTCCCGGCCCGTCCTCGGCGTCGTGTCGATCTTCGCGGTCGTCGGGGTCTGGAAGGACTTCCTCTGGCCGATGCTGACCCTCCCCGACCCCGCGCTGCAGACCCTGAACGTCGGCATCTACTCGCTGTCCTCCGGGGTGCCCGAGAACCACCTCATCGCCGCCCTCGCCCTGGCCTGCGCGCCCACGCTCCTCATCTTCCTGGTCTTCCAGCGCAACATCACGAGCGGTCTGACGGCGGGCTCCCTCAAGGGCTGACCGGCCGCCCCCTGTGAAAGGAGCCCCCGTGGCTGACCTTCCCCTGCCCGTGGACGCCGCCGACTGGTGGCGCTCGGCCGCCATCTACCAGGTGTACGTCCGCAGCTTCGCCGACGGCGACGGGGACGGCACCGGCGATCTCGCGGGCGTCCGGGCCCGCCTTCCGTACCTCGCCGAACTGGGCGTGGACGCCCTCTGGTTCACGCCCTGGTACCTCTCCCCGCTCGCCGACGGGGGCTACGACGTCGCCGACTACCGCACCATCGACCCGGCCTTCGGCACCCTCGCCGAGGCCGAGAAGCTCATCGCCGAGGCCCGCGCGCTGGGGCTGCGCACCATCGTCGACATCGTCCCCAACCACGTCTCGGACCAGCACGCCTGGTTCCGGGCCGCCCTCGCCGCCGGCCCGGGCAGCCCCGAGCGCGAGCTCTTCCACTTCCGGCCCGGCCGCGGCGAGAGGGGCGAACTGCCCCCGGGGGACTGGCCCTCGCAGTTCAACGGCGCCGCGACCTGGACCCGCGTACCGGACGGCGAGTGGTACCTGCACCTGTTCACCCCGCAGCAGCCCGACCTCAACTGGGCCCACCCGGCCGTGCGCCGGGAGCACGAGGAGGTGCTGCGCTTCTGGTTCGATCGCGGCGTGTCCGGGGTGCGGATCGACTCCGCCGCCCTGCTCGCCAAGGACCCGGCCCTGCCCGATCTGGCCGGCCGGCCGGCCGAGCCCTGGCCGCCCGGCACCGGTGAGGTACACCCGTACATCGACCGTGACGACCTGCACGTCATCTACCGCTCCTGGCGCGCGATCGCCGACTCCTACGGAGCCGTATTCGTCGGCGAGGTCTGGCTGCCCGACTCCGAGCGCTTCGCCCGCTACCTGCGCCCCGACGAGCTGCACACCGCCTTCAACTTCTCCTTCCTCAGCTGTCCCTGGGACGCCGGACGGCTGCGCACCTCCATCGAGGAGACCCTCGCCGAGCACGCTCCGGTCGGCGCCCCGGCGACCTGGGTGCTCTGCAACCACGACGTGACCCGTACCGTCACCCGCTACGGGCGCGCCGACACCGGATTCGACTTCGCCGCCAAGGCCTTCGGCACCCCCACCGACCCGGCCCTCGGCACCCGGCGGGCGCGCGCCGCGGCCCTGCTGACGCTCGCGCTGCCCGGCGCCGTGTACGTCTACCAGGGGGAGGAACTGGGTCTGCCGGAAGCGGACGTACCGATCGACCGGATCCAGGACCCCATGCACTTCCGCTCCGGCGGCACCGACCCGGGGCGCGACGGGTGCCGGGTGCCGCTGCCGTGGACCGCCGAGCCCTGGCACGACCCCTGGCTGCCGCAGCCCGCCGACTGGGGCACGTACGCCGCGGACCGCCAAGACGGAGACCCGGATTCGATGCTCGGCCTGTACCGGACGGCCCTCGGGCTGCGCCGCGCGGCCGGCGGCTTCGGGGGCGGCTCGCTCGCGTGGCTGGAGACTGCGCCCGGGGTGCTGGCCTTCGCCCGCCCGGACGGGCTGGTCTGCGTGGTCAACCTGGCCACCGGGGCGGTCCCGCTGCCCGCGCACACGAGCCTCCTGCTGAGCAGTTCGGCCCTGGACGCGGCCGGGCTGCTTCCGCAGGACACGGCGGTCTGGCTGCGGACCTGACTCCGCGGCCGGACCGCCGCCGCCCGCCCCACGAGAGGCGCTACGGCATCGGCTGTGGCGGACGGGGCCCCTGGTACTGGCCGCTCGGGCGCATCCGGAGCGGCCGCTCCTGGTACTCCTCCAGGGCGTGCGCCATCCAGCCCGCGGTGCGGGACACGGCGAACACCGTCTCCCCGGCCTCGGCCGGCATCCCGCAGGACACCGTCAGCACCGCCAGCGCCAGGTCGACATTGGCGTGCAGCCCGCCCCGTCGGGCCGCCGCCGTCGCGACGACCTCGCGGGCGGCCGCCAGCGCCGGACCGGCCCGCGGCACGTCCTCCAGCCGGGCGAACAGCGCCGTGGCCCGCGGGTCCTCGCCCTCGTACAGCCGGTGCCCGAGCCCCGGAACCCGTCGTCCCGAGCGCAGGTGGTCCGCGACCACGGGTGCGGCCCCGCCCCGATCCAGCGCCTCCGCCAGCATCCGGTGCGCGAGCCGTCCGGCCGCGCCGTGCAGCGGGCCTTCGAGGGCGCCGAGGCCGGCCGAGACCGCCGCGTACGGATGGGCCCGCGCGGACGCCGCCACCCGTACGGCCAGGGTGGAGGCGGCCAGATCGTGGTCGATGAGCAGGGTGAGGGCCAGGTCCAGCACGGCCAGCGCGTCCGGGTCCGGCTCCCGCTCCGTCAGCCGGCTCCACAGCTGCCGGGCCAGCCGCCCGTCCCCGCGCCAGCCGGCCGGGCCCACCTCGGGCAGTGCGCCGACCAGCGTCGGGATCAGGCAGCGCGCGGAGCCCAGTACGGCCTCCTCGGACAGGTCGAAGCGCAGCGGATCCGCCACCGCGGCGGCGGCCGTCGCCACCCGGAGCCGGTCGATCGGACCGCTGTGCTCGGGCAGCGCGGCGACCGCGCGCCGGGCGGCGGCCAGCACCTGCGGGGGAGCCGTGAACCGTGCGCCGCGCGGCAGCGTCCCGGTCCAGAGCCACTCGGCGACTTCCTCGTAGCGGTACCGGGACGCCAGCTCGACGGCGTCCACGCCCCGGAAGTAGTACCGGTCGGGCTCGATCAGCGTGAGCGAGGTCCGTACGGAGAGCTCCGCGCCCGGGGGCGCCGCCGCCTCGCGCCGGCTGCGCAGGGCCAGGGCCTCCACCTCGCGCGCGTCGAAGCTGCTGCCGCGGCCGACCGGATCGCGGCGGCTGGTGAGCTGGCCGCGGCTGACGTACGCGTACACCGTCGCGGGCTTCACCCCCAGCAGTTCCGCCGCCTGCCGGGTGCTGATCCGGCGCTCGCCGTCCGCCTGGTCGTTCATGACACACACCCTACATATATTGATTCAATCAATATTGACAAGGATTCAATCCATGATGGATGGTCGATCCATGAACACCACCGTCGATGTGCCCCGCGGTCTCGCGGGAGTCGTGGTCACCGAGACCGAACTCGGTGACGTCCGAGGCCGCGAGGGCTTCTACCACTACCGCCAGTACTCGGCCGTCGAGCTCGCCACGAGCCGCACCTTCGAGGACGTGTGGCACCTGATGTTCCGCGGCGCCCTCCCGGCCGACGCCGCCGAGCGGGCCGCGTTCGCCGCCGAGATCGCCCCGCTGCGCCGGCTGCCCGACGCGGTGCGCGGCGCGCTGCCCGCCCTCGCCCGGGCCACCGCGCTCTCCGGCCCGCTCGCCGGGCTGCGGACCGCGCTCTCCCTGCTCGGGGCCTCCGCGGGCTTGCGCCCGGTGTACGACATCGACCCGGAGCGGCGGGCCGCCGACGCCCTGGCCGCCTGCGCCGCCGTACCGACCCTGCTCACGGCGCTGCACCGGCTGGGGCAGGGCCTGGAGCCGGTCGAGCCGCGCGCGGACCTGCCGTACGCCGCCAACTACCTGTACATGCTCACGGGTCGGGAACCCGACCCCGTCAAGGCGCGGGCCGTCGAGCAGTACCTGATCTCGACCATCGACCACGGCTTCAACGCCTCCACCTTCACCGCGCGCGTGATCGCCTCCACCGGCGCGGACGTGGCCGCCGCCCTCACCGGGGCGATCGGCGCGCTCTCCGGCCCGTTGCACGGCGGCGCGCCCAGCCGGGCCCTGGACACCCTGGACGCCATCGGCACGGCGGACCGCATCGAGCCGTGGATCCGCGAGCGGGTGCTCGCCGGGGACCGGATCATGGGCTTCGGCCACCCCGTGTACCGCACCGAGGACCCGCGCTCGCGCATGCTGCGCGACATCGCCCTCGGGTTCGGCGGCCCGCTCGTGGACTTCGCCGTGGAAGTGGAGCGGCACGTGGAGCAGATCCTCGCGGAGCTCAAGCCGGGGCGGGAGCTGCACACCAACGTGGAGTTCTACGCCGGTGTGGTCATGGAGCTGTGCGGGCTGCCGCGCGAGATGTTCACGCCGACCTTCTGCGCGGCACGCGTGGTCGGATGGAGCGCGAACATCCTCGAACAGGCCGCCGATTCGAAGATCATCCGTCCGGCCGCCCGGTACGCGGGCCCGACCCCGCCCGAGCCGGTTCCGGCGCTCGGCTGACTACGATCGGCCGTGTGAACAGCAGTCAGCCCACCCCGCAGCCCGATCAGCCGCCCGTCCGGCCGCCCGCCCAGCCGATTCCCGTCGTCGTGCTGTCCGGATTCCTCGGATCCGGCAAGACGACGCTGCTCAACCACCTCCTCGGCAACAGGGGAGGCACCCGGATCGGCGTCGTCGTCAACGACTTCGGCTCGATCGAGATCGACGCGATGGCCGTGGCGGGCCAGGTCGGCGACTCGATGGTCTCGCTCGGCGGCGGCTGCCTGTGCTGCGCGGTCGACGGCAGCGAGCTGGACGCGTACCTGGAGAAGCTCTCCGCGCCCGTCCACCGGATCGACGTGATCGTCATCGAGGCGAGCGGGCTGGCCGAGCCCCAGGAGATGATCCGGATGCTGGTGGCCGGCGAGAACCCGGCGATCCGGTACGGCGGACTGGTCCAGGTCGTGGACGCGGCGGAGTTCGACGCGACCCGGGTCAAGCACCCCGAGACCGACCGCCACCTGGCCGTCGCGGACCTGGTGGTGCTGAACAAGACCGACCGGGTGGAGCCGGCCGGCCTCACCCGGATCGCGGCCGAGCTGGCCGCGCTCTGCCCCGGCACGCCGGTGGTGGCCGCCGACCACGGCCGGATCGACCCGGAGCTGCTCTTCGACCGGCGCCCGTGGACCGAGACCCGGGGCCAGCTGTCCTTCGAGGACCTGATCTCCCAGACCAGGGAGTCCGAAGAAGCGGAGGACTCCGGTCACGAGGACCACACCGGGCACGCCCACACGGTCTACGAGAGCACGGAGTTCGTCTCCGAGCAGGCCCTGAACCCGCGCCGGTTCATCGACTTCCTCGACCGCCGCCCGGCCGGGCTGTACCGGATCAAGGGCTACGTCCACTTCGGCGTCCCCGGCCACGAGGAGCGCTACGAGGTCCACGCCGTCGGCCGCTTCCTGCGCTTCGTGCCGGGCCCCTGGGGCCGGGGCGAGCCGCGCCGGAGCCAGCTGGTCCTGATCGGCGCCGGTACAGACGGCCCCGCGCTCCTCGGCGAGCTGGAGGCCTGCCGCGAACCGGCCCCGCAGCAGGCGCCGCCGGAGAGCATGTGGGGCGTCCTGCGCTACGTCGACCGCCCGGCGCGGCCGGCCGACGAACCCGAACGACCGGACCCGTACGACTTCGTCGCCGACCCGGAGGAGCCGTAGCGGGGGGTCAGGCGACCTCGACCCCGTACTCGGCCAGCAGGTCCTCCAGGCCGCCGCGGTAGCCCTTGCCGCCGATCACGAAGTCCCAGTCGCCGTTGGGGCGGTGCCGGAACGAGCCGAGGACCAGCGCGGTCTCCCCGGCGCGCCCGTCGGAGACCTCCAGCCGGCCGAGTTCCCCGCCGCCCGCGGACAGCAGGCGGATGTAGGCGTCCGTGAACCCCGCGAGGTCGGCGTGCGGATCGACGTCCGGGTCGATCGCCGCCACGAGGACCAGTCGGTCGGCGGCCTCGGGCAGCGCGTCGAAGGAGACCTCCAGAGCCGCCTTGTCCGGCTCCGCGTGCGCGCGGGCGCGCACCGAACCGTCCGGGGTCCGGGGGTTGTTGTAGAACACGAAGTGTTCCTCGCTCAGCACCCGGTTGCCCGTGCAGACGAGGGCGCACACGTCCAGCGCGACCGAGCCCGACCAGGACATGCCGAGCACGTTGTGGTCCGCCCCGGGGCCGTCGGGCGCGGGCTCGGACTCGGCCGCGCGCTGCGCCGGTGCGCCGCCGCCGAGCCGCCCGCGCAGCCCGTACTGGTGCAGCAGCTCGACGAGATCCGCCCCGGGAACCAACTCCAGCGGCTTGCCGTTGGCAAAGGTGTACGACCCGGGCCCGAAGGACGCGGTGGTGACGAGCACCCCCTTGTTCGCCCCCTTGTCCTGGACCGTGCCGTACAGATCACGCACGGCCGTCGGCGGCACCGTGTTCCGGTAGCGCTTGACCTGCACCACGATCCGCCCGCCCCGGATCGGCGCCGGGTCCAGCGCCTCCACGTCCACCCCGCCGTCGCCCGACCGCTGCGTGGTCACCGCCTCCATGCCCATCGCCCGGAACAGCTCGGCGACGAGGTTCTCGAAGGCGATCGGATCCATCGCGAAGAGGTCCGGCTCGTCCTCGTCCGCGCCTCCCGCCTGCCCGCCGTGGCTGACGACCCCGCCGCCGACCTCGTCGGGCCGCCGCCCGGGGCGCACCGCCGTCAGCTGGTCCGGGCGCCCCGACAACTGCCCGCCCAGTCCCGACACCAGACAGTCCACGGCGCTGACCTGCTCCAGGCGCAGGCCTGCGAACGCGCCGCGCTCCGCCGGCACGGTCGCCATGACCACCCGTGCCTCCCGGCCCGTCGCCGGATCGTGGGCGTCCACGAACCCGTTGACCACGACCGAGTCCAGTACGCCGAACTCGTCCGCCGCGTACAGCTCGCGCACGACCAGCAGCATGGACTGCGCCAGCAGGTCCCGGTAGAGGGCCCGACGCTCCGTCACCGGGCGGGGTTTGATCCTGTCCTGGTCCGTGCTCGGCAGGTACTGCACCGCCCTGGCCTGCGGCACCACCGCGTATCCGGGGAGCTCCCAGTCCAGCACCAGCTGGCGCGCCGCCGGGTCGTAGGCGGCCGACACCTGCCGGGGCAGCGCCTCGGGCCAGGCCGTGGAGGCGTACAGCGCCGCCGAGAAGTACTCCACCGCCGCCTCGGCGTCGCCCGTGCGCAGGGCGGCGGCGAGCTCGGTGAGCCCGCTGTTGTGCGCCCGCACCCCGGCGAGCTGCTCGGCGGCCCACCGGTCGTACTGCTGCCGGTACGCGGCCAGTTGCCGCTGCCGCTGGGCCTCCGCGGCGCTCGCGGCCTGCCAGGCCTCGGTGTACCGGGCGTGGGCCTCCCGCTCCGCCTGCGCCCGGTGGCCGGATCCGAGCGTCCAGCCGCTGCTCTGCTGCTGGAACTGGTCGATGCGCGGCATGGGCACCGGATGCGCCAGGGCGCCGGGGTTGAAGGGCTCCGGCTGCTCGGGCCGCGACAGCGCCGAGATCCGGAACGCGGGCGCCCGGCAGCCCGCCACCAGCAGCCCCTTGAGGGCGTCCACCTCGGCGTCGATCAGAGCGGTCCGCCGCAGGGCTTCGGCCTCGCGGTACTGCCGGTGGCTGCGGTTCGCGTCCCGCTCCTGGGTCCGATCCCGGTCCCGTTCGTACGCCAGCAGCCGGCGCTCCGCCTCCCGCTGCTGGATCACCTGCGTCTGCTGCTGCCGACGCTGGGCCTCGGCCCAGTCCCCGATCAATCCGCCCGGCCGACGACTCATCAGCTGTGTACTCCCCCCACCAACACCCAGAGGGAAAACACTAGTCGGCATTCGGGTGGTACGTCCCCCCGGTCGCACCACCCGAATGCCGCGCCACGTCCTACAGCGCGCCCCCCGCCAGAGCGGCGACGACCGCGGGCAGCGCGGCCCCCGAACCGTCTCGGCGCGGGTCCACGGGCGGAAGTTCGGCCGGGCCGCCGTTGGCCGCGGCCGCACGCACCGGCGCGTTGCCGGCCCAGGCCAGCACCAGCAGGTCCTCGCCCTTCAGGAACCGCTGGCAGCGCACGCCGCCGGTGGCCCGGCCCTTGCGCGGGTACTGGTCGAACGGGGTGAGCTTCCCGGACAGCATCGAGTCGTCCAGCGTCCCGTGCGAGCCCGCCACCGTGAACACCACGGCGTCACGTGCCGGGTCCACCGCCGAGAAGTGGATCACCTTGGCGTTCTCGGAGAGCTTGACGCCGGCCATACCGCCCGCCGGGCGGCCCTGCGGGCGCACCTGGCCCGCCGGATAGCGCAGCAGCTGGGCGTCGTCGGTGAGGAAGACCAGATCCTCCTCGCCCGTGCGCAGTTCGACCGCGCCGACGATCCGGTCGCCCTCCTTGAGGGTGATGACCTCCAGCTCCTCCTTGTTCGCCGGGTAGTCCGGCACGACCCGCTTGACCACGCCCTGCTCCGTGCCGAGCGCCAGGCCCTGGGAGGACTCGTCCAGCGAGGTCAGGCAGATCACCTTCTCGTCCGCCTCCAGCCCGGAGAGGAACTCCGAGACCGGGGCCCCGCCCGCCAGGTTCGGCGCGGCGTGGGTGTCCGGCAGCTGCGGCAGGTCGATCACCGCGAGCCGCAGGAGCCGTCCGTACGAGGTGACCACGCCGACGTCGGCCCGGGCCGACGCGGCGACCTGCGAGACGATCAGGTCGTGCTTGGCGCGGGCGCCGCCCTCCTCCTCCGGCAGCGGGTCGCCGTTGGCGGTGCGCGCCAGCAGGCCCGTCGAGGACAGCAGGACCCGGCACGGGTCGTCCGCGACCTCCAGCGGGACCGCGGCCACCGGAGTGCCCGCCGACTCCAGCAGGACCGTACGGCGCTCGGTGCCGAACTTCTTCGCGACCGCGGCCAGTTCCGCGGAGACCAGCTTGCGCAGCTCCGTGTCGGAGTCCAGGATCCCGGTCAGCTCGTCGATCTCGCCGGTCAGCCGGTCGCGCTCGGACTCCAGCTCGATCCGGTCGAAACGGGTCAGGCGGCGCAGCGGGGTGTCCAGGATGTACTGGGTCTGGATCTCGCTCAGCGAGAAGCGCTCGATGAGCCGCTCCTTCGCCTGCGCCGAGTTGTCGCTGTCCCGGATGATCCGGATGACCTCGTCGATGTCGACCAGGGCCACCAGCAGGCCCTCGACCAGGTGCAGCCGGTCGCGCCGCTTGGTGCGGCGGAACTCGCTGCGCCGGCGCACGACCTCGAAGCGGTGGTCGAGGTAGACCTCCAGCAGTTCCTTGAGGCCCAGCGTCAGGGGCTGGCCGTCGACCAGCGCGACGTTGTTGATGCCGAAGGACTCCTCCATCGGCGTCAGCTTGTACAGCTGCTCCAGGACGGCCTCCGGGTGGAAGCCGTTCTTGATCTCGATGACCAGGCGCAGGCCGTGCGAGCGGTCGGTGAGGTCCTTGACGTCCGCGATGCCCTGGAGCTTCTTGGAGCCGACCAGGTCCTTGATCTTCGCGATGACCTTCTCGGGGCCGACCGTGAAGGGCAGTTCCGTGACGACCAGGCCCTTGCGGCGCGCCGTCACGTTCTCCACGGCCACCGTCGCGCGGATCTTGAACGTGCCGCGGCCGTTCTCGTAGGCGTCCTTGATCCCCGAGAGGCCCACGATCCGGCCGCCCGTGGGCAGGTCCGGACCCGGCACGAAGCGCATCAGCGCCTCCAGGTCCGCCTGCGGGTAGCGGATCAGGTGGCGGGCGGCCGCGATGACCTCGCCCAGGTTGTGCGGGGGCATGTTGGTGGCCATGCCGACCGCGATCCCGGAGGCGCCGTTGACCAGCAGGTTGGGGTACGCCGCGGGCAGCGCGACCGGTTCCCGTTCCTGGCCGTCGTAGTTGGCGGTGAAGTCGACGGTGTCCTCGTCGATCGACTCCGTCATCAGCGACGTGGCGTCCGCCATCTTGCACTCGGTGTAACGCATCGCGGCCGGCGGGTCGTCGTTGCCGAGCGAACCGAAGTTGCCGTGGCCGTCGACCAGCGGCAGCCGCATCGAGAAGGGCTGGGCCATGCGCACGAGGGCGTCGTAGATCGACGCGTCACCGTGCGGGTGCAGCTTGCCCATGACCTCGCCGACGACGCGGGCGCACTTCACGTAGCCGCGGTCGGGGCGCAGGCCCATCTCGTTCATCTGGTAGACGATGCGCCGGTGCACCGGCTTCATGCCGTCCCGGGCGTCGGGCAGGGCGCGGGAGTAGATCACCGAGTACGCGTACTCGAGGAAGGAGCCCTGCATTTCGTCGACGACGTCGATGTCGAGGATCTTCTCCTCGAAATCCTCCGGCGGCGGGGTCTTCGTGCTGCGGCGGGCCATCGCTGCGCGGCTCCTTAACCAAGAAAGAAAGTGTGCTGGGGGTCTGGCGGCTGGTCTGATCGGCGTGGACGGGGTTGTCGCGGACCATTGTGGCCCGAGGCACCGACAACGCCGACTCCGACCCTGGGGTCACCCCCGGACGGAGGCGTGGGTGAGTGTCAGGCGGGAACTTCTCCGGTGCCCGACGCGCTTGCATACAGTGGCAGGTCTGACGGAAAACTCTGCATCGCGATCGAAGGGACCACATGCCCATGGGTCACACGGCCACAGCCCAGGCCGGCTCCGGCGGCCTGACAGCGACCGAGCACCGGCTGGCCAACGGCCTGCGCGTGGTGCTCTCCGAGGATCACCTGACCCCGGTCGCCGCGGTCTGCCTCTGGTACGACGTCGGCTCGCGCCACGAAGTCAAGGGACGGACCGGCCTGGCTCACCTCTTCGAGCACCTGATGTTCCAGGGCTCGGCGAGCGTACCCGGCAACGGGCACTTCGAGCTGGTCCAGGGGGCCGGCGGTTCGCTCAACGGCACCACCAGCTTCGAGCGCACCAACTACTTCGAGACCATGCCGACCCACCAGCTGGAGCTCGCGCTCTGGCTGGAAGCCGACCGGATGGGCTCGCTGCTGGCCGCCCTGGACGACGAGTCCATGGAGAACCAGCGCGACGTCGTGAAGAACGAGCGCCGCCAGCGGTACGACAACGTCCCGTACGGCACGGCCTTCGAGAAGCTGACCGCCCTCGCCTACCCCGAGGGCCACCCGTACCACCACACGCCGATCGGCTCCATGGCCGACCTGGACGCGGCCTCCCTGGAGGACGCCCGCGCCTTCTTCCGCACGTACTACGCGCCCAACAACGCGGTGCTGTCGGTCGTCGGCGACATCGACCCCGAGCAGACGCTCGCCTGGGTCGAGAAGTACTTCGCCACCATCCCCGGGCACGACGGCAAGCAGCCGCCGCGCGACGGCACGCTGCCCGAGATCATGGGCCGCGAGCTCCGCGAGGAGATCGTCGAGGAGGTCCCTGCCCGCGCGCTGATGGCCGCCTACCGGCTCCCGCACGACGGCAGCCGCGAGTGCGACGCCGCCGACGTGGCGCTGACCGTGCTGGGCGGCGGCGAGTCCTCCCGGCTCCACAACCGCCTCGTGCGCCGCGACCAGACGGCGGTCGCGGCCGGCTTCGGCATGTTGCGGCTCGCCGGCGCGCCCTCGCTGGGCTGGCTGGACGTGAAGACCTCCAGCGGCGTCGAGGTGCCCGCCATCGAGGCGGCCGTGGACGAGGAGCTCGCGCGGTTCGCCGCCGAGGGCCCCACGGCCGAGGAGATGGAGCGCGCCCAGGCGCAGCTGGAGCGGGAATGGCTGGACCGGCTGAGCACGGTGGCCGGGCGCGCCGACGAACTGTGCCGCTTCGCGGTGCTGTTCGGCGACCCGCAGCTGGCGCTGACCGCGGTGGGCCGCGTCCTCGACATCACCGCCGAGGAGGTGCAGGCCGTGGCCGCGGCCCGACTGCGCCCCGACAACCGCGCGGTGCTGGTGTACGAGCCGCTCCCGGCAGAAGCCGGCGAGAACGGTGAGAGCGACGAGAACGAAGGGGCGGAGCAGTGAGCGACACCGCAGCCGTCACGATGACCTTCCACCCGCAGCCGCAGGCCGGCCAGGCCCGGCCGTGGGCCTTCCCGGCCCCCGAGCGGGGCTCGCTGCCCAACGGCCTGACCGTGCTGCGCTGCCACCGGCCCGGCCAGCAGGTCGTCGCCGTCGAGGTCAACCTCGCCGCACCGCTGGACGCCGAGCCGCAAGGCCTGGACGGCGTGGCGACCATCATGGCCCGTGCGCTGTCCGAGGGCACGGACAAGCGCTCCGCCGAGGAGTTCGCGGCCGAGCTGGAGCGCTGCGGCGCCACGCTCGACGCGCACGCCGACCACCCGGGCCTGCGGGTCTCCCTGGAGGTCCCGGCCTCCCGTCTGAACAAGGCGCTCGGCCTGCTCGCCGAGGCGCTGCGCGCGCCGGCCTTCGCCGACAGCGAGGTCGACCGGCTGGTGCGCAACCGGCTCGACGAGATCCCGCACGAGCTGGCCAGCCCGCAGCGCCGGGCCGCCAAGGAGCTCTCCCGGCAGCTCTTCCCGCCGACCCTGCGGATGTCCCGGCCGCGCCAGGGCACCGAGGAGACGGTCGCCCGGATCGACTCCGCGGCCGTACGCGCCTTCTACGAGGCCCACGTACGTCCCGCCACCGCCACCGCGGTGGTCGTCGGCGACCTGACCGGCATCGACCTGGACGCCGTCCTGGGGGACACCCTGGGCGCCTGGACCGGCAATTCCGCCGAGCCGCTCCCGGTCCCCGCGGTCACCGCCGACGACACCGGCCGCGTGGTCATCGTGGACCGGCCCGGCGCGGTCCAGACGCAGCTGCTCATCGGCCGCATCGGGCCGGACCGTCACGAGCGGGTCTGGGCGGCGCAGGTGCTCGGCACGTACTGCCTGGGCGGCACCCTCACCTCGCGCCTGGACAAGGTGCTGCGCGAGGAGAAGGGCTACACGTACGGCGTGCGCGCCTTCGGCCAGGTGCTGCGCTCCACGGCCGACGGCAAGGGCGCCTCGATGCTCGCCATCAGCGGCTCGGTGGACACCCCCAACACCGGCCCGGCGCTCGACGACCTCTGGAAGGTGCTCCGCACCCTCGCGGAGGGCGGCCTGACCGACGCCGAACGGGACGTGGCGGTGCAGAACTTGGTGGGCGTGGCCCCGCTGAAGTTCGAGACGGCCGCGGCCGTCGCCGGCACGCTCGCCGACCAGGTCGAGCAGGAGCTCCCGGACGACTACCAGTCGCAGTTGTACGCGCAGCTGGCCCAAACCGGCACGGTGGAGGCGACGTCGGCCGTCCTGGCCGCGTTCCCGGTGGACCGCCTGGTCACGGTCCTGGTGGGCGACGCCGCGCAGATCGAGGAGCCGGTGCGGGCGCTGGGCATCGGCGAGGTCACCGTCGTCACCAACTGACGGACATTCCAAGGGGCTCCGGCGGCTTGTCCGCCGGGGCCCCTTTTGTCTGTTTCGCGGAGAGGTTGCTCGTATGGGGTGTGGCGTATGCAACAAAAACGCGTGGGTGTTTGGCGATTGACTGATGATCCGCCTAGCGTCGGCCGTGCTGTCCGTCAGTTGTACCCGCCGCACCCGCGGCACCGGGCAGCGATCGCCGAGTCCCCGTCAGGCGCGAGCCTGGGGAGCCGGGGACCCACATGTGTCCCTGGGGTGAATCGGACCGCCTCGCCAGAGGGGGCCCGTAGGAGACCTTCCTGCTCCGAACCCGTCAGCTAACCCGGTAGGCGAGAAGGAAGGAAAGGATCAACCCCTTCATGGCGTTTGGCAGTCGTGCCGCCGGTAAGCACCGTGGTTCCAGTCGTCTGAGCCGCAAGACCGCCGGTTACGCCGGCATAGCCGCCCTCGCCACCACCGGTGTCGTCGGCTCCCTCGCAGGCCCGGCGTTCGCCGCGTCGGACAAGGCCCCCTCCATGGAGGACACCGGCCTGAACGCCGTCGTGACCGCCGAGGACCTCCAGGGCCAGATCGAGGCCCAGGCCGACGCCCAGGAGCACGCGGCCGAGGCCGCGGCCCTCAAGGCGAAGGCGGAGGCCGACGCCAAGGCCCGCGCCGCCGAGGCCAAGCAGAAGGCCGAGGAGAAGGCGAAGGCCGAGCGCGAGGCCGCCGAGCGCGCCGCCCGCGAGGAGGAGCGCAAGCGCCTCAACACCTTCGTCGCCCCCGTCGACGGGTCCTACGTCAGCACCCAGTGGCACGCGGGCGGCGGCATGTGGTCCTCCGGCAGCCACACCGGCATCGACTTCCACGCGGCCTCCGGCACCACCGTGCACGCGGTCGGCACCGGCACCGTGGTCGAGGCCGGCTGGGGCGGCGCGTACGGCAACAACGTCGTCATCAAGCACGCCGACGGCACGTACACGCAGTACGGCCACATGTCCTCGCTGAGCGTCTCCGTCGGCGACCAGGTCACCGCCGGCCAGCAGATCGGCCTGTCGGGCTCCACCGGCAACTCCAGCGGCCCGCACCTGCACTTCGAGGCCCGTACCGGCGCCCAGTACGGCTCGGACATCGACCCGGTCGCGTACCTGCGCAGCCACGGCGTCGACGTCTGATCAGCGGCACCCCGCACTTCACCGAAGGCCCCGGCTCCCCGAGCCGGGGCCTTCGTGTTGGCCGTAAACGTCTGCTATTTTCGCCCGCGCTCGGAATTTATCGCCCGGTGCAATAGAGTCCCCGTAAGGCGGTCGGCAGTCGGAAATAGGCGGAGGTCCGGACTTGCGAATTCCTGCGCACGCGGTATGCACGGCAATCCGCGAAGACATCGTCACCGGCGTCTTCGAACCGGGCGCCCGGCTCACCGAGGAGCTGCTGGCCCGCCGGTACGGGGTCTCCCGCGTCCCGGTCCGCGAGGCGCTGCGGACCCTGGAGTCCGAGGGCTTCGTCACCACCCGGCGGCACGCGGGCGCCTGCGTCGCCGAACCCACCGAGCAGGAGGCGGCCGACCTGCTGGAGCTGCGGCTGGTGCTGGAGCCGCTGGCGGCCGCGCGCGCGGCCCGGCGGCGCACCGAGGGCCACCTCAAGGTGCTCCGCGGGCTGGTCAGACTGGGTCAGGAGCGGGCCAGACGGGGCCAGGGCGAGGATCTGCGGTCCCTGGGCGGCTGGTTCCACGAGACCCTCGCCCAGGCCTCCGCCAGCCCCGGGCTGATCGTGCTGCTCACGCAGATGCGGCACAAGGTCGCCTGGATGTACGCGGTGGAGGCGCCGGCCCGGCCCGTGGACTCCTGGGCGGAGCACGGCGCGATCGTGGACGCGGTCGCGCGCGGTGACGCCGAGCGGGCCCGCGCGCTGACGGTGATGCACGCGGACCGCGCGGCCGGGGCGCACCGGCTGCGGGTGAGGACTTCGCAACATGCCGTAAACACGGCGGGCGGTCCGCATTAACAAAAGGCGGGTATCAAAGAGTGGGGCCCGCAATTCAATTCACGCCGCAAATGCTCTCACCCGGCGCCCTGCGATGAATTCCCGAATGCGCAGACGCCCGGAACGCGGAAGCCGCGGCCACCGGAATATCGGTGGTGGCCGCGGCTCCTTCGTGTGCCCGGGGTGAACCCGAAGGGTCAGACGGTCTCGGGGAGCTCCTCAAGACCTTCGGCGACCAGCTTCGCGAGGCGGTCCAGCGCCGCCTCGGCGCCCTCGGCGTCGGACGCGAGGACGATCTCTTCGCCGCCCTGCGCGCCCAGGCCCAGCACCGCGAGCATGGAGGCGGCGTTGACGGGGTTCCCGTCGGCCTTCGCGATGGTCACCGGGACGCCGGAAGCGGTCGTCGCGCGGACGAAGATCGAGGCGGGACGAGCGTGCAGGCCCTCGGCCCAGCCGACGTTGACGCGGCGCTCTGCCATGGTGATGCCCTTCAGGTTCTTACGGTTGTCTAGACCAGTCTCTCACGACGTCCCTCATGCTCCGACCGACCTTCGGCCCGAATCCACCGCCGCTCGACCTACCCCAGCTTGCACTGGTTTGCCCCTGCTTGCCTCGTGCGCCGCGCAGGAGCCGTTCGGCCGGTCCTGGCCTTAAGATCGCCGCATGACCACCGCGTCGGACCCCTCGTACCCGGCCCACTGGGAAGCGGACGTCGTCCTGCGCGACGGCGGTACCGCCCGCATCAGGCCGATCACCACGGAGGACGCGGGCCGGCTGGTCAGCTTCTACGAGCAGGTCTCCGACGAGTCGAAGTACTACCGCTTCTTCGCGCCCTACCCCCGGCTCTCCGCCCGCGACGTGCACCGCTTCACCCACCACGACTACGTGGACCGGGTCGGCCTCGCGGCGACCATCGGCGAGGAGTTCATCGGCACCGTCCGCTACGACCGGATCGGCCCCGACGGCCGGCCCGCCTCCGCACCCGCCGACGAGGCCGAGGTCGCCTTCCTCGTCCAGGACGCCCACCAGGGCCGCGGGGTCGCCTCCGCGCTCCTCGAACACATCGGCGCGGTCGCCCGTGAGCGGGGCATCCGCCGGTTCGCGGCCGAGGTGCTGCCCGCCAACAACAAGATGATCAAGGTGTTCAAGGACGCCGGGTACGAACAGAAGCGCAGCTTCGAGGACGGCTCCGTCCACCTCACCCTCGACCTCGAACCCACCGCCGAGTCCCTGGCCGTACAGCGCGCCCGCGAGCAGCGCGCGGAGGCACGCTCCGTGCAGCGGCTGCTGACCCCCCGCTCGGTGGCCGTCATCGGGGTCAGCCGCTCCGGCGGGGGCGTCGGCGCGGCCGCCCTGCGCAACCTGCGCGACAGCGGCTTCCGCGGCCACCTCTACGCCGTGAACGAGGCCGCCACCACCGATCTGCTGGACGGCGTACGGGCCTACCGCGCGCTCGGCGCCGTCGACGACCCCGTCGACCTCGCGGTGATCGCGGTCCCCGCCGAGCGCGTCCCCGAGGCCGTGGCCGCCTGCGGCGAGCACGGGGTGCAGGGGCTCGTGGTGCTGTCCGCCGGATACGGGGAGAGCGGCGCCGCCGGGCTCGACCGCCAGCGCGAACTGGTGCGCCAGGTGCGCTCGTACGGGATGCGGCTCATCGGGCCGAACGCGTACGGGGTGATCAACACCGCCCCCGAGGTCGGGCTCAACGCCTCCCTGACCCCGGCGCCCGCCCCGATCCACGGCCGCATCGGGCTGTTCACCCAGTCCGGGGCCATCGGCATCTCGCTGCTCTCGGCGCTGCTGCGGCGGGGCGAGGGGCTGTCGTCGTTCGTCTCGGCGGGCAACCGGGCGGACGTCTCCGGGAACGACATCCTCCAGTACTGGTACGAGGACGAGGCCACCGACGTCGCCCTGATGTACCTCGAAACCCTCGGCAACCCGCGGAAGTTCACCCGGCTCGCGCGGCGCACGGCGGCCGTGAAGCCGGTGGTCGTCGCACGCGGCGGCCGCCACACCCCGGCGGGCCACGTGGTCCCCGGGACCAGACTGCCGGACGCCACCGTCTCCGCCCTGCTGCGCCAGGCCGGGGTGATCCGGGTCGGCACGGTGACGGAGCTGGTGGACGTCGGACTGCTGCTGGCCTCGCAGCCGCTGCCGGCCGGGCCGCGCGTGGCGATCCTCGGGAACTCCGAGTCGCTCGGAGTCCTCTCGTACGACGCCTGCCTCGCCCAGGGGCTGCGGCCCGGAGCCCCGCAGGACCTGACGACCGCGGCGACGGCCGCGGACTTCCGCACGGCACTGGGCGCGGCGCTCGGCTCCGCCGAGAGCGACGCGGTGATCGTCACCGTGATCCCGTGGGTGAACGAGCAGGAGCCGCAGGACGACCTGGCGGGCGCCCTGCGCGACGCGGTCGCCGCGCACCCCGGCAAGCCGGTGGCGGTGGTCCACGTGGAACTGGCCGAACTCGTCGACGCCCTGGCCCCGGCGGGGGCGCTGTCCCCGCGCCTGCGCCCCACCGGCCAGGACGAGGGCGGGTACGCCCGGCCGGACGTACGGATCCCGGCGTACCCGGCCGCCGAGCGGGCCGTACGTGCGGTCGCCGAGGCCGTGCGCTACGGGCAGTGGCGCCGGACCAACGCCGACACCGGACAGGTCCCCGAGTACGAGGACATCGACGAGGCCGGGGCCGCCGCCCGGCTCGCCACCCTCCTCGCCGACGTCGGCGAGGACGTCCTCACCCTCACCGAGCCCGACGCCGCCGCCCTCCTCGCCCACTACGGGATCCGGGTCCTGCCCACCCTGCCCGCGCCCACCGCCGACGCCGCCGTCCGGGCCGCCCGGAGCCTGGGCTACCCCGTCGCCCTCAAGACCACCGCCCCGCACCTGCGCCACCGCGCCGACCTCGGCGGCGTACGCCTCGACCTCGCGACCGAGGCCGACCTGCGCCGCTCGTACGAGGAGCTGACCGACCTCCTCGGAGGCCCCGGCGAACTGCTCCCCGTGGTGCAGGCCATGGTGCCGCGCGGGGTCGACACGGTCGTGCGGTCCGTCATCGACCCGGCCGCCGGAGCCGTCCTCTCCTTCGGGCTCGCCGGCGTCGCCTCCGAGCTGCTCGGCGACACCGCCCACCGCCTCGTCCCCGCCACCGACCGGGACGCCGCCGGGCTGATCCGGTCCATCCGGACCGCACCCCTCCTCTTCGGCTGGCGCGGCAGCGACCCCGTCGACACCCCCGCCCTCGAAGAGCTCCTGCTGCGGCTGTCCCGGCTCGTCGACGACCACCCCGAAGTGGTGGGCGTCACGCTCGAACCCGTCGTCGTCGCCCCCGAGGGCCTCTCGGTACTCGGCGCCGCCGTCCGCGTGGCCCACCCTCCGGCACGCACCGATCTCGGCCCCCGGACGCTCCCGAGCTACTGACCGGCACCGCAACCTCGGGAAGACGGGTCCGCGGGCGCCCGGGGTGCCCCGTACGGGCCTTAGGATGGACCCCATGGCGAAATCCGGTACGACGACCCAGGGGCTGCGCACGGCGATCGAGCGCAGCGGCTACTACCCGGCCCTCGTGGCCGAGGCCGTGGAGGCCGCGGTGGGCGGCGAGCCGATCTCGTCGTACCTGGTCCACCAGGAGACGACCTTCGACTCCAACGAGGTGCGCCGGCACGTCACGGTCCTGGTCCTGACCGGCAACCGCTTCATCGTGAGCCACACCGACGAGCAGGCCGCCGACGCCGGGTCCCCGTCCCCGTACGCGACCACCTCCACCGAGTCCGTCAAGATCGGCGCGATCTCCTCCGTGGTGCTCAGCCGCGTCGTCGCCAACCCCGAGTCGTACACGCCGGGCACCCTGCCCCGCGAGGTCGTCCTGACCATCGGCTGGGGCGCGGTCTCCCGGATCGACCTGGAGCCCGCCGCCTGCGGCGACCCGAACTGCGACTCCGACCACGGCTACACCGGCAACTCCACCGCCGACGACCTCAGCCTGCGCGTCAGCGAGGCCGGCGACGGCCCGGAGGCGGTCCGCCAGACCCTCGTCTTCGCGCAGGCGCTCAGTGAGGCAACGGCAGCCACGTCCACCTCCGCCCGCTGATGTCGCATTCCGCACCGTCGAACTGGGACGAGCCGGAGCTGCTGGACCTCGCCGGCGCCCCCGTACCGCAGTACGGCACCGGCTCGCTCGCCGACCTGCTGCCGACCCTCGTGGCCGGCCAGGGCGTCCCCGGGTTCACCGCCTCGATCGCCGAGCTCGTCCCGGCCGACCGGAACTGCGTGTTCCTGGTCGACGGCATGGGCTGGGAGCAGATCAAGGCCCACCCGGACGAGGCCCCGTACCTGACCTCCCTCCTCGGCACCTCGCGCGGCGGCACCGGCCGTCCGGTCACCGCGGGCTTCCCGGCGACCACCGCCACCTCGCTGGCCTCCGTCGGCACCGGCCTGCCGCCCGCCCGGCACGGCCTGCCCGGCTACACCGTGCGCAACCCGGCCACCGGCGGGCTGATGAACCAGCTCCGCTGGCACCCGTGGACCGCACCGAAGCCCTGGCAGCCGTACCCGACCGTCTTCCAGCAGGCCGACAAGGCGGGAGTGGCCACGGCGCAGGTGTCCTCGCCCGCCTTCCAGACCACCCCGCTCACCAAGGTCGCCCTGAGCGGCGGCACCTTCCTCGGCCGGATGACCGGCGAGGAGCGGATGGACCTCGCCGCCGAGCGCCTCGCCGCGGGCGACCGCTCGCTGGTGTACACGTACTACAGCGAGCTCGACGGGGCCGGCCACCGGCACGGCGTGAACTCCGACGCGTGGCGCGGCCAGCTGATGTACGTCGACCGGCTCGTGCAGCGGCTCGCCGAACAACTCCCGCCGCGCACGGCGCTGTACGTGACCGCCGACCACGGCATGGTGGACATCCCCTTCGACGAGGACTCCCGGATCGACTACGACGAGGACTGGGAGCTGGGCGCGGGCGTGGCCCTGCTCGGCGGCGAGGGCCGGGCCCGGCACGTGTACGCCGTCCCCGGAGCAGAGGCCGACGTCCTGACCGTGTGGCGCGAGGTGCTGGGCGACCGGTTCTGGATCGCGAGCCGCGAAGAGGCCCTGGAACTGGGCTGGTTCGGCCCGCCGGGGGAGTGCGACGAGCGCGTCCTCGGCCGGATCGGCGACGTGGTCGCCGCCGCGCAGGCCGATGTGGCGATCACCGCGTCCGTGAACGAGCCCAACGAATCGGCGCTCGCCGGGATGCACGGCTCCATGACCGCGGCCGAGCAGCTGGTCCCGCTGCTCGAAATCCGCACCTGAGACGACCGACCCGCCCACCCCGTACGCCCGTCCCGCCGACCACGACTCGAAAGGCCCCGTTCCTCCATGCCCGAATTGGTGTTTTTCTCCGGCACGATGGACTGCGGGAAGAGTACGTTGGCGCTCCAGATCGCGCACAACCGCGACGCGCGGGGTCTCCAGGGCGTCATCTTCACCCGTGACGACCGGGCGGGCGAGGGCAAGCTGTCCTCCCGCCTGGGTCTGGTGACGGAGGCGGTCGAGGCGCCGGAGGGCATGGACCTGTACGGGTACCTGGTGGCGCAGCTGTCCCAGGGCGGCAAGGCGGACTACGTGATCGTGGACGAGGCGCAGTTCCTGGCGCCCGACCAGATCGACCAGTTGGCCCGCATCGTGGACGACCTGGGCCTGGACGTGTTCGCCTTCGGCATCACCACGGACTTCCGCACCAAGCTCTTCCCCGGCTCGCAGCGTCTGATCGAACTGGCGGACCGCCTGGAACAGCTCCAGGTCGAGGCCCTGTGCTGGTGCGGCGCCCGCGCCACCCACAACGCCCGGACGGTGGGCGGCGAAATGGTCGTCGAGGGCGCCCAGGTGGTGGTCGGCGACGTGAACCGTCCGGCGGAGGAGATCGGCTACGAGGTCCTGTGCCGCCGCCACCACCGCAAGCGCATGACGAGCGGCTCCGTCTCCGCCGGCGCGCTCTCACCGGACGTCCTGCCGGTGGCCTCCGACTGAGGGAGTCAGGCGTCTGCGCGCCGTGTCGCGGGCCGGATCGGCATGGGGCCGCCGGGGGACGGACCGGGCCGGCGAGGATTTCGGCGCCTGACCGATTCGCCCGTACACGACCCCACCGAGCCGTGTGCGGGCGTCCTCGCGGTCAACGGGCCTTCGCGGGGCGTGACTCCACGAGCGTGAACACCGCGCCCTCCGGGTCGGTGACCGTGGAGACCCTGCCGGTCAGTCCCTCGCGGGGCGGCTGGATGACGCGGCCGCCGAGCCGGTGCACCCGGGCCGCGGCCGTGTCCACGTCCTCGACCTCGAAGTACGTCATCCAGTGCGGGCCCCGGTCGTGCGGGAGCGAGCGCCCGACCCCGTGCACGGCGGCGACCGGACGCCCGTCCAGCAGCAGCGTCACGTAGTCGAAGTCGGGGGCGGCCGTGGCGTGCGTCTCGGCCTCGTGGCCGAAGACGTGCTGGTAGAACTTGCCCACGGTCGAGGTGTCCTGCGTGACCAGCTCGGCCCAGACCGGGGTGCCGGGAACGCCCGACAGGCGGGTCCCGATGTGCTCCTCGGCCTGCCAGATCCCGAAGATCGCCCCCAGCGGGTCGGAGCAGATCGCCAGCCGTCCCTCGCCGCCCGCGTCCAGGGGCCCCACCGCGACCGTGCCGCCGCAGGAGCGGATCGTCTCGGCCGTCGAGTCCGCGTCGTCGGTGGCGAAGTACGTGGTCCAGGCCACCGGAAGGTGCCGGTCCGGGGGCATCTCGCCGATGCCGGTGACCTCTTGGCCGTCGAGGAGGGCGCGGACGTACGGGCCGAAGGGCTGGGGGCCGGGCTCGTACTCCCAGCGGAACAGGTCGGTGTAGAAGGCCTCGGTGGTCCCGAGGCCGTGCACCATCAGACTCGACCAGCACGGGGTGCCGGGCGGGCGCCGCGTTTCTTCCGGTTCCTCGGTCATGTCAGCCGTCTCCTCCGTCGTCGCTCATCCCGGACCAGATGCTTCCACTACGGCGGGTCCGGCGCGCCTCGACCGGCCGGGTTTCGCCGGTGCGGGGAGAGATGACCGAATCGATGCGGCCTGTCGGTGTCGGGCTTGTAACACGGGCCCCGGAGCGGGGAGGAAGATGGGCCGCATGACTGCGAATCCTGCGCCCTCCGTGATCGTTTCCGCCGCCGAACTGATGGACGAGACGGCCGGGTCACGCCCGCCCGTACTGCTCGACGTCCGCTGGCAGCTGGGCGGTCCGAACCTGCGCTCCGCGTACGACGCCGGCCACCTGCCGGGGGCCGTGTACGTGGACCTCGACGGCGAACTGGCAGGTCCGCCGGGATCGGGCGGTCGCCACCCGCTGCCGCAGCCGGAGGAGTTCGGGGCCGTCATGCGCCGGGCCGGCGTCTCGGCCGACGCGCCGGTGGTCGTGTACGACGGGGGCCTGGGCTGGGCCGCCGCCCGGGCGTGGTGGCTCCTGCGCTGGACGGGTCACACGGACGTGCGGGTACTGGACGGGGGGCTGGCCGCGTGGGTGGCCGCGGGCGGTCCGGTCACGGAGGATGCCGTCACCGTCACGGAGGGCGATTTCAAGCCAAACCCGGGGGCGTTGGGGCTGTTGGACGCGGACGCGGCGGCCGCGCTCGCGCGCAGCGGCATCCTGCTGGACGCGCGGGCGGGGGAGCGGTACCGGGGCGAGATCGAGCCGATCGACCGGGTCGGCGGGCACATCCCGGGCGCGGTGTCGGCGCCGACGACCGAGAACGTGGACGCGGACGGGAAGTTCCTCGCGGCGGACGCCCTGCGGGCGCGCTTCGCCGGGCTGGGCGCTTCGGGCGCGGCGCCGGTCGGCGTGTACTGCGGTTCCGGGGTCTCGGGGGCGCACGAGGTGCTGGCACTGGCGGTGTCGGGGGTTCCGGCCGCCCTGTACGCGGGCAGCTGGTCGGAATGGTCCGCGGACCCGGCGCGGCCCGTGGCCACCGGTCCGGACCCGCGCTAGGGGGCGCCGCGGGGCAGGCGGGACTTTGCGGACACCCCATAGGGGCCTGCGCCCCGGTTGCCGTTCCCCGGCCCGTGCCGCGGCCCCCGTGCCTCGGGCGCGGCGGGGCCGGGGGCGGCCGCTCCGCTACTCCTGCTTCTTGCGGCGCGTGCCGAAGACGATCTCGTCCCAGCTCGGGACCGCCGCGCGGCGGCCGGGGCGGACGCCGTCGGCCTCCGCCTGCCGGTCCGTGGTGCCCGTCAGACGGTCGCGGTGGCCCGCCACCGTGCGCGGCATCAGGACGTCCGCGTACGCGGAGCCGGCGCCGGCGCTCGCCGAGGCCGCCGGGGGCTCCTCCGCCTCCGGCTCCTCCTCCGCTTCGGGCTCGGGGCGTTCGGGGACCACCAGGTCGCCGCGGAAGCTGGGCACGGCCTCCAACAGGCTCGTCAGCGTGTCCCGTTCCTCCTCCGGCTCCGGCGCGGGCGCCGCGCTGTTGGCGGCCCGCTCCAACTGCCGGTCGAGGGCGCGGTCCAGCGGCCGGTCCAAGGTGCGGTCCAGCGGCCGGTCCCGCGGCAGTCGCGCGATCCTCGGCACGAACGGGAAGCTGGGCTCCGGCGTCGCGGGGAGGTCGTCGGCCTCGCCGATCAGCGAACGGGCCTCGTCGTCCACGGCCACGACCAGCCGGCGCGGCGGGTCGTACGTCCAGCTCGCCGAGTGCGGTTCGCCCGCGACCCGGTAGACGAGCAGGACCTCCCAGGTGCCGTCGTCGCGGCGCCAGGAGTCCCACTGCACGGACTCCTTCTCGGCGCCGCGCAGCGTCAGCCGCTCCTGCACGGCCTCGCCGAGCTGGGGGCCGGTGTTCTCGCCGGGGCGGCGTACGGGCGTCTTGCGGGCCCGCTCGGCCATGAACGCGCGCTCGGCCAGCACCGGGCCCTCGAAGCGGCGTACGCGGTCGACGGGGATGCCCGCGAGTTGAGCGACCTCCTCGGCGGAGGCACCGGCTCGTATGCGGGCCTGGATGTCACGGGGGCGGAGGTGGCTCTCCACCTCGATCTCGATCTG
Source organism: Streptomyces sp. NPDC051582 (assembly GCF_040681715.1). Lineage (NCBI taxonomy): Bacteria > Bacillati > Actinomycetota > Actinomycetes > Kitasatosporales > Streptomycetaceae > Streptomyces > Streptomyces sp. NPDC051582. The sequence goes on from NZ_JBFAZJ010000021.1 coordinate 142,151, forward strand.
GTTCAGGCGCGCGCGGTCGTTGCGCACGGCAGCCCGCAGCCGCTCGTCGATCGGAAGCGTGTACTCCGTGCTGTCCGCAGCCTTGAGCACCAGTCGTGTGCCGTCATTTGAGACGGCCACGACACGCAGTTCGGGCATGGGGACCTCCCGGGTGGTGCCTGCCGACGTCACGTGCGTCGCTGCTTCCGCTAGTCGAGTGTGGCCTGCCCGGGTGCAGCCTGCCACAACCTTGCCGAGTTCAACCGGCGTGTCGGGCATGCGCCCTTGATCGCCGTTATGGCACGGTTACCTGTTGGGTACGCACAGTGACCGAACGATTACTGTGCGCATCAGGAATGCGTGCAATGCCGCGGCATCACCGGTTTCGAGTGCCGTTTCTCCATCAGTCGGCCCCCTCTCCCGAGTCCGGACATCCGTAAGGAAGGACGGCCCCAGGGCTCGCCACAGTACTCCATTCGGGCCACCTGGGTGGACCGCCGCGCCGCCGAACTTGTCGCGGGCGGCGGGAGTTGGGCTGCCCCGAATCGGGCGGGACCTGCGCCCGCACCCGAATCCGCGTGTCCTGCTTCACAGAATCCCCAGAAACGGAACTATCCGTTTCGCTCGGCGGTCAGTAACTGCTGAGAGCGGTGAAGCGCGAGACGTCGCGAGAGGCAGCACACACAGGGGATGAGGATGGGTCAGAAGGCCACGCCAGAGGTCGAACCCGGGTCCGCCCCGAGCGGGACGGGCGGCGCGGGGCCCGCGGGCGGCGCGGACGGCGCCGAGAAGAAGAAGCTCGATCTGAGCGTGGCCCAGATCGCGGGCTCCTCCCTCGCCACCGTCGCGGCCGCCCTGCTCGCCTCGCAGCTGGGCGTCTACGGGACCATCCTCGGCGCCGGCGTGGTGAGCGTGGTCGCCACCGCAGGCGGCCCCGTCATCCAGCACTTCTTCAAGCGCACCGGCGACCAGCTCCGCGAGAGCGCCCGCCCCAGGGCCCGTCAGGTCCCGCCCGCCGGAGGGGAGAAGGCGCCCGGCGGCACCCTGGCGCTCCGCTCCGCGGCGCCCCCCGGGGAGTTCGGCGAGGCCACCGTGCACGGCGCCCGCGTACGGGGCTGGAAGCGGACCGCGGCGGCCTCGGGCGCGGCCTTCGCCATCGCGCTCGGCGGCCTCGGGGCGTACGAGGCCTTCTCCGGCACGGCGATCAGCCAGGGCGGCGGAACCATCTGGTCCGGTGGCACGCACAAGGTGGACGACGAGAAGCCGGCCGGCCCCGGCAAGGAGAGCGGCACCGGCGGCAGGGGCGGGACGACCCCGGGGTCCGGGACCTCCCCGAGCCCTTCGGCCCCGCACGGCGACCGGGGCCCGGACCGGGAGCCGAGCCCCGGCCCCGCCTCCCCGGACCCCTCCGGCTCCGGTGGCCCGGCGCCGAGCCCCGACCCGCCGAACCCGCCGAACCCGCCGAGTCCGAGCCCGAAGCCCACGCCCACCCCCACGCCGACACCGACGCCCACCCCCACCCCGGTCCCGAGCGGGAAGGGGCGGCAGCAGGCTCCGTGAGCCGGGCTACTCGCCCAGGACCCGGCGCAGGTAGTCGTTGCCGAACAGCCGGTCCGGGTCCAGCCGGTCCCGCAGCGCGGTGAACTCGCCGAAGCGCGGGTAGACGCCGGCGAAGTACCCGGCGTCCCGCGTGTGCACCTTGCCCCAGTGGGGCCGCCCGCCGTGCGCGGTGAAGATCCGCTCGGCGGCCGTGAAGTAGGCCTGGTACGGGGTGCCCTTGTACATGTGCACCGCGATGTACGCGGTCTCCCGACCCGAGGCCGTCGACAGCGCGATGTCGTCCGCCGGAGCCGTGCGCACCTCGACCGGGAAGCTGATGCGCAGCCCGGAGCGGTCCACCATCGACTTGAGCTCCCGCAGCGCCTCGACCACCTGTTCGCGCGGGAGCGCGTACTCCATCTCGACGAACCGCACCCGGCGCGGGCTGGTGAACACCTTGTACGGGATGTCCGTGTAGGTGCGCGCGGACAGGGCGCGGCTCGCGATCCGGGCGATGGAGGGGATCGTCGCCGGGACGGCGCGGCCGAGGGAGTTGACGGCCTGGAAGACGCCGTTGGACAGCAGCTCGTCCTCGACCCAGGCGCTCACGGCTCCGGGCGGGGCGGCGGGGCCCTGGCTGCGGTTGTTGCGCTTGGTGTTGCAGTTGCCGGTGTGCGGGAACCAGTAGAACTCGAAGTGCTCGTTCTCCGCGAAGTGCTGCTCGAACTCGGCGGTCACCCGGTCGAAGCCCATGGGCTCCTCACGGGCGGTCAGGAAGAAGACCGGCTCCACGGCGAAGGTGATCGCGGTGACGATGCCCAGGGCGCCGATGCCGATCCGGGCGGCCGCGAAGACGTCCGGGTTCTCCTTCTCGGAGCACGTGAGCAGCCGGCCGTCCGCCGTGACCAGGTCCAGGCCGCGGATCTGGGCCGCGATGGAGGCCGAGTCGCGGCCGGTGCCGTGGGTTCCGGTGCTGGTGGCGCCGGAGACCGTCTGCTCCATGATGTCGCCCATGTTGGTGAGCGAGAGGCCCTCCCGGGCCAGGGCCGTGTTCAGGTCCTTGAGCACCGTGCCCGCGGCCACCGTCACCGTGCCGGCGGCGCGGTCGATCTCCCGGATCCCGGCCAGCGCCTGCGGACGTACGAGCACGCCGTCGGTCGCGGCGGCCGCGGTGAACGAATGGCCGGTGCCGACCGCCTTCACCTTCAGCCCGTCCTCGGCGGCCCGGCGCACCGCCTCCTGAAGCTCCCCGACCGAGGCCGGGGTCACCACGCGGGCGGGGGTGGCCGTGACCGTGCCCGCCCAGTTATGCCACGCGGTCGCCCTGCTGTTCCGCCCTGCTGTCGCCGTCCCCATCGGTTGCTGGCTCCTCCCCTTGCGCCGGCTTCGTCAGCCGGCGGTATCCCGCGAACGCAACCGCCGCCGCGGCCACTCCCGACGAGATGGAGACGACGTACCCGCTGCGCGCCCCGGAGGCGTCGATGACCAGTCCGGTCACCGATGAGCCGACCGCGACGCCGACCGCGAGGCCGGTGCTGATCCAGGTCATGCCCTCGGTCAGCTTCGCGCGTGGTACGTGCGCCTCGATCAGGGCCATCGTGGTGATCATCGTGGGAGCGATGGCGAGGCCCGAGACGAAGAGCGCCACGGCCAGAAACGGAAGGTTCCCGGCCAGTAGGAGGGGGATCATACTCACGGCCATCGCACATACGCCCAGTACCCAACGGCGTTCGCTCTTGCCCTTGAGGTGGAGGAGGCCGAAGACGATGCCCGCCAGGCAGGATCCGAACGCCCAGATGGCCAGGATGAAGCTGGCGGCGGACTTGTGGCCCTGCTCCTCGGCGAAGGCGAGCGTGGACACGTCGATGGAGCCGAAGATCGCGCCGGTCGCCACGAAGGTCGCGGTCAGGACCTGGAGTCCGGGGGAGCGCAGGGCGGAGGTGCGGTCCCCGTGCTCCTCGCGCGGGTGCGGCTCGGGCTCGGTGGAGCGCTGCGCGGTCAGGAGCCAGACGCCGACGAGCAGGCACAGGGCGGCGATCAGCGGACCGGCCTCGGGGAACCAGGTGGTGGACAGTCCGATGGCGATGATCGGGCCGAAGATGAAGCACACCTCGTCCACGACGGACTCGAAGGAGTACGCGGTGTGCAGTTCGCGGGGGGAGTCCCGGTAGATCACGGTCCACCGGGCGCGGACCATCGAGCCGACGCTCGGCACGCAGCCGGCGACGGCCGCGCAGACGAAGAGGGTCCAGTCCGGCCACCCGTTGGCGGCGGCCGCCAGCAGGACGGCGACCGAGGCCACGCAGATGAGGGTGGCGGGGCGGAGCACCCGGCGTTGCCCGTACTGGTCCACCAGGCGGGATACCTGGGGGCCGATGAACGCGGCGGCCAGGGCGAGGGTGCCGGTGAGGGCGCTCGCCATCGCGTAGCGGCCGGTGATCTCGGAGATCATCGTCAGGATGCCGACGCCGACCATGGATATGGGCAGGCGGCCTATGAGGCCTGCGGCGCTGAACCCCACTGTGCCGGGGGCCGCGAATATCGCGCGGTAGGGACTGGGCAAGGTGCCCTCCGTAAGGGACGTCATTGGCCCATACAGGTTACGACCGCCGACAAGGCACCCGCACGGGGAGAATCCGGACCAGAACCCCGGACGGGATCCGGAAGGGAACTTAGGGTCACCTTACCCAGCTCGGGGGGCGGGCGCGCCGCCGGGCCGGTTCCCGGCCGGGGACGCCGGGTGGCAGGATTCGAACCATGTCAGACCAGCTCCGCGCCGCCGCCCCGCCCCCGGCCGAAGGCCTCGCCGCCCCCTACGACGCCCTCCTGCTGCTCTCCTTCGGCGGTCCCGAAGGACCCGACGACGTCGTGCCGTTCCTGGAGAACGTCACGCGCGGGCGCGGCATCCCGCGCGAGCGGCTCAAGGAGGTCGGGCAGCACTACTTCGGTTTCGGCGGGGTCAGCCCGATCAACGGGCAGAACCGTGAGCTGCTGGACGCCCTGCGCAAGGACTTCGCCGAGCACGGGCTGGACCTGCCCGTGTACTGGGGCAACCGGAACTGGGCCCCCTACCTCGACGACGTGATGCGGGAGCTGGCCGCCGACGGGCGCCGCCGGATCGCGGTGCTCGCCACCAGCGCGTACGCGTCCTACTCCGGCTGCCGGCAGTACCGCGAGAACCTCGCGGACGCGCTGGCGGCGCTGGCCGCCGACGGCGCCGCCGAACTGCCGCGGGTCGACAAACTGCGGCACTACTTCAACCACCCGGGCTTCGTGCAGCCGATGATCGACGGGGTGCTCGCCGCGCTGGAGTCGCTGCCGCAGGAGGTGCGCTCCGGCGCGCACCTCGCCTTCACCACCCATTCGATCCCCACCGCGGCCGCCGACGCCTCCGGCCCGGTCGAGGAGCACACCGCCGGCGGCGAGGGCGGGGCGTACGTCGGGCAGCACCTGGACGTCGCCCGGGTGATCGCGGACGCGGTACGGGCCGAGACGGGCACGGAGCTGCCCTGGGAGCTCGTCTACCAGTCGCGCAGCGGCGCCCCGCACATCCCGTGGCTGGAGCCCGACATCTGCGACCACCTGGAGTCGCTGCACGGGGCCGGGGCGCCCGCGGTGGTGATGGTGCCGATCGGGTTCGTGTCGGACCACATGGAGGTCCTGTACGACCTCGACACGGAGGCGACGGCGAAGGCCGCCGAACTCGGGCTGCCGATCGCCCGGTCGGCGACCGTCGGGGCCGACCCGCGGTTCGCGGCCGCGGTCCGCGAACTGGTGCTGGAGCGGGCGGCCGCGGAGCGGGGAGAGCCGGTGGAGCGGTGCGCGCTGGGGACGCTCGGGCCCAGCCACGACCTGTGCGCCGTGGGTTGCTGCCCGGCGCGCGGCCCCCGGCCGGCGGCCGCCGGCGCCGACAGCCCCTACGCCTAGGCCGACAGTCCCTACGCCTGGAAAGGGCGAGCGTGATCTCCGAAGAGCTGAAGGCCGAGCTGCTGGACGTGGCGCTGGACGCCGCCCGGCAGGCCGGGGAGCTGCTGCGCGACGGCCGTCCCGCCGACCTCGCGGTGGCGGCGACGAAGAGCAGTCCGATCGACGTGGTGACCGAGATGGACATCGCGGCGGAAAAACTGATCACCGGGATCCTCGCGCGACGGCGCCCCGAGGACGGGCTGCTGGGCGAGGAGGGCGCGGACGTCCCCGGGACCAGCGGGGTGCGGTGGGTCGTGGACCCGCTGGACGGCACCGTCAACTACCTGTACGGGCTGCCGAGCTGGAGCGTGTCGATCGCCGCCGAGTACGGGGGCGGGACGGTGGTCGGGGTCGTGGCGGCGCCGATGCGGCGCGAGACCTACCGCGCGGTGCTCGGCGGCGGGGCCTGGCTGGACGGGGACGGGCCGGACGGCGACCGGCCGGACGGGCTCCGCCTCGCCTGCCGGGCGGCGGCGCCGCTGGACCAGGCACTGGTCGGGACCGGCTTCGCCTACCTCCAGGCGCGCAAGGAGCAGCAGGCGGAGGTGGCCCTGCGGGTGATCCCCCGGGTGCGGGACATCCGGCGCGGGGGGTCGGCGGCCCTGGACCTCAGCGACGTGGCCGCCGGGCGGCTGGACGCGTACTACGAGCGCGGGCTCAACCCCTGGGACCTGGCCGCGGGCGAGCTGATCGCCCGGGAGGCCGGGGCGCTCACCGGCGGGCGGCCCGGGCGGCCCGCCTCGGGCGAGCTCGCGCTGGCCGCGACGCCGGCGGTGTTCGCCTCGCTCCAGCCGCTGCTGGAAGAGGCCGGGGCCTGGCACGACTGACACGGGCGCCGACGCGGCACCGCTGCCCCGGCATGAGGGAACCCCGGCTGCCGCGATGCGGCCGCCGGGGTTCTGGCTGGACGGGAGTTCGTCAGCAGACGGAGACGGGAACGCCGTGTTCGGCGGCGAGGCGCTGGAGATCTTCCAGTTCCGCCTGCTCCACTTCCACGAGGAAGTCGTCGCCCGTTTCGCGGGCCTGGTTGAGGTCCGACTGCGTGGCCCGGATGCGCTGCAGGAGACCCGCGGTGAATGCGTCCATGGTGGGTTCGCCCCCTCTTCGTGGGTCGGCGGTGGCACGTGGCAGTCCGCCGTCAGGGAGTGGTTGGGGTGTGCTGTCGTCCTCCCCGGCACCCTGGGCCCAGAAACCTCGGAAGGCGAGGGAATCCTCACTTCCGGCCCCCGCGGGCCCCGGAGGGGCGCCTTACAGCCGGTTTACGGCTGAAACGGGCAGGATGGACGACGCAATACACGTGTGCCCTCAGGGCTCGATGGAAGGAAACGACGTGCGCGTACTCGTCGTCGAGGACGAGCAGCTGCTCGCCGATGCGGTGGCCACCGGGCTGCGCCGGGAGGCCATGGCCGTGGACGTCGTGTACGACGGCGCCGCGGCCCTGGAGCGCGTCGGGGTGAACGACTACGACGTGGTCGTCCTCGACCGGGACCTCCCGCTCGTGCACGGTGACGACGTCTGCCGCAAGATCGTCGAGCTCGGCATGCCCACGCGCGTGCTGATGCTGACGGCGTCCGGCGATGTGAGCGACCGGGTGGAGGGCCTGGAGCTGGGCGCGGACGACTACCTGCCCAAGCCCTTCGCGTTCAGCGAGCTGACCGCCCGCGTGCGCGCCCTGGGGCGGCGCACCACCGTGGCCCTGCCCCCCGTGCTGGAGCGGGCCGGCATCAAGCTCGACCCGAACCGGCGCGAGGTGTTCCGAGAGGGCAGGGAGGTGCAGCTGGCGCCCAAGGAGTTTGCGGTGCTGGAGGTTCTCATGCGGAGCGAGGGGACCGTCGTCTCCGCCGAGCAGCTGCTGGAGAAGGCATGGGACGAGAACACCGACCCCTTCACGAACGTGGTGCGGGTGACGGTCATGACCCTGCGGCGCAAGCTGGGGGAGCCGCCGGTCATCGTGACCGTGCCTGGCTCCGGCTACCGGATCTGACGCGGGTGGCGGCGACCCCGGCACCGCCAGCGGTGCCGCCGAGACCGACCTGGGACCCCGGCCAGCCCGAGGGTCCCTTCCCTTGGCTGCGGCCGACCATCCGCATACGCCTGACCCTGCTCTACGGCGGCATGTTCCTGATCGCGGGCATCCTGCTGCTGTCGATCATCTACCTGCTGGCGGCACAGGCGCTGCGGGAGGGCAACGGACTGCCGTTCAAGATCGTGGGCGGTACGGACATCCAGGTCACCAGCACGTGCCCCGGTGTGATCGGCAAGGGGCAGAACTACGACCAGTTCAACGGCGCGATCAACACCTGCATCCTGGAGCAGCGCCGGCACGCTCTGGACGACCTGCTCAGCCGGTCGCTGATGGCCCTGCTGGGCCTCAGCATCATCGCCTTCGCCTTCGGCTACGCGATGGCCGGCCGGGTGCTCTCGCCGCTGGGCAAGATCACCCGTACCGCCCGCCGGGTGGTCGGCTCCGACCTGACCCGGCGGATCGAGCTGGACGGGCCGGAGGACGAGCTGAAGGAGCTCGCCGACACCTTCGACGAGATGCTCGACCGCCTGGAGCGGGCCTTCACCGCCCAGCAGCGGTTCGTCGCGAACGCCTCGCACGAGCTGCGCACGCCGCTGGCGATCAACCGGACGCTGCTGGAGGTGCACCTTTCGGACCCGGGCGCGCCGGTGGAGCTCCAGCAGCTGGGCAAGACGCTGCTGGCCACCAACGAGCGCAGCGAGCAGCTGGTCGAGGGCCTGTTGCTGCTGGCCCGCAGCGACAACCAGATAGTCGAGCGCAAGCCCGTGGACCTGGCGGAGGTCGCCTCGCGCGCCATCGACCAGGCGCGCGGCGAGGCTGCCGCGAAGGGCGTGGAGATCCGCGGCGAGCGGGCGCTCGCCGTGGTCCAGGGCAACGGCGTCCTGCTGGAGCGGATCGCGCTCAACCTGGTGCAGAACGCCGTCCGGTACAACGTGCCGGAGGACGGCTGGGTGGAGGTCACCACCGAGTCCCAGCACGGTCAGGCGATCCTCATCGTCTCGAACACGGGTCCCGTGGTTCCCGCGTACGAGGTGGACAACCTCTTCGAGCCCTTCAGGCGGCTGCGTACGGAGCGCACGGGCAGTGACAAGGGTGTGGGGCTCGGCCTGTCGATCGCGCGCTCCGTGGCCCGCGCTCACGGCGGACGGATCTCGGCGACGCCGCGCGAGGGGGGTGGCCTCGTGATGCGTGTCACTTTGCCCCTGTGAGTCCCCGGCCGCTTGTTCGCTGTTGGCTGAATGGCGAGGAGGGGGCCGGGAGGGTATCTGTGTGATCGATCACATTGGCGAGTGTCGGGTCATGTGCGTTCAGTGACCCCCGAGGGGGCCGGAAAGCCCGGGAAGTCCGGGTTTCCCGCCCCTCGAACAGCGGGAAATACACGGGGTGGCGTTTGTGCAAGACGGCCCCCGGACCGTGTACGGTCCCGGTCGTCATCCCAGCCAATCGCTCCTTCAGGTGTGCGGCTGGGTGTCGATTGAGTAACAGACCTTGATGTGAGGCAAAATCTCCGCCTCAGGTCGGGCACAAGTCCGGCCTCTCGCGCGTTACGTGCGCTGAGACACCGCTAAATCCCAGAGGGGGAGAGCGAAAAATGGCAACGGACTACGACACCCCACGCAAGACCGACGACGACGTCGACAACGACAGCATTGAAGAGCTGAAGGCCCGGCGTAACGAGAAGTCGTCTTCGAGCGTCGACGTCGACGACTTCGACGCGGCGGAGGGCATGGAGCTCCCCGGCGCAGACCTCTCCAACGAGGAACTGGCCGTTCGGGTGCTGCCCAAGCAGGCCGATGAGTTCACCTGCATGAGCTGCTTCCTGGTTCACCACCGCAGCCAGCTGGCACGCGAGAAGAACGGCCAGCCGATCTGCCGCGACTGCGACTGAGAGGCGTCGGCCGTGACCGGCTCGACACCGTTTCGGAAGCGCCGCTTCCGAAAAGCTGGTGATCCGGCGGAGGCGCAAGAGGTGGCGGGTCCGGAAACGGGCCCAGCGGCCTCGGGCGTAGCCGCCGTGTCGTCCGGCACCGCCGCGGCGGTGCCGTCGGCCGCAGAGTCCGACGAGGGAGCCCGGCGCTGGTCCGGGGCTCGTCGGCTACAAGCCGTCAAAAGCGGTGTGCGCAAGGGCGGCGAACATGCCAGGGCCGCCGTCCTGCACATCACGGACCGCGTCATCGAGAACGCACCGCGCGTTCCGGTTCGGGACCTCGCGACCCTGCGCGCGCAGTTCCCGGGCCTCGGTCCCGATCAGCTTGCCGACAAGCTGATCGCGGGCGCCGCGTACGGAACCTCCACGGTCGGCGCGGGCATCGGGGCCGCGGCCATGCTCCCGGTGCCGCCCGCCATGCCCGCCGAACTGGCCGCGGAGATCACCGGGGTCGCCGCCATCGAGCTCAAGCTCGTCGCGGAACTCCACGAGGTGTACGGCCAGCGGCCGCCCGGAAACCTCAAGGACCGCAGCTTCGCCTACCTGACCGCGTGGACGGAGGAGCGCGGGGTCGACCTGACCAAGCCGACGACGCTGAACATCGCGCTCGGCGGTCAGATGAAGCGCGAACTGCGCCAACAGATCATGAAGCGGACGTTCCGCAACCTGCCGAACCTGCTGCCGTTCATGGTGGGCGCCACCGTCGGCGCGGTCATGAACCACCGCGACACCCGCAAACTCGCCGAGAAGGTCCGTGCCGACCTGCGGAGCAGGGCCGTGGCGTGGGACTCGCTGCCGCAGCTCCCGCCCCTTGAGCAGCCCTCCCAGCCCCTTCCCGAGGCCACCAGGGCGGCACTCGAAGGCTCCGAAGGCGACTGGCCCCCGGCCTGACCCCCGGCCCGACCCCCGCAGACCCCTGCCCGGCCCGAAGCCTTCAGGGCCCTCGGGGCCCTCAGGGCCCCGGTGGATCAGCCCTTGGCCGACCGGATCGCCCTGACCAGAGCCTGCGGCTCGCGCGTGGAGACGTACGCGTACGGAGTCGGGTCCTCGGGGTCGGTGATCGGGATGCGCACCGCCGTCGGCACGTAGCTGCGCAGCAGCATGAACGCGCGCGTGTCCGCCTTGTACGTGCGCCAGGCGCGCGCCTCCTCCGCGTCCAGCACCTCGGGCTCGCCCAGCGCCGTCACCGGGATCCGCGCCTCGCCGGCCGCCAGCGCACCGTTCACCACGCGCACGCGCGCGGAGCCGTACGAACTCACCAGCATCCCCGCCAGCGCGGTGCCCCCGACGAGCCCGGCCAGCAGCGGCAGCGTGCCCAGCGGCAGCAGCATCAGCGCGCACGCCAGGCCGATGAGTACGGCGATGGCCCACCAGGAGCGGGGGGCGGTCAGGCGTTCGTCGTGGTGCGCGGGGGAGAGCTGCATGGCGCCAAGCCTGCCACGAGGCGACCGGTGGGTAGTGGCGCGGGTAAGGTCTGCGCCTGTGAGTGGACGAAACACAGCGTTGACGCCCCCGGACGATGCCGCCGCACCGGTCCGGCACCCCGACGCCCCCGCGCCCGGCGAGCTGCTCGGTGCGCACTACGGGCACTGCTTCGGCTGTGGCGAGGGCCAGCCCCACGGACTCCACCTGGAGGCCCGTGCCGGGGAGGGCGTCCGCGTCAGCGCCGAGTTCACCGTGAAGCCCGCGCACCAGGGAGCCCCCGGCCTCGCCCACGGCGGCGTGCTCGCCACCGCGCTCGACGAGACGCTGGGCTCCCTGAACTGGCTGCTGCGCGTCATCGCGGTGACGGGCCGGCTGGAGACCGACTTCGTGCGGCCGGTGCCCGTGGGCACCGTGCTGTACCTGGAGGCCGAGGTGACCGCCGTCGCCGGGCGCAAGATCTACTCCACCGCGGTCGGCCGGATAGGCGGGCCCGAGGGCCCGGTCGCCGTGCGCGCAGACGCGCTCTTCATCGAGGTGAAGGTCGACCACTTCATCGACAACGGTCGGCCCGAGGAGATCCGGGCGGCGATGTCCGACCCGGACCAGGTCAGGCGCGCACGCGCCTTCGAGGTGAACCCCTGATGTCTGAGAACAACCACCCGCCCGTCGACGTGCTGATCAAGCGGGTCGACCCCGAGGTGCCCCTGCCCGCCTACGGCCACCCCGGCGACGCCGGCTGCGACCTGGTGACCACGGAGGCGGCCGTGCTGGAACCCGGGGAGCGCGCCGTGCTGCCCACGGGGGTGTCCATCGCCCTGCCCGACGGGTACGCGGCGTTCGTGCACCCGCGCTCGGGCCTCGCCGCACGCTGCGGGCTCGCGCTCGTGAATGCCCCGGGGACGGTGGATGCCGGGTACCGTGGGGAGATCAAGGTGATCGTGGTCAATCTCGACCCGCGCGAGAGCGTCCGGTTCGAGCGCTTCGACCGCATTGCCCAGCTGGTTGTCCAGAGGGTCGAGAAGGTGCGCTTCCACGAGGTGGCGGAACTTCCCGGCTCGGCGCGGGCCGAGGGGGGTTTCGGCTCCACCGGCGGTCATGCGGCCGTGGCCGGATCCGGCGCTGGTCAGCAGGGTGGGAATGGCTACGCTTCGGTCGTATCCGACCGGGAAGGACAGTGACGTGTTCGGACGTCGCAAGAAGAACGACTCCGCCAGGGACGGCGGCGCGGCCGAGCAGGTCGTGGACGGCGTGGCCGGCGATGAGCAGGACGGCGGCGAGGAGCTCGGCACCGACTCCGCGCCCCGCAGGGTGAATCTGCCGCCGGCCCCGCGGCCCGACGGCCCGTGGGACGTCTCCGAGGTGCCCGGCGCACCCGAGGAGGGTCGCGTGGACCTGGGCGGCATTCTCGTACCGGGCGTCGAGGGCATGGAGCTGCGCGTCGAGGTCGCCGGTGACGCGATCGTCGCCGCGACGGTCGTCCTCGGCGACAGTGCCGTACAGCTGCAGGCCTTCGCGGCGCCCAAGAAGGAAGGCATCTGGGGCGAGGTCCGCGACGAGATCGCCACGGGCATCACCCAGCAGGGCGGCATCATCGACGAGGTCGAGGGTCCGCTGGGCTGGGAGCTGCGCGCCCAGGTGCCCGTACCGATGCCCGACGGCCAGACCGGCGCCCAGCTGGTCCGCTTCGTCGGCGTCGACGGCCCGCGCTGGTTCCTGCGCGGCGTCATCTCCGGCCAGGGCGCCGTGCGTCCCGAGTCGGCGGGCGTGCTGGAGCAGATCTTCCGCGAGACCGTCATCGTGCGCGGCGACGGCCCGATGGCTCCGCGCGACCCGATCGTGCTGAAGCTGCCGAACGACGCCCAGATGGTGCCGGACGGCGTGCAGACCGAGGACCAGGAGGGCTCGCGCTTCTCCGGCGGCATGGGCCAGCTGGAGCAGGGTCCGACGATCACCGAGGTCCGCTGACCGACGCCGACCGGGCGCCGGCCGACCGTTTTCGGCCGCGGGCCGTACTCCTTCGGGGGTGCGGCCCGCTGTCGTACCCCCGAGGTGCGGGCCCCGGGTGTCAGGGATCCGTCAGGGATGGGCGGACGGGCCCCGAAAGGTGCGTGATCGGCCGGAACGTCCCGGAGAATGGGCCCATGGGACGCGGCAAGCTACGGATCTACCTCGGCGCGGCACCCGGTGTGGGCAAGACGTACGCGATGCTGTCCGAGGCCCACCGCCGGGTGGAGCGGGGTACCGACTGCGTCGTCGGCTTCGTCGAGCACCACGGGCGGCCCCGGACCGAGGTGATGCTGCACGGGCTGGAACAGGTCCCGCGCCGGCAGCTCCCGTACCGGGGCGCCGACTTCACCGAGATGGACGTGGACGCCGTACTGGCGCGCCGGCCCGCGATCGCGCTGGTCGACGAGCTCGCCCACACCAACGTGCCCGGTTCGCGCAACGCCAAGCGCTGGCAGGACGTGGAGGAGCTGCTGCGGGCGGGCGTCGACGTCGTGTCCACCGTGAACATCCAGCACCTGGAATCGCTCGGCGACGTGGTGGAGTCCATCACCGGGGTGCGGCAGCGGGAGACGGTGCCGGACGAGGTGGTGCGGCGGGCCGACCAGATCGAACTCGTCGACATGTCCCCGCAGGCGCTGCGCCGGCGGATGGCGCACGGGAACATCTACCAGTCGGACAAGGTCGACGCGGCCCTGTCCAACTACTTCCGGCCGGGCAACCTCACCGCCCTGCGCGAGCTGGCGCTGTTGTGGGTGGCCGACCGGGCCGACGAACACCTCCAGCAGTACCGGGGCGAGCACGGCATCCGCTCGACCTGGCAGGCCCGCGAGCGGATCGTCGTCGGGCTGACGGGCGGCCCCGAGGGCCGCACCCTCATCCGCCGCGCCTCGCGGATGGCCGCCAAGGGCTCGGGCAGCGAGATCCTCGCCGTCTACATCGCCCGCAGCGACGGGCTGACCGCGGCCTCGCCGAAGGAGCTCGCGGTCCAGCGGACGCTGGTCGAAGATCTTGGCGGAACGTTTCACCATGTGATCGGCGACAACGTCCCCGACGCGCTGCTCGAATTCGCCCGCGGGGTCAACGCCACCCAGATCGTGCTCGGATCCAGCCGCCGCAAGGCCTGGCAGTACGTCTTCGGCCCCGGCGTCGGCGCCACCGTGGCCCGCGACTCGGGGCCCGACCTCGACGTGCACATCGTCACGCACGAGGAGGTCGCCCGGGGCCGCGGCCTGCCGGTGGTCCGCTCGGCGGCCCGGCTCGGCCGGCCCCGGATCGTCGCCGGCTGGATCGTCGGGATGGTCCTCCCCGCCCTGCTGGCCGTCCTGCTCACGCACGTGAACGCCGATCCGGGCCTCGCCAACGAGATGCTGCTGTTCCTCTCGCTGACCGTGGCCGCCGCCCTGCTCGGCGGGCTCTGGCCGGCGCTGGCCTCGGCCGCCTTCGGCTCGCTCCTGCTGAACTACTTCTTCGCCCCGCCCGTCCACCGGTTCACCGTCTCCGATCCGAAGAACATCGTGGCCATCGCCGTCTTCTTCGGGGTGGCGGTCTCCGTGGCCTCCGTCGTGGACCTGGCCGCCCGGCGCACCCACCAGGCCGCCCGGCTGCGCGCCGAGTCCGAGATCCTCTCGTTCCTGGCCGGCAGCGTGCTCCGCGGCGAGACCACGCTGGACGCGCTGCTGGAGCGGGTGCGCGAGACCTTCGCCATGGAGTCGGTGGCCCTGCTGGAGCGCGCGGGCGACGTGGATCCCTGGAAGCGGGCCGGCAGCGTCGGCCCGCGCCCGGTCGACCGCCCCGGGGAAGCCGATGTGGACATGCCCATCGGGGACCACATGGCGCTGGCCCTGTCCGGCCGGGTGCTGCCCGCCGAGGACCGGCGCGTGCTCGGCGCCTTCGCCGCGCAGGCCGCCGTGGTCCTGGACCGGCAGCGGCTGGTCGGGGAGGCCGAGGGGGCCCGGCGGCTGGCGGAGGGCAACCGGATCCGGACCGCGCTGCTGGCCGCCGTCAGCCACGACCTCCGTACGCCGCTGGCCTCCATCAAGGCCTCCGTGTCCTCCTTGCGCTCCGACGACGTGGACTGGTCCGAGGAGGACCGGGCCGAGCTCCTCGAAGGCATCGAGGACGGCGCCGACCGGCTCGACCACCTGGTGGGCAACCTGCTCGACATGTCCCGGCTGCAGACCGGCACCGTGACCCCGCTGATCCGGGAGATCGACCTCGACGAGGTGGTCCCGATGGCGCTGGGCGGCGTACCGGAGGGCAGCGTGGTCCTGGACGTCCCGGAGACCCTGCCGATGGTGGCGGTGGACCCCGGGCTGCTGGAGCGGAGCGTGGCCAACGTGGTGGAGAACGCCGTCAAGTACAGCCCGGCCGGCGAGCGGGTGCTGGTCCGGGCGAGCCACCTGGGCGACCGGGTCGAGGTACGCGTCGTGGACCGCGGGCAGGGAGTGCCCGACGAGGCCAAGGACCGGATCTTCGCCCCCTTCCAGCGGCACGGGGACGCCCCGCGCGGCGCCGGGGTCGGCCTCGGCCTCGCGGTGGCCCGCGGCTTCGCCGAGGCCATGGACGGCACCCTCACGGCCGAGGACACCCCCGGCGGCGGGCTGACCATGGTGCTGACGCTGCGCGCCGCGAGGCGCGACAGTGGACCGGAACGCGTCGCCGCGCCGGACGGCGGCGTGCCCGCCGACGCCGACGCCGACGCCGACGTCAACGCCGACGATCCCATCGCTCTCGACCCCGTACGACAGAAAGCAGGACCTCAATGACCCGGGTGCTCGTGGTGGACGACGAGCCGCAGATCGTCCGAGCCCTCGTGATCAATCTGAAGGCGCGCAAGTACGAGGTCGACGCCGCGGCGGACGGGGCCCAGGCCCTGGAGCTCGCGGCCGCCCGCCACCCCGACGTGGTCGTCCTCGACCTGGGCCTGCCCGACATGGACGGCGTCGAGGTGATCAAGGGCCTGCGCGGCTGGACCCGGGTGCCGATCCTGGTCCTCTCGGCCCGGCACAGCTCCGACGAGAAGGTCGAGGCCCTGGACGCCGGGGCCGACGACTACGTCACCAAGCCCTTCGGCATGGACGAGCTGCTGGCGCGGCTGCGCGCGGCCGTCCGCCGGGCCGAGCCGGGACCGGGCTCCGGTGGGGACGAGGTGATCGTGGAGACCGACGGCTTCACGGTGGACCTGGCCGCCAAGAAGGCGGTGCGCGAGGGGCGCGACGTACGGCTCACGCCCACCGAATGGCACCTGCTGG
Source organism: Streptomyces sp. NPDC051582 (assembly GCF_040681715.1). Lineage (NCBI taxonomy): Bacteria > Bacillati > Actinomycetota > Actinomycetes > Kitasatosporales > Streptomycetaceae > Streptomyces > Streptomyces sp. NPDC051582. The sequence goes on from NZ_JBFAZJ010000021.1 coordinate 158,271, forward strand.
AAGTGCTGGTCCGCAACGGGGGCAAGCTGGTGAGCCAGAAGCAGCTCCTCCAGGAGGTCTGGGGGCCCTCGTACGGCACCGAGACCAACTACCTGCGGGTCTACATGGCCCAGCTGCGGCGCAAGCTGGAGGCGGACCCCTCGCATCCGCGGCACTTCATCACGGAACCGGGCATGGGATACCGCTTCGAGAGGTAGCGGGGGCGCCGGTACGCTTCCTGTATGAGTGCTGAACCGCGTCCCGAGAAGTCCGTCAAGCCGGTCAGGCCGGCGGGCCGGTTCCGGAGGATGATAGAGCGGCTGTCCACCTCGCAGGAGGAGCTGCATTCGGCGGAACTGCAGGAGGACGCAGAAGCCGCGGGCTGCACGCGGATCTGCGACTGCCACGACCGCCAGATAGTCAAGGTGACGGGAACGCTGCGCACCGTCACCCTCCGCCCGCGCGCCGGGGTGCCCGCCCTGGAGGCGGAGCTCTTCGACGGCTCCGCGGCACTGGACGTGGTCTGGCTCGGGCGTCGCTCGATCGTGGGAATCGAACCGGGCCGGCGCATGATCGCCTCGGGGCGGATCGCGATGAGCCACGGCCGCCGGACCCTCTTCAATCCGAAGTACGAACTCCGACCGCTCGGACAGGAGCAGTAGCCGGTGGCCTCACTCGACAAACCGATCACCCCGGATCCCGCGGGCGAACCGTCCGCGGACCAGAAGGCCGTGACGCAGGCGGCGCTCTTCGACGCCTTCGGAGGCGTACGGGGCACCGTGGAGACGATGCTCCCCGGACTGCTCTTCGTGATGATCTACACGGTCAACAAGGACGTGAAGATGTCCGCGATCGCGGCGGGGGCGGTCGCCGTCCTGCTCGTGATCGTGCGCCTGCTGCGCAAGGACACCGTCAAGCACGCGTTCAGCGGGGTCTTCGGCGTGGCCGTCGGCGTGGCCTTCGCCCTGTTCACGGGCACCGCCAAGGGCTTCTACCTGCCCGGCATGATCTACGGCGCCGGGCTGGGCGTGGCCTTCACGCTCTCCGCGCTGGTGGGCTTCCCGCTGCTGGGGGTGATCCTGGGACCGGTCTTCAAGGAGAACCTGTCCTGGCGGACGCGCAATCCCGGGCGCAAGAAGGCGTACACCAAGGCCAGCCTGGCCTGGGGGCTCATCTTCCTCGCGAAGTACGCGATCCTCTTCCCGCTGTACTGGTGGGGGGACGCGACCCAGCTGGGCTGGGTGCTGATCGCGCTGAAGCTGCCGCCGATGGTGCTCGCCGTGTACTTCACGTGGGTCTTCCTGGCGAAGGCCCCGCCGCCGATCGACGTGATCGCGGAGTGGGAGGCCGAGGAGGCCGCGGAGAAGGCCCGCAAGACCCAGGCCAAGCACGCCAAGTGATGTAGGTCCAGATGTGGGAGGGGCGGGGGGCCCCCCCGGGGGCCCCCCCCCCCCCCCCGGCGGGGGGCGGCAGTGGGGGGGGCGGTGGGGGGGGGGGCGCCGGGGGCCACGGGGCGGG